>CAIMFR010000039.1 GCA_903840375.1 Candidatus Adlerbacteria bacterium
CGCAACCCGAGCATGCAAAAACCGGCAAAAAGAATAACGAGAAGTACGCTGCCGATAAAACCAAACTCCTCTGCCGCGACCGCAAAGATGGAATCTCCTATCGGTTCAGGTAGAAAGGAAAATTTCTCTATGCCTTGTCCGAAACCGCGACCCGTCAACCTCCCTGACCCGACCGCTATGAGCGATTGCTGTATCTGGTAACCGGAACCTTGCGGGTCGGCAGACTGGTCGGCGTATGTGCGAATACGCTCCGCAACGTGCGGGTAGATTAATGCAGCAATGACAATCGCTCCTATACCTATCGTGCACAAAATAAGAAAATGCGAGACACGTCCGCCTGCGGCAAACAGCATTGCAGATGCCGAAAGTCCGAGGACGATGACGCCAGCGGTGTTCGGCTGCACTAGCAATATCAAGGCTGCACCACCGGCTATTGCGAGTAATGGAACAACACCACCGCGGACAGTATTCACCGTGTTATATCGTGCGGAATACCACGCGGCGAGGAACATGATCGTGGCGAGTTTAAGAATTTCCTCCGGTTGGAATGAGAAGCCGCCAAGTGCTATCCAACGATGCGCACCCTTGAGGGCAAGACCGATGTGCGGCACGAATGTAAGCAATGTAAGGATGACCGCTCCGGCAAAAAAGTACGGCGTGTACGGCTTCCATAATCGGTAATCTATATGAGAGAACACCATCAGTGCGACCCCTCCCATTAGGAGTCCGAATAAAAGTTGACCAACCGCAACCGAAGTGAAAGAAGCGCCGCTTCCATGCGCAAGCAAACCGAGCGCTGCCGAGGTAAATATCAGCAGGCCGAACGTGACTAATGCGCACACGACCAGCAAAAATGGAGTGTCCGTGGTCTTCTTCATAGCAGCGCGATGCTCATACCTATGATAGCGGCGAGGACACCGACGACCCAGTATCGCATCGTCACTTTATACGGCGGCCAACCTATCGCCTCGAAATGATGATGGAGCGGTGCGATGCGCAGTATCTTTTTGTGAAAAACTTTTTTACTTACCATCTGTGCGATGTTCGACAGCACTGTAACGACAAGCGGCAATGCAATGATCGGAAGCACAGCCACACCCTTGCCATGCCCGAGTGTGTCAGTGAGAAATGCAACAACCGTAAGCGTGACGGTGAGCGCCATCGTGCCTGTCTCCGAAAGATAAAATCGTGCCGGAGGAATGTTGAACCAAAGGAATGCCAGAAGTCCGCCGAAGATCGCCGCACAAAATGCGGAGATGTCCATCTGATTTTGGAACAGAGCTATGACGGCGTACGCTGCAAATATAATTGAGAAAACACCGCCGGCAAGACCGTCTATTCCGTCGATAACACCGCCGGCGTAGATGAATAACATTGTCGCCATGAAGAACGGGATGAACCAAAGTCCGAGATGGATCGGCGTCGACAAAAATGGAAATGAAATTGAAGATACGCCAAGCTTATAGTAGAACCACAATGCACACAGGACCGAAATTATAGTGATGATCCCTAGCCGTACAGACAAACGCAAGCCTTTCTTCCCTCTTACCTCGAGAAGATCGTCTACGAAACCGACGGTCGCTCCGACTAGCATTGCCACAAACGGTACCCAGGTCTGACTGCGGCTGATAAAAGCAAGAGCTCCGAACGCATCCGGAATAATATAAGCCAAAGATGAGAGAAGTGCCGCCGTCAAAAGTACACTTCCCCATACCACGACGCCACCGAAACGCGGAGTGCCTACCTCGCGTTCTTTGTGTAGTGCGTTGAATGTTTCCGCCGGCATACCGTCCAGAGCGGTCTTACCAGCAGTTGGCTTCCACATCTTATACGCATAGAGAATATGCGTAATGAACGGCGTGATACCTATTCCAATGAGAAAAGAGATCGTCGCGGGAATGAACACCAACATGATCTCGACAGTTTTCATATATATTCTTATATTACCGCACCGCGGCATCTATCAAAGTGCGCATGTCGACAAAACGGCCGTTTTCTGTAGAGTCGAGTACGACTGCAACCAAAGGATGACCTATTTCGACGTCAAATATCGCGACAAGATTGCCGCCGGCGAGATCAGTATATCCGGTCTTTGCACCTACAAGCTGCGGTATAGAAAGGAGTGGTGCGTCGGTTGCAACTGCTGAGATGGTTCGACCATCGGTTTTGACAGACACACTCGGCTTCGTGGTCAACTCAAAATAATGCGGATAGGTTCTATAAAAGTACGCGGCAAGCCGTGCAACATCGTATGCGGAGCTGTATGCACCGGATGTCTCTGTATCAACATCAAGACCTGTGGTGTTGAAAAAACGAGTTTGGAAAAGCGAAAGAACATGAGCCTCCTGATTCATGAGCGCGACTGGATCTGTGCCGATACTCGCAGCCGCGGCAGCCATAGCATCATTGGATGAAGCGACGAGACCAAGCTTAAGAAGATCTACGACGGAAAAAACATCACCGGGGCGCAATCCGGAGTCGCCTTCAGGCGCGATATCTTCGATAGTTATTCGATGCATCTTGTTGTCGACAGCTCCATTGGAAAGTACAACCTCTGCGGTCATGAGTTTGGTGATCGATGCAAGCGGCAGCGAAGTACTTGCATTCTTTGCAAATAAAATTTCGCCATTCGTCGGGTCATACAGAAGTGCGGCATGTGCGGTCAAGCTGTCGGGGTTGATGGAAAAAACTCCCGGAAATGTCGGGTGTGCAACTGTGGGTTTGTTCGCATGTTTATGCATGACATAAACCGCAGTTGCGCTGCCTCCGAATATCAACATGCAAACGAGTGCTGAAAGCAAAAGGCCCGCGTAAATGTGTTTTGTTTCTTCAGTTATCATGCTTGTTCCGTTTGACGGTACGCCGCCTCTAATACGGATAATTTTTCTCGTACCTGCTCGTATTCAGGGACTTCTGAAAGTTTAGAAATGCCCATCTCTGCAAGTAATTCCGTCGTCGGCTCAAGCTTGGAGGCTCTGCCTTCCGCGCCGCGTTGCGCCTTGCGGATAAGTCCACGCTGAAGCAGCGTGCGCACTACCTGAGACGAATTCACTCCGCGCATGAAGTCTATCTCGGAGCGAGTCACCGGACCGCGATATAAGATGGCGGCGAGCACTTCAAGACCTGCCTTGCCTATATCACCGGAAAGATCTTTTGTACGAATACGTTCGATCATTTCTGCAGCAGTAGGTGCAGTGCGCAACTCGATATTCGTGCCATCATCGACAAGAATAATACCGCCGGAATGTGAACGAGTTTGTAAAATTTCTATCGCACGCTCTATCGTTTCGACATCCGCACCAATAGAATCGGAAAGTTCGACGCGCGACATCGGTTTGCCGAAAGCAAAAAGTACCGCCTCTATGTTTGCTGCCGCTTGTTCATCATTCATACGATGGAATAGAAACAGTGTCGGATTCAAGCGTTATATCGCCGAAATGCTCTTGCTGTTCAGCTTGTATTATACCTTGCTTCACGAGTTCGAGAAGCGCCAAAAAGCTCACAATGATGCCGTATTTTCCCTCCTCGGCAGCCGCAGGGGATGCGAAATCTTTGAACGACATTTTGAAAGCAGACGTTATTCGCTGTGTCATGTTCTCTATGACATCCTCAAGCGAGCGGATCTTTTTCACCTCCACTTTCGGCAATGCGAGCAACTTCGGGAATCCGTCGACGAGCATCTGCGCGGCCTCGCGCAACGACTCAAGTGTGAGCGACTGGTCGAATAAAAAAATAGGTTTTACTTCACGCTCCGCACACTCATGCATCGTAGGCTGCTCGGACGATCTGCCTACCAAACCTGCGGCATCTTTTATGATCTGGTACGACGCGAGACGATACTCGAGTTCTTTAATAGCATATGACTCTTCCTCGGACACCGTGAGAGTCGGCAAAAGTGAGCGCGATTTTATGAGAAGAAGTGTTGCGGCAAGCGAGATAAATTCCGCAGTGTCACCAACCGACATCTGATCCATTGCATTGACCTGCGCTATGTAGTCATCTGCAACTTGCGCAAGCGACACGTCGTTGATGAGCAGTTTCCGCTTCTCGATGAGTTCAAGCATCAAGTCGAGCGGACCTTCGAACACATGGGTTTTAACGATGTGCGCTGTCTGCATACTTTTCAATGATAGCAAGAAGGAGACGCACCGGTGCGCCTGCCGCACCTTTGGCCAGGTATTCATTAGGCGATGCAGTCATTCGTGGTGCGATATCCAAGTGTGCCCATGGACAAGTGAGTTCTTTTGCAAATTCTCGCAAGAACATACCGCCGCCTATCACTCCTGCATAACGGCTGTTGGATGTTGGGATGTTCGGCACGTCGCCGAATACGCCCTTCACCATATCTTCATATTCTTCCCAAAGCGGGAACGGCCAGACATAGTCGCCGGACAATTCACCAAGCTCGCGTATCGTATTTTCAAGCTCGCCGTCGGTCGACATCAAGCCTGACGCTTGCGTGCCAAGCGCAACAAGAGATGCTCCGGTGAGCGTAGCAACATCGATGACGGCCGACGGCTCGTAGCGTTTCGCATACGTTATTGCGTCAGCGAGAATGACGCGACCTTCTGCGTCGGTATTAAGCACCTCGATAGTTTTGCCGGAAAGTGATCTGAGAATGTCGCCCGGTCGCAACGCATCATTGCCCGGCATATTCTCGACAGCAGGCACGAGTGCGATGACGTTTGCCTTAACTTTCAATTTCGCGGCGAGCGCAACTGCATGCAAGACAGACGCGCCGCCTGACATATCCATGTGCATTTCGTACATGTGGTCGCCCGTTTTGATATTGAGTCCGCCGCTGTCGAACGTGACACCTTTGCCGATTAGAATGAGCGGTTTTTGCGACTTCGGTGCGCCTGAATATTCCGCAATAATAAACTGTGGTTCCTCTGTCGAACCTTTCGCAACACCAAGCACCGCGCCCATGCAGAGCTTCTCCATCTCTTTTTGTCCGAGAACCTTCACTGTTGCCGATGTTCCTGTTAGCATTTTCTTTGCGGCAGTAGCGAGAAGTTTCGGTGTCATGTCACCACCTGGAGTGTTGGACAACACTCTGCACGCATTAACTTCCTTTCCTACGATTTCACCTTTGCGAAAACCGTTCTGTGCTTCTTTCGACGCATTGATTATGGAAATGTTTTCTATGAATGGAAACCCATCCTCCGGCTTTTGTTTGTAAGAAAGGAATTCGAAGTCCGCCATCATGAATGCGATCGCCGCCAACTCGCCGAGCGAGGCGTCAGAAATATCTTTAGACGTAAGCGCACGAATGTCACTCCAATCTACCGATATGTTTTTAAGCTGATGCTGTTTTGCAGTCGCGATTATTTTTCGCAAAAATAAAATTATCTTGCGGCGGGAAAGCATTGCATCTTTTCCAAATCCGATCTGCAGCTCAGACATGCCGTCTTTCTCGACAAACTTATTGAGCGTTCCGACAACAAAACGAACAACAACCGCGTCTTTTTTCGGTTTGTCCGCGAATAATATTTTCATATTATTTTTGTTCGTCCGGAGTTGAGAGAAGTGTGTCGATGCGGTTGATGTCGCGCGGAAATAGTGTCGCCTCTTTTACATTCGCAACATTGAGCATTCGTGCAGTGAGTCGCTCTAAGCCCATTCCCCACCCGCCGTGCGGCGGCATACCGCATTTGAAAGCTTGCAGGTAGAACGAAAACTTCTCCGGATCTAAACCTTTCATCTTCATTCCGGCAACTAGGTTGTCATAGTCGTGCCTGCGCTGTCCGCCTGTCGTTATTTCGATACCGCGGAACAGCAGGTCGAAGCTCTTGGTGAAGCCCGGATCATTCTCATCTTCGTACGTATAGAACGGACGCTTGGAAACAGGATAGTGCGTGATAAATATAAAGTCGGAATCTTCTGTGCGTTTGCTCCATTCACACAGCCAACGCTCGTCTTCAGGCTCGAGATCCGGCTCGGTACGAACGTCTTTGCCGGTCTCTTTGAAAATAAGTTCTTGCGCCTCGCGCAATTTAAGATGCGGAATGTTCGTCGGCACAATCGGAATGTCAGCACCAAGAAGTGCAAACTCTTTCGGGCAGGTACTCGAAAGATGTTCGCATATTGTGCGTATAAGCTCGGTTTCCATCGTCATGATGTCCGTGTGGTCTTTGATGAAGCCCATCTCTGCATCGATAGACGTGTACTCATTTACGTGCCGGCTCGTGCTGTGCTTTTCCGCGCGAAAAACATTGCCGGTTGTGAACACTCGCTCAAAAACACCGACCATTATCTGTTTATAGAGTTGCGGCGAAGTTGCGAGATGGGCAACCTTGTCGTAGAGATATTTCACCTCGAACACTTCCCCGCTTCCCTCCGCATCATCGCCGATAAGCTTCGGCGCTTGAAACTCGGTGAATCTTTGACCAACCAAAAACGCACGGTATGCTCTCATAATCTCCGCCTGTACTTTAAAAATAGCGCGAGCGCGTTCACCGCGAAGTGTGAGCGGCAAATGGTCGAGGTATGTGTCGAGGTTGAGTTCCGCATCAAGCTTAAACGGCAACACATCCGCCAAACTCAAAATCTCGATATTTTTTATTTCCAATTCGATGTCACCATTCTGCACGTTTGCATTGATATTTTTATCCGGGCGCTTGTTGACGATGCCTTCCACGACGACAGCAGATTGCACGCGAAGTTCTTTCGCCACAGATATCACCTCAGTTTCTTTCGGCAAAACTACTCCTTGGACCGAACCGCTCAAATCACGAAATTCAAAGAATACCATTTTACCCTGGTCGCGCCGCACAGCGACGGAGCATTTGATAAGCACCCGTTCGCCCACCTTCTCCTTTAGAGAGTCAATAAAAATACGTTCCATATACAACCATAATGCGCTAAAAAGCAGGTTTCAGAAAGACTTGACAGTTTATGAAGCTATAGCGTAACACCAATCTTCGCTCGCACGTCTTTCATCTTTGCTTCTGCGATCGCGCGAGCCTTTTCAGTGCCGTCTTTCAAAATATCCTTTACCTCCTCGTCGGAAACGCCGGCGCGGCGCTCGCGCATCGGCGCTATCATTTTTTCTATATCCTCCACCAGAGCGTCTTTCAAGAGCTTATATTTCCCGCTGTTCTCCTCGTAGAGAGGCGCAAGTTCTTCTTCAGTCTTGAACAATTTGTGAATAGAATATACATTCACCGGACGTCCACCGGAAGAATCGGTCACGATGCTCATTACTGCTTTCGTGATAGCGTCCTTTGTTCCAAAAAGTGGGATCACGTTGCCGTAACTCTTGCTCATCTTTCTGCCATCCGTGCCCGGGACAATGGCAACCTCTTTCAAGATTCTTTCTTGCGGTTCTTTGAATGTCTGACCGTATGCTTTGTTGAATTTCGACGCCGCCTCGCGCGCGTACTCGACATGCTGTCTCTGATCCTCGCCGACAGGAACGATATCCGTGTCATAGAGGAGAATGTCCGCCGCCATGAGCATTGGATAATTGAATAAACCGGTGTTTGCTTCCTCGCCCTTCGAAACTTTATCCTTGTATGCGTGCGCCATCATGAGAAACGGCACAGTTACGAGACATTCGAATATCCACGCCAACTCGGGGTGCACACCTATTGCAGACTGCTGGAAAAGAATCGCTTTTTTCGGATCAAAACCTGCGGCGAGATAATCACGAACAACCTCGTATGAGTTGTGTCGCAGTGTTTCGCCATTGCGCACCGTGGTGAGTGCATGATAGTCGGCAAGCATCAAGAAACTCTCATACTCGCCATACATGTCGAGGAACGGTTTGAGTGCGCCGAAATAATTGCCGAGATGGAGTGTCTCCGCGGTCGGTTTGATGCCGGTCAAAAGTCTCTTTTTGTTTTCTGTCATAAAACAATACTAGCAGAAAATGATGATTTTGTTCTACACACCCTCCTCTTTCAGTTGCTCTATGAGTTTCTTCGCCTCCTTGGAAAGTTTTTGAGGCAACGTGATGCTCACTTTGACAAATAGGTCGCCGCGTTTGCCTCGACCCATGGGTACGCCTTTGTTTTTGACACGCAATGTTTCGCCGTGCGACACACCTGCCGGGATCGAGAGCATTTCGTCGCCGTCGAGTGTCTCCACTTTGTATTCCGTGCCGAGCAAAGCATCGGAAAGCTTGACGGACAGATCAGTGACAAGATTCGCACCGTCTTTTCTGAATCGTTTGTCCGCCTGTACGTGCACTTTTACATATAGATCGCCGGAGGTGCCACCTGCAACGGCTTCACCTGCGCCGGAGAGGCGGATCATTTCGCCACCTTCGATCCCGGCCGGTATGTTTATCTCTATCTCTTCTTGTTTGCGATAGACGCCGTCGCCTTTGCAAGTCTTACATTTTTCTTTCGGCATCTTTCCGGTGCCGCGGCAATGGCCGCACACTTGTTCCATGGTGATAGCGCCGAAGAACGAGTTAGTCGTCTGGTGGATCTTGCCAGCGCCGTTACAATGCGTGCAAGTTTCCATACTTGTGCCGGGTTGCGCACCGGAACCGTGGCAAGTTTCGCACTGTGCCGTCTTTGCCAAAAGAACTCGGCGCGTCGTGCCGAAGATTGACTCTTTGAATGATACTTCTATATCGATCGAAATATCGCGACCGCGCGCGGCACCGCGAGGATTGCCGCCCATCTGACCGTTGAATATGTCATTGAAAATATCTCCAAAGCCGCCGAAACCTTGTTGCTGGAATTGAGAGAAGTCGAACCCCTGGCCGTTGAAACCAAAACCTCCCGGGCCAGGACCGGCATCACCGGCAAACGTACGGCCGTATGAGTCGTACTCACTGCGCTTTTTGTCGTCAGAAAGGGTAGAATAGGCCTCGCTCGCCTCTTTAAACTTGTCCGCATCTCCGGTGCTTTTGTCCGGATGATACTTGTGCGCGAGCTTGTGGAAAGCCTTTTTAATATCCTCTTTCGAAGCTTTTTTATCAACGCCCAATATTTCGTAATAGTTTTTCTGTGCCATTGTGCAGGTTATAGTACCAAATACTTTTGTAAGCGCAAAACCTAGGAGGCCTCCTCCTCACCGTCCTGCAAAAAGCCGCCTGCTTGGATACTCCACAATTTTTGATAGAGACCGCCTTGCTCGAGCAGTTCATCATGCGTGCCTTCTGCAACAACCTTGCCGCCGTCGAGCACGATGATTCTATCCATCTTCATAATTGTGGAAAGACGGTGCGCAATAACGATGACGGTCTTGCTGCGCATCAGCACCTCGAGCGCGTCTTGAATGAGCATCTCTGATTCCGAGTCGAGACTTGATGTCGCTTCGTCGAGCACAAGTATCGGCGCATTTTTCAAAATGGCGCGGGCAATGGCGACACGTTGGCGTTCTCCGCCGGAAAGTTTGACGCCGCGCTCACCGACAAACGTGTCGTACTTTTCCGGCAAAGCTTCGATGAATTCGTGGCAGTGCGCAAGCTTCGCCGCTTCCATCACTTCCGCATCGGTCGCGTCGCGACTGCCATAACGAATGTTGTCCATGAGCGAACGGTGGAAGAGGATCGGCTCTTGCGGGACGAACGCGATAGCATTGCGGAGACTATCTTGCGTGACGTGCGCGATATTTTGTCCGTCGATTTCTATTGAGCCGCCCGCCACATCGTAAAGGCGCAAAAGGATTTTAGTGATCGTCGACTTTCCTGCCCCGGACGGTCCGACAAGTGCCACGCGCTCGCCGCCGTGCACAATGATATCAAGATGTTCGAGTATCGGCCGCGTTTCGTGGAAGTAAAAAGAAACATCCTTGAAATTTATTTCCCCTTTCTGCACTGCGATATTTTTTGCACCCGGAGCATCCTGCACCTCGTGGACTGTTTTAAGGATCTCGACCATCTCGCCGGCGTCTGCGAGGGCATCATATAGGCGGCGCAGATCTGTGTTGATACCGGTAAGTTGATCGAGCACCGTCAGGAGATACGCTTGAATAAGCATGAAATCGCCGATGGTCAGAAGTCCTCGCCCCCAAAATATGAGCACGCCGTACAAAAGACCTCCTTCGATGGCTATCATGGACAAACCGAGTACTGACCATATCCACACATCCGCGACCCATGAACGCTGTGTCATGCGACGCCACGTTTCTACGATAGACGTAAAAAGGTTGCCCTCGAAACCACGACCGGAGAAGAGCGATATCGTTGTGTGATTGGAGATAGCGTCCGACAGTGAGGCCGTTATACGAGTGTCCGCTTCCGCGCGTTCGGCTCGTATCGGCTGGCGTCTGTTTGCGAGGTATATCTGGAGTAACACGAAGAATACGGACCATACACCGAGTGCGATGCCGAGCACATGGCTATGCATAAATAACACGACAACAGCTCCTACAACGAATAGAAATGTCGGAAAGAATCGCGTCGCAAAGATATCGAATAGCGTTTCAAATGCCCGCGCATATTTACTAAGCTTGTGCGTCAATGAGCCGGCAAAATGCGAAGTAAAGAAGTTATGCGAGTGCGCGATGAGATACTCGAAGGAACTCTCAAACAAGTCACTCATCACGCGAGATTCGAAATATACATTGCAGAAATGCTGTATGCGACTCATCGCCCATCCGAAAAACCACCAAAGGAAAATTGCTCCGATGATCCCGGATAATGCCTGCGCCGCCGCGGCACTCGGTGTCTGTACGACAAGAGCATTGATGAGTTTTCGCAAGTAAAGCGGTGCCGCAAGATTCATGGCCTGTGTGCCAATACCGCCCAAAAGTACGCCTAGCACAAGCCACAGATGCTTCTTGCCGAACACGTAATATGCGCGGAAGACAGACCCCACGCTCGCGGCTTTCTTTTGTGTTACCTTCTCGGCCATAGGTCTTTACTATAGCACAAATTGTGTTTTGTTGACAGCCTACTATTTTCATGTAAAAAGCGAACCTAAATGGTCCGCTTTTTACATTTCATTTAATTTTTACTATTTCTGTTCGCCTGATGATGTTCCGTCAGCATCCTCCTTCGGAGGAGTTTGTTCGCCTGTCGGATCGGATTGTGCGCTCGCTTTCTGGACCGCTTCGTAGACTTTGGAAAGTTCTCGCGAAAGTTCTTCAGTCGCTTCTTTTATTGCAACACCGTCGTCCGCAGTTTTCTTACCTTCGAGCGCGGTGATCTTTTCGTTTATTGCGGTCTCAAGTTCAGTCGGGATCTTGCCTTTACTATCGAGCAATGCTTTGCGTGCGGCGTAGATTCCCTGGTCCGCAGTGTTGCGCGCCTCCGTAAGTTCCATTTTCTTCTTGTCGGTGTCGGCGTTCGCTTCGGCATCTTTGCGCATCTTCTCGATGTCGGTGTCGGAAAGTCCGGATGATGCTTCAATGCGGATCGATTGTTCTTTGTTGGTCGCCTTGTCTTTCGCTTTGACCGAGAGGATGCCGTTTGCATCAACATCGAATGTCACTTCAACCTGCGGCAAACCGCGCGGCGCGGGCGGAATCCCGTCGAGCACGAACCGTCCGAGTGATTTGTTGTCGCCGGCCATCGCACGTTCGCCTTGCGTGATGTGGATCTCGACAGATGTCTGGTTGTCCGACGCCGTAGAGAATGTCTGCGAACGACTGGTCGGAATGGTCGTGTTGCGCTCAATGAGTTTCGTTGCGACGCCGCCCATCGTCTCGATGCCGAGCGAAAGCGGAATGACGTCGAGCAAGAGAACATCGCGAACCTCCCCGCCGAGGATACCGCCCTGGATCGCAGCGCCAATCGCCACCACTTCGTCCGGGTTGACACTCATGTTCGGCTTTTTGTTGAAGAATTTCTCGACTGCCGACTGGAGTGCCGGCATGCGAGTTTGACCGCCGACTAAAATGACTTCCTGAATGTCAGGAATCTTGAACGGCGAAGCTTCCATCGCGCGCTTCGTTATCGCCATCGCGCGGTCGATGAATTCCGCAGAAAGTTCTTCAAGCTTCGCGCGCGACATCTTGAGCAGGAGATGGCGCGGACCGGATGCGTCGGACGTGATGAACGGAATATTTATTTCGGTATCTACCGCAGTCGAAAGTTCGATCTTTGCTTTCTCCGCAGCCTCATCGAGACGCTGTCGCGCGAGCGCGTCGTTGCGCACGTCGATGCCGCTCTCCTTCTGGAACTCTGCCGCGATCCACTCGATTATTTTCTGATCGATATCCTTACCGCCGAGGTGTGCATCGCCGTCTGTCGCCTTCACTTCAATAACATCGTCGCCAACCTCGAGCACGGAAATATCGAACGTGCCGCCTCCGAAGTCGAAGACGACGATTTTTTCATTTTTCTTTTTGTCGAAACCGTACGCGAGCGCCGCAGCCGTCGGCTCGTTGATGATGCGTTTAACATCGAGGCCGGCTATCTTGCCTGCATCGCGAGTCGCGGCGCGTTGTGCGTCGTTGAAGTATGCAGGAACAGTGATGACCGCTTCAGTGATAGGTTCGCCGAGACGCTTCTCCGCATCTGCCTTCAATTTCTGCAAGATCATCGCGGAGATTTCTTCCGGTCGATACCAGCTGCCGTTCATTGCGACTTCGATACCGCCATTCTGCGACTTGCGCATCTCGAACGGGACCACAGATTTGTCTTTCTGGACCGCAGGCTCGTCGAAGTTGTGCCCTATGAAGCGCTTGATCTGATAGACCGTATTCTTCGGATTGGTCACCGCCTGACGACGTGCTATGAGACCTCCTACACGCTCGCCGGTCTTACTTGTCGCAATGACGGACGGAGTCGTGCGCGCACCTTCCGCGTTCTCAATGATGTGCGGTTCTCCTCCGCGGATGACCGCCATCGCTGAGTTCGTTGTGCCCAGATCTATGCCTAAAATTTTTCCCATATATGTTTTTAATGATTACCTGTAATGCTATTTTGTGAATGCCCCAACCGATACCTGCGCGGGCCGAATAATTCTCTCGCCAATACTATATCCCGAGCGTTCAACCGATACAACTGTGTGATCGAGCTCCAAGGTTTCAACCGGAACTTCGCGCACAGCCTCGTGCTGCGCCGGATCGAACGGTCTGCCTACCAGCTCTTTTTCTTTACCAAAACCGCCGGTCTGTACGATGCCGTTTTTACCGAGTGATTGGACAAGTTGCTGATATACACCAGTCATTCCCTTCTGCCATTGTGCATCCACGGTCTGGAATGACGGGCTTTTAATTGCCATCTCGAACGCGTCGAGTGCGGAAATGATCGACTCGGCGATTTCTGCCTTAACACGATCCTCACGCTCACCGACCATCTGCGCCTCTTCCTTTTTAAAATTGGCGAAGTCGGCACGTGCACGCTGCCAGCCTTCGAGA
>CAIMFR010000040.1 GCA_903840375.1 Candidatus Adlerbacteria bacterium
GTGACGGACGACAGCGGCTCGTATACGACGGCTGCGATCCAAGCAGAGACACCGTTCACGCTCTCATGCACCGGATTGGATGGTTCCAATACATCCGCGCGGGCTATTGTGCAGCTCGTGCCGGGGTATCAGGAGAGGTAGGAGATTGCGCTTAACCGACAAACACGCTATTTTTACTACATGACATTCGACCAGATACGGTCGCGATATTTGACGTTTTTCAAGGCACGCGGGCACGCTATTATTCCTGCTGCCTCTCTCGTGCCGCAGAATGATCCGACAACGCTCTTCACCGGATCCGGCATGCAGCCGATGGTTCCTTATCTTCTCGGTAAAGATCATCCCGCCGGCACACGCATCGCGGATTCTCAAAAAGCTTTTCGCACCGGCGACATCGAGGAGGTGGGTGACAATCGCCACACCACACTGTTCGAGATGCTCGGCAACTGGTCGCTCGGCGACTATTTCAAGAAGGAACAGTTGCGCTGGATATTCACCTTTTTGACCGATGGCGATGAAGGCGTCGGGCTCGATCCGAAGCGATTATATGTGACCGTTTTCATTGGCGACGAGAAAAATAATTTGTTACCCGATACAGAGTCAGTTTCTATCTGGAAAACTCTCTTTGCAGAGAAGGGGATTGAAGCGCGCGACACAATCATCGGCTCGGAGGCCGAAGGATATGAAAGAGGGATGAGCGAAGGGGAACGAATTTTTGGTTACGACGTGAAGAAAAATTGGTGGAGTCGCGCCGGTGTACCGAGTGCGATGCCCGCCGGCGAGCCGGGCGGCCCTGACTCTGAAATATTTTATGATTTCGGTACGCCACATGACGAAAAGTTCGGCAAGCATTGCCACCCCAATTGCGACTGCGGCCGTTTTGTTGAAATAGGCAACTCGGTGTTTATGCAATATTTCAAGAAGTCGGACGGCACATTCGGTTTACTACCGAAACAGAATGTCGACTTCGGCGGCGGGTTGGAACGCATCACGATGGCGGCATCCGGCGTGTCGGACGTTATCGCTGCTTGCCATCGTCCGATACTCGACCACCTCGAACGTGCGTCAGGAAAGAAATACGGAGAAAATGTAGACGACACGCGAGCATTTCGCATAATCGCCGACCATATAAAAGCCTCGGTGTTCCTCATTGCGGATAGTGTGTTGCCGTCAAATACCGATCAAGGGTATTTTGTACGCAGGCTCATTCGCCGTGCCGTTCGCTACGCCGACATGCTCGGCGTCGGGGCTGGCGAATTGGCGAAGATCGTGCCGACCCTCGCAGAGATGTATGCGGAATCATATCCCGACATTAAACGGCAAGTTACATCCATTCAGGATGCTGTGCAAAAAGAGGAAGAGAGGTTTCGCGTCACGCTTGCACGCGGGATGAAAGAGTTCGCGCGATGCGCAAAGGACGGCGCACTTTCCGCAGAAGATATTTTCCAGCTTGTCACAACATACGGTTTTCCATTGGAATTGATCTTGGAAGAAGCTGCTGCGAAAAATATTCATTCGATTGATATAGACGGATTCAATGAACTGCTCAAAAAACATCAGGAACTTTCTCGCGCCGGTTCGGAACAAAAGTTCAAGGGAGGTTTGGCGGATGTTTCTGCGGAGACGACGTGTTTGCACACCGCGCATCATCTTTTGCTCAAAGCTTTGCAGATCGTGCTCGGCCCTGATGTGCATCAGCGTGGGAGTAATATTACTGCGGAGCGTTTGCGCATAGATTTTTCCTACGGACAAAAGATGACCGATGAGCAGAAAAGGGAAGTTGAGCGTATCGTCAATGAAAAAATAACGGAAGACTTGCCTGTCGTGCACAGCGAGTTGGCGAAGGAAGATGCGGAAAAGCTTGGCGCGGAACACGAGTTCGGGCAGAAATATCCCGACATGGTTTCCGTCTATTCCATCGGCCCGAAAGGTGCGACGAAAGAAGATCCGCAGTTCGCACAAACATATTCGATAGAGTTCTGCGGCGGCCCGCATGTAGAACACACCGGCGAGTTGGCGGAAGGCGGCAGACATTTCAAGATCCAAAAAGAGGAAGCCGTCTCGGCAGGTATCCGCCGCATCAAAGCAGTGTTGACTAAATAAGACTGTATAAAAATCCTGCCGGCATTTTTTTGTTATATACTGTTTGCATGTGGTCGCTCTTTCGAAAAGATAAAGTGGAGAATGAGATCGTGCTCATTGTCGATGTTGAGAACGGAAGTGTTGGCGCGGCGCTGGCGTATATCCCCGTTAAAGATCAATCCGGCACAGCCCAAGATAAGCCTGTATTTTTGGCAGGATCGAGGGTTCATTTACCTGTACCGCAAAGACTCTCCGGAGCCACGCTTCTTGTTGAAATAAAAGACGCCCTGTATATTGCTTTGCAAAATATTCGAGAAACAACCTATCCAGCTCGTGCCGTGGTGTTTTTTTCTCCGCCATGGTCAACATTGAGGCAGGGAAAGCATGGGCTTGAATGGGACCATAACGATGATGTTATATCCGCGGTGAGTGCCGCTGTTTCCGAATCGTTCGACACTATTCCGATCTCATTCCAAGCGTTGGGGACCGCCGCTTCAAGTGTTGTTGGTGATCTTTTCCCGGACAAGCAAGGCATGCTGCTGTGCACAGTCACCGGCGAGGTGACCGAGCTTATCCCCGTGCACGATTCCGTTCCATATGGCCGTGTGACGATACCGATCGGCACAAATACACTGCTGCGCACGCTGCGCGCGCATACTGACATGAGCGATGCAGAAGTGCGTTCATCACTTCGCCTCATGCAACACGAGAGTTCGCCAATCCACTCTGCGCTTGCGGAGCCGCTTGCTGCGACATCTGCACACTTTGTTAAACAATATATAGATGCAGTGTTTGATCTCGCGCCACACTACCTGCCGAGCGACGTGCTTGTCATCGCACAAGAGCCGTCTGCAATGTGGTTCGCGAGGATGCTTGCACAGTCAGACAACGCCGCGTTTCCGAACCTTTTTCCACAGGGCGGAACGGTGCGACCTTTGCGCAATAGCCGCCTGGCACAACACGTTATTAGTCGTTCGCCCACAGCCGATGCTATCATGATGCTGGAAACCGCCGCTTTGTAGAAATTATTGCTGTATACTTATTTTATATGATGCAGGACATGATAGCGCCAAAGAAACACGGTTCTATCCACGACATACCCGTGGGCCATCGTCGCCAGCAGACTGAGCCTGAGTATCCACAGCAGTCGCATAGACCGCGTTCCGGCCGCAGGTTTTTTCGTTTTGTCATTGCGCTTATTGTAATAGCGATCGGCTGTGCTGCGGGTGCGGCAATATCACTCTATTATTTCCAGGGCGCTACAGTAACCATTCATCCGAAGTCACAGATGATCACATCGCAGCTTGTTGTGCAGGCGTTTCCGAACGCATCGTCCGGTGTATTGTCATACAAAGTTATTTCAGTCACACGGTCAGCGACAACTACCGTTTCAGCGAGTGGAACGCAACAGGTTTCGACCCAAGCGACCGGTGTTATAGCAATAACCAACACGTACAGCACCGCGACACAGCGTCTTATTGCGAACACGCGGTTCGCCGCGCCGGATGGAAAGATATATCGTATTCGTGATTCAATCGTTGTTCCCGGCATGACGAAGCACTCTGATAACACGATAGTACCCGGTTCTATCACTGCGACTATATATGCCGACGCGCCGGGCGATGTGTATAACCGCACGACTCCTACACAATTCACTATTCCGGGCTTCAAGGGTACGCCGCGGTACACAGGGTTCTCCGCGCTTTCGAGCGGCACTATAAGTGGCGGTTTTGTGGGCAATGAGCCGGCTGTCGCCGCCGCCGATCTAACAAAAGCCAAAGCCATTCTGGCCACTAAGCTTACTGATGCTATACGCGCTGCTGCTCTTTCAAGCGTTCCGAGCGGGTCCGTTGGTGTCGAGGGTACGGCAACAGCTTCTTATTCCGATATCCAGCAGACACTCGGGAGCGGCAATACTGCTGCAATTTCGCAAAGTGTCGTGGCTACATTCGCATCGGTCAGTACATCAGATCTGGCATCAGCTTGCGCGAAACAAACCGTTGATGGTTATAATGGAGAAGCTGTAGCATTCGCGGATCCAACCAAGGTTTCCGTGTCGCTTGCGAGCAGTACCAATAAAGGCTCGACTGGCGTACTTTCCATCGCTGTCGACAACTCTCCGATGATGGTATGGCAATTCGACAAGGCCGCGTTGGCGCAAGCACTGCTCGGCAAGGACCGTGCGGCATTCCAGACGATCATCCAGACATTCCAGCCCGCAATAGAAAAGGCCGATGCCAGCATAACGCCATTCTGGAGGCAGACCTTCCCGACTGATCCGAAGAAGATCAAGGTAAAGGTCGAAGAACCTGTGGGAGGCATTTGACCAAAAAGGCGGCTTCTGATAGAATGGTTTTTGTACCAGATGCAGAAAGATGTACCAACAGAAGTTCAGGGTGTCGTTGAAGAAGCCCTGCCCAATACACTGTTTCGAGTTACTTTGAGTACCGGAGAGTTGCTGTTGACGTACCTCGCCGGCAAGATGCGCCTTCATCGTATCAAGGTGCTCGTGGGTGACAAGGTAATGGTCCAGATTGATCCGTACGGAGGCAAGGGTCGCATCACACGCCGTCTATAAACCACCATGAAAGTTAAAGCTTCAATAAAAACACGTTGTGTAAACTGCAAGATGCTCCGTCGCAAGGGTCGTTTGTGTGTCATTTGTGTGAATCCGCGTCACAAGCAGCGCCAGGGTTAATCTATATTTTATATTATGCGTATCTCAGGTATTACAATCCCAAACAAACGTCTAGCTTACGCTTTGACCGCGCTCTACGGCATCGGCTTTCCTCGTTCTAAGTCGATCTGTGCACAGGCCAAGATAGACCCAATGAAGCCGGCAGCAGAATTGACACCAGATGAGGAAAACGAGATTCGTCGCCTTGTCGAAGGTTTCAAGTTGGAGGGTGACCTCAAACGCGAAGTCGCAGGCAACATCAAGCGCCTCAAAGACATCGGATCATATCGCGGCTCTCGCCATGCAAAGAAGCTCCCAGCACGAGGTCAGCGCACCAAGACCAATTCCAGAACCGTCCGCGGTAACGTCCGCAAGACCATGGCTTCAGGTCGCCGAAAGACTGAGAAGACGTAGAATGACGTTGGTTAGCGGATACATTAAGAGGCAGATTTCCCCAAAAGGTATGACAATGGACAAATTATCAAAGAACGTTTATAGTGTTTTTACTAGTCACTAATCACTAGTGGCTAATTACTGTATCTATGGGTAAGAAACGAATAGTCAAAAAAGGAGGTGAGTCAAGCGGTGCCGCGCGCGGTACTTCTAGCCGCGTATCTAAGCGTAAGTTGGACGCCGGTATCATGAATGTCGAGGCGACCTACAACAACACCAAGGTAAACGTTTCCGATACCTCGGGCAACGTTGTTATGTGGTCATCAAGCGGCTCACTTGGTTTTTCAGGAGCAAAGAAGGGTACTCCGTTTGCAGCTGCAAAGGTTGGTGAGATCCTTGCCGATAAGGCGATACAGATGGGCATAAAAGAGGTTTCTGTAACTGTTTCCGGTGTCGGAGCAGGTCGCGAGTCCGCTATCCGCGCATTCGCAACGAAAGGCATCCATATATCGTCCATCAAGGACGTGACTCCGGTTCCGCACAATGGTCCACGTCCGCCGAAGCCGCGTCGCGTATAATTTTCCATAATCATCTCTAATTTATTTATGTTGGTAGGACCAAAATACAAAATCTGCAAACGCCTCGGTGCCTCGGTATTTGAAAAATGCCAGACGCAGAAGTTTCAGCTTGCCGAGATGAACACTCCGCGCAAGACACGCCCGAAACGCGGCGGTAGCGACTATGGCGTACAACTTTTAGAGAAACAGAAGGCGCGCTTCACCTACGGCATGTCCGAAGGACAGTTTTCCCGGTACGCACATGAATCGATGGAGAAGAAGGGGACTGACAGTGCTTCAGAACTCGTCTCCCGCCTCGAATCCCGCCTCGACAATGTCGTCTATCGCGCAGGTTTTACCGCAACTCGCCGCGCATCACGCCAAATGGTTTCTCACGGACACATCATGGTAAACGGTCGCCGAATGACCATCCCGTCGCACCAAGTTTCTGCCGGTGACACTATTTCGATCCGTCCGCAGACCCGCGAAAGCACCATGGTTGCCAACCGCACTGCCGCGATACTTGAGACAAAGACTCCAGTGTGGATGAAAGCCGAGGAAGGCGGTATGTCCGTTAAGATAGAGAGTACGCCGATGATCCCGATCACGGATCTTCCATTCAGTGCGGCGGTCATCATCCAATTCTATAGTCGTTAATTTATCCAATAATTATTTATTTTTATGATGGAATATTCAATCACACTTCCGAGTAAGCCACGAGTCATCTCCGAAGTTGACAACGAGGGTACGTACGAGATAGACGGGTTCTACCCTGGCTATGGTCACACGCTTGGCAACAGTCTGCGCCGCACCATTCTCTCCTCACTCACCGGAGCGGCTATCACCAGTGTCAAGATAGACGGTGTCGGTCATGAGTTTTCCACCATGGACGGTGTTCGTGAAGATGTCGTCACAATTCTTCTTAACCTCAAGAAACTTCGTTTCGAGCTTCTCACTTCGGAGCCGCAGACAGTCACTCTCTCGGCAAAAGGCCCGAAGAAGATCTCCGGCGCAGATCTAAAGCTGCCGGGACAGGTTCGTTTGCTCAACCCGAATGCTTACATTTGCGAATTGACCGACAAGAGTAATGGCATAGAGGCAGAGTTCCACATCGAGCGTGGTCTCGGCTATGTTCCGCGCGAAGTGCTCAAGAAAGAGCGTGTCGATGTTGGTGAGATCTCCGTCGATGCCATCTTCTCACCGATTCGCCGAGTGAACTACGAAGTAGAGAACATGCGCGTCGGCGATAGAACAGACTACAATCGTTTGCGCATCACCATTGAGACAGACGGAACACTGGCACCGCGCGCGGCGCTTGAGCAATCTATCGAGATAATGATCACACAGCTCAAGGCCATTGTCGGCTTCCGCGAGGAAGAGCTGCCGGAAGTTTCCGCACCTGCAACAGCCGTTTCCGCACCAGTCGAGGTGTCGGCAGACGGAGCAGATGGTGCGTCAGAGATCTTGAAGACTCGCATCGACGATCTCGACCTTTCATCGCGCACCATTGCATCTCTTACAAAGGCGAACATTCGCACGGTCGGAGGTATCGCACGAAAGAAAGAGAGCGACCTATCAGAGATAGAAGGGCTCGGTCCGAAAGCTATCCAGGAGATCAAGCGTGCGCTTGCGAATACCGGCATCTTCCTTAAATAAAAAATACCATGCGCCACGGAAATATAAACAGAAAATTCGGTCGTGAGACAGGTCAGCGCCATGCGTTGCTCTCGTCGCTCGCTCGCTCGCTGGTGCTCAAGACCCGCATCACCACAACGGAGGCACGCGCGAAAGAAATTCGTCCGCTCGTCGAAAAGTTGATAACGCGCGGCAAGAAAGATACACTGGCAAGCCGCCGTATGCTTATCAAAGCACTCGGTGATGCTCGTATCGCGAACAAGCTTATCAAGATGGCCGCGGGGTACACAGAGCGAGCAGGCGGCTATATTCGCATTACCAAGATGGAGCCTCGCAGGAGTGACGCGTCGCCTATGGCAGTAATAGAATTTGTATAAAAATATATGATCACCATTGATGCAAAAAATAAGATGCTCGGACGTGTCGCAAGTGCTGCTGCGAAGGCTTTGCTCGGCAAACATTCTGCAGACTTCGCGAAGAATGTCGTCGCAACAGGTGGTGTTACCATAACCAACGCGTCACATATCAAGATCTCCGGCACAAAGAAACAGGATAAAGAATATCTTCGCTACTCCGGCTACCCGGGTGGGCAGAAAATCGAAACATATGCTATGCTCACTGCACGCAAGGGTGAGACGGAAGTAATACGCAAGGCAGTGCTCGGCATGCTCCCGAAGAATCGTTTGCAAGCGGAACGCATAAAGATGCTCACGATAGAAAAATAATCATCTATGGCAATCACGAAAACAAAAACTGAAGGGCGGTACATCGAGACGGTAGGTCGTCGCAAGACAGCTATTGCGCGCGCGCGTTTGACGCCGGCGACTCGTATGTCTGTTACTATAAATGGAAAGGAGGTCAACGACTATTTCCCGACAGAGCCGCTCCGTGTTACAGCGCTCCAGCCTTTTCTTAAAGTCGCTCCGACATTGATGTTTACCGTTACTGCGGTTGTAAGCGGCGGAGGTATCGCAGGACAAGCCGATGCAATACGTCATGCAATATCGCGCGCATTGGTTGAGTTCGACCCCGAACTCCGCACGGCACTCAAGAAAGAAGGGTATCTCAAACGCGATCCGCGAGCGAAAGAACGCCGCAAGCCTGGTTTCGTCAAAGCCCGCAAGCGCAAGCAGTGGAGCAAACGCTAATATAAAAAACGGCCGCGATCTGAAAATCAGACGCGGTCGTTGTCGTTTCCGGCATTCGTTCTAGAAATTGCAGCCTAGATGTCTGTATTTTTGCTGAATACGCAGCAGCTCGACGCGTTCTTCTGCTTCGCGCAGCGCATCCGGTGTCCCACAGTCGATGTAGTCGCCTTGGTTGATGCGTGTGAAGGTGAGACTTCCTTTACTTGCGTACCACTGGTTGATCTCGGTCATGCCGATTTCGCATCCGGGTGGTGTCTTCCGCTTTATCTGGTCGATGACGCTGAACACGCTCGGCGGGAAAATGAATGCGCCGGCTTGCACGAGTGTGCTGACCAATTGCTTTGGCTTTTCCACAAGTTCGAGTACACGTTCACCCTCGACCCTCGCTTGTGCATATTTCGAGGGGTCGTCAGCGCCGCCCGGTGGCAGATTCATGAGGAGCATGTGCGGTCCGCGGTGCTCCATAAGGCCGAGAGGTGAGAAGAAGATTCCATCGCCGAACAATACGACGATGTCACCATTATCACGTTCGCACCACTCGCTCGCCTCTGCGAGAGAATACCCCGGACCTCCGACAACATTATTCTTGTCATAGAAGTATTGCACTTTGCACTTGAGGTCTTGACCATCACCGACAACCTCTTCAACCTGATGACCGTATGGTCCATTGAGGCAGATCGCTATGTCGGTAATTCCCTCACAGACAAGTCGTACGATGGGATACTCGATCATCGGTCTTCCGGCTATCAGCAACGTGTGCTTATTGCGTGTATTGGTCAGCGGGCGTAGTCGCGTCCCGAGACCTCCGCCAAGAATGACACCCTTCATCTTCTTCACCACAATCTCCTCTTTTTGTTACAGTCCAACTTTAGATTATTGCGCGGTCGTATATTTTGCAAGTTCTGACAGGTCGATGACCTTGGCAAGCGCCTCGATAAGTTTCTCTCGCACGAGCGTCACCTTCACCGGCAGCATGATTATTTTTTCTTCGTCCTCCTCAAACGCTTCGAAGTAGCCGAGTTTTTGCATGCCTCTGTATGTATCGGTCGGCAGGGCAAGCACGACGTGCGTATGCAGGTGCGGAAGCGACATACGCGAACCCTTACCGTATTGCAAGAAGGTTTCTATGCCCGCATCCGGATAAAGCTTTTGCAATGTGTCGGCGGCGAAGCGGATCATCTCGTGATGAGAAATTATTTCATCGCGCGACATGTCGTGTATCGACGAGATATGCCGTTTGGGAACTACCAACGTGTGTCCGTCGCTGTATGGATATTTATTTATCACCCAGCGTGAGAATTCATTTTCTACAGGCTCGCCGTTTTGTGATCGAATCGCTTGCGACTCCATATCACTTTCAGCGCAAAAAGGACATGAAGTGATAAGACCGTCTTTCACCATCTTGTGATATTCCTTGCGAAAAGGGCTGAAGCCATAGGTAATCTCCATATGCGTTTCATCATACAATAAATATGAAGTCTGCGACAAAGCAGGTCAACAAAAAGTCACATGTTTCATTCTGTCAACTTTGACGCCGGGGATTTTTTGTATACAATGCATACATCATGGCAGAAACTGATGATGTTATTGAAGAAATAGTCGAGGACGACGAGGAATCACAAGGTCCTGCGGCAATCAAGAAGTTGCGGGAA
>CAIMFR010000041.1 GCA_903840375.1 Candidatus Adlerbacteria bacterium
ACGCCCACTTCTTCTACTGGTGCGACCAAAATTATGTCGGCATGATTCAAGACCTGTATCGCAATCTCGGTATTGAAAATAGACGCACCTGTTTGTGGATAAAAAATAATCAGAACGTGGTACCGCAAGTGGCGTTCAATAAAGTCTACGAGCCCTGCGTCTACGGGACGCGCGGCACCCCTTACCTTTCTGAAAATCACTACGACCTTACCGAAGTGATGAATAAAGAAATAGGCACTGGCAACGCCCTTATAGAAGACATCCTTGGACTCCTCGACATCTGGCTGATTAAAAGGCTACCGGGGCAAGAGTACCGACACCCGACCGAGAAGCCACCGACCCTGCACGAGAAGGCACTCAAACGCTGCACCAAGGTCAACGAGGTGGTCTTGGACCTCTTTGGTGGATCAGGCAGCACTCTCATCGCCTGCGAGCAGTTAAAGCGCTCGGCCTACCTCGTCGAGATAGAGCCTATTTTCTGCGACCTCATCATCAATCGCTTCGAGGCCCTCACCAGCACTAAAGCGATAAAGCTCTAACATGGACAATAAATTATCGGCGGTTGAGAAAAGAATCGTTCATGAAAAACAATTATTACTAGAGCACCTCAAGACCACGCCCATTGTGGAAATGGCGCGCTCAAAAGCAAACATAGGACGTGCTAGTTACTACCGCTGGCGCAATGATGACCCTGAGTTTGCGAAGGCAGCTGATGAGGCTCTCTACGACGGCTCACTCCTTGTGAATGACGTTGCGGAAGGATTTTTAGTTTCTGCCATTAGAGACAAAAATATGTCGGCCATAACTTCGTGGCTAAAGACTCACCACCCAGCATATACCTCTAAGTTATTAATCAGCGGCAGTATTCATCACACTAGAGAGGATCTCACTCCGCAGGAACAAGCGACGGCCGAACAAGCACTAGAGCTTTCCTCAATGTTATTAAAGGAAACCGAGAGTCAAATCAAGCAAGACCATGAAAAGTAGTAAAACTCTTGGACAGGAAATATTGGAAGTAATCTGCAAAAATAAATTGGTGCGCAGCTACGTTACTCGTCGCTCGCATCTATGGTTCTTCAACATCTTCTTTGCAGAATATGTTGAATACGAAACAGCGCCATTTCAGTACGAAATTTTCGCACTTACTGAACGTACGGACTGGAACCTGTTATACCTCGTCGCTTTTCGAGGTAGCGCGAAAAGCACCTTGCTCACCCTCTCGTATGTGCTGTGGGCAATCTTGGGAGTCCAGTCTAAAAAGCTCCCCGCCCGTTGCGACTCAACCTTTCGGCCAAGCCCATACCCCCTTTCGGGGATACGACCGCTACAGTGACTCCGGACGAGGAGTTTTTTGCACTGTAGCGGCTGCTTTCACCATACCCACCAAGCAATTCTCAATGGGGTTAGGCTACTTACGAACTATTCAATTGTCACAAGAACATAATAGCATTTCAAGCTATTGTTGTGTACCTTAGCTTAGGTTTGGAGGATTGCGAAGTGGGGTTATCAACACGAATCGTCTTTCATTTTATACGGATATATTAAGACAGCACTTGCAACATGCCTTTGCAAAAATCTCCCAGATCAATCGGCTTGCGAGACGATACGAGATTTTTATCAATTACAACCGACGAATCTTCCCACAACGCTCCGGCATTTACCATATCGTCCTTAATCGCAAAGAAGCTTGTTGCTTTTCGTCCACGAAGAATATTTGCAGAGATCGGGACCCAGCCAGCATGGCAGATAAAAGCAACCATCTTGTTTTCCTTGTTATATTTTCTAACCAGATTTAGTACCCACTCATATCTACGAAGAAAGTCAGGTGCAAAACCTCCTGGTATAATTACGCCGGCATAATCATCAGGATTTACTTGATCATACGTCATGTCCGGCTCCACAGACAAACCCTTTTTACCGTGGTAGATCTTTTTTTCTAAACCAACAATCACTACAGGGATACCTTCTTCCTCCAGCCGAATTTTAGGATAATGAAGTTCAAAATCCTCGTATGATTCATCGACCAACATTAAGACCTTCTTCATATTTTTTTAATCAATTAAGTTTGGTAAAACTCTAAAGTTTGTTGTGGATTTATATTTTAGGTGCTTCTCTTTGGAAAACAGAATACACTGTCCAAATCCTGCCTTTTCGGCCGCTTGAAGATTTTCTAATTTATCGTCGACGAATGCCACTTCTGACGCCTGAAACGGAGACTGCTTTAACGCATAATTAAATATCTCAGGGTCGGGTTTATGAACACCTATTTCAAAAGAGATAATAATCGGATCAAAATATGCAATAAGGTTTTCCATGAGTAATTCATGATGCCTTCGAGACGGGAGCGCGTTACTCAAGATGGAAAGTTTATAAGTATTTTTTAACTTCTCTAATGTTTCAACCACACCTTCGTTTACCACAAAATCTGCCTTGATGCGGCACTCTGATAATCTTGTAATAAACTCATCATCATAAGGATGATTTAAATATTCGCACATGAGTTTATGGAATCCATTAAGGGATGCATACTCAT
>CAIMFR010000042.1 GCA_903840375.1 Candidatus Adlerbacteria bacterium
GATGAATCGGAACAGATGCGACGATTGGATTTTCTCAAGCGGCGCGAAGAAGAAGAGCTCGCACAGATGCTCTCGCAGAAATACGGCGTCCAATATGCCGACCTTTCTCTCATGGCTATCAACACCGACGCGTTGCGCCTTGTCCCTGAAGCGGAGGCTCGCGACACTGAAGCTGTCGCCTTCGGCATGGTAGGCAAAAAATTAAGTCTCGCCGTACGTGCTCCTGAAAATCCAAAAGTAAAAGCTCTTGTAGAGAAGCTCACTGACCTTGGCTATACCCCTACCATTTTCATGGTGTCGCAGGAGAGCCTGAAGCGAGCATATGCGCGCTATGCCGATCTGTCGTATGCGAAACAAAGTACCGCCGGAGTGTTTGAGATCCCGAGCGAAGAATTAGAGGAACTTATTGAAAAAGTTAAGACGATCACCGACATCGGAGCGCTTATCACTGAAGCCGTGCAGATGAAACGAACCTACCGCATCACGCGCATCCTTGAAGTTATTCTTGCCGGAGGACTTTCTACCAACTCATCCGACATTCACCTAGAACCGGAAGAGAAAGTCGTGCGCCTACGCTATCGCCTCGACGGCGTGCTGGTCGACATCATCACCCTAGACTACGACACCTTCCATTTACTTCTTTCACGTCTCAAACTTTTGTCCGGACTCAAATTAAATATCACCGACGAAGCACAGGACGGGCGCTTTAGTATCAAAATAAAGGGTGATGAAATAGAACTGCGCACATCCATTCTCCCCGGCAACTATGCCGAGACAATGGTGCTCCGTATTCTCAACCCGAAGTCCATCGAAGTACCACTCGAGGATCTCGGCTTTGAACCGAAGCTCCGCGAACGCCTCGAGAAAGAGATAAATAGACCGAACGGAATGATCCTCACCACAGGTCCGACTGGTTCAGGAAAAACGACGACGCTCTACGCGTTTTTGCGTAAGATAAACAGCCCGGATTACAAGATCATCACCATAGAAGACCCTGTCGAATATCACCTGAACGGAATTGTGCAGACGCAAGTTGATAAAAAGACTTACACGTTTGCCAATGGTTTGCGCTCCGTATTGCGCCAGGACCCGGACATCATAATGGTCGGCGAGATCCGCGACAACGAAGTTGCCGAAACTGCCATCAACGCAGCACTCACCGGACACCTTGTGTTCTCCACACTTCACACCAACGACGCAGCAGGCGCATTCCCGCGACTCATTGACCTCGGCATAAATGAAAAGGTTTTAAGTTCCGCAATAACTGTAGCAATGGCGCAGCGTCTTGTGCGCAAGCTCTGTCCTGCATGCAAAAAAGAGCGCCCCGCGACTCCGGAAGAACAAGCCATTATCGACAAGATCATCGCGGCAATAGTCGACAGATCACTCGTGCCGGAAAATACGAAAACGGTGTACGACGCGAGCCCCGAAGGCTGTGAACAATGCCATGGCCGCGGATTCAAAGGCCGAATAGGCATCTACGAGGCAATATTTATGGATCGCGCGATAGAAGACATTCTGCGAGAGAAGCCGAGCGAACGCGAGATAGCGGCCGCGGCAAGTCCACAGGGCACCCCCACCCTTTTGGAAGACGGAATAATAAAAATCTTGCGAGGAATAACGTCTCTTGAAGAATTAAAACGCGTGATCGACCTGGAGGAGAAATAAAACAGAACTTTTTACATGGTTATTTTTGCGAGCGGTCGTGTCTCTTTCAAGCATTAGAGCTTCGGCCTCCAATGGCGCCAGGAAATACTCTTCACAAAAATGTTAGCCGAGCACCAGCTCCCTCCTATCTGTATGAAAAGAAAAACCCGGCACGCGCTCGCCACTTCGAACCTTCAACAAAAGCCAATCTTCCAAAACCTCGCGTAATTCTTTCCTGCATGCGGTAATTGTCTTAGCATTCGCCCACACACCACGAACACCGGCTATTTCACCGAAATATGTTTTGTCCGCGAGCCGTTTAAAACTCGCCTTGTGCATTTTCCTTTCCAAAAACTCCGTCAACATAATTTTATACTAGCATAAGAAGAATAAATACATGCGTCAACGTTGCGCTGTGCTACGGGAGAGGAGTACAGTGAGTGTAGAAATTTTCGAGAACACGTACCTCTAAGCAATAATCTTTTTGAACCAGTCAAAAAGCGGAAAATCATTTCTGAGGATAGTCCCCGCAAACATGCAAGCATGTAACCGGAACGTCCTTAAGATGAGTCCAAAACCCTTGCAGGCCTCATTGCTTAGAGATACGTACGCTCGAATCGAAAATATTCATCTGTAAGAACTTCACAAAGTCTATCATAGTATTCATTTTATGTCAAGCATGCCGCCAAAGAAGGCCAAAAAACAACCTCCTATAACTATCCACGAAGGCTCGACAATAGAAGAATCTGTTTCGGACCATACCACCGAACCGCGCGCAAGACAAGACTCATTTCTCGATCAAACACTACGCCCGTCTTCGTGGGACGAATATGTCGGTCAGGAAGTTATCAAAAATAATCTGCATATTTTGCTATCGGCGGCCAAAGAACGCCGGAATCCGCCTGAGCACATTCTCTTTTACGGCCCGCCGGGGCTTGGTAAAACAACGCTCGCGCACCTCATCGCCCACGAGCTTGGCGGAAACCTTCGTTCTACATCCGGTCCTGCCATTGAACGCGTCGGCGACCTTGCAGCACTCCTCACCAACCTCGTGTCGGGCGACATTCTTTTTATCGACGAGATACACCGTCTATCGCGAACGATTGAGGAAGTCCTCTACCCCGCCATGGAGTCGGGCGTTCTCAACATAATCATCGGCAAAGGCCCGTCCGCACGCACATTGGAGCTGCCACTGCCGCCATTCACACTCATCGCCGCCACGACGCGCGTCGCCGATCTTTCCGCACCGCTCCGGTCTCGTTTTTCCGGCGGAGTCTTTCGCCTCGAGTTCTATTCCGAAGACGACATCGCGCAGATCGTCCGTCGCTCGGCGAATATTCTCGGCGTGCCTGTGGAGGAAAGCGGCGTGCATGAAATAGCCCGGCGCAGCCGCTCAACACCGCGCACCGCCAACTATCTCTTGAAACGCGCACGCGACCTGGCACAGATTCGGCGCATCCCGCTCTCCGGCGATGTCGTGTCCGAGGCCCTCGGAATGCTCGAAGTAGATGAGCTCGGCCTCACGTCGCTCGACAGAAAATTACTCACCGCACTTATCGAAAGATTTGGCGGTGGCCCTGCCGGAGTCTCTGCACTCGCGGCGGCACTTGCCGAAGAACCGAACACGCTTTCGGAAGTGCACGAACCATTCCTCCTCCAGCTTGGACTCATAGAACGAACCCTCCGCGGCCGTGTAGCCACCGCAAAAGCCTACAAACACCTCGGCAAAACTCCCCCACCAAACTTGAGCGAGAAGCTTTTATAAATCTCTTTTTTGCGTTATAAACTTATATTATGTCAGGACATAACAAATGGAGCAAAATTAAACGCCAAAAAGAGTCCACGGACGCGCGCAAGTCTAAAGTTTTTTCCAAGATGGTACGAGTTATAACTATCGAAGCGAAGAAGTCTAAAGGTGACAGAAATGCCCCGGGGCTGCGTCTCGCTATCGAGAAAGCGCGTGCGGAGAACATGCCGGCGGAGAACATAACCCGCGCCATCGAAAAGGCTTCAGCCAGTGGAGCAGCTATGGAAAAAGTCGAATACGAATCATACGGTCCGGGCGGAGTCGCGATAGTCATCGAAGGATATACAGACAACAACAACCGCACTGCGCAGGAGATCAAACATTTATTGAGCTTGCACGGCGCAGCACTCGCGGCACCGGGAGCAGCGATATGGGCATTCCAAAAGCAGGACGACAAACTTGTGCCGACGATGACCATCGACCTCTCTGATGAAGATCTAGAAAAACTTTCTGAGCTTGTTGACGCCCTCGAGGGGTATGACGACGTCGACTCGGTCTACACGAATGCAGAATAAAAATATGCGAGTGCTGGCATTTGACCCTGGGTTTGAACGCCTCGGTGTCGCTGTGTTGGAAAAGCAAAATGGAAAAGATATTCTACTCCACTCCGATTGCATTCGCACCGACCCGGTGCTTCCCTTTCCGAATCGCCTCCAACTGCTCGGCGATGCGACCGTGGAGCTGTTAAAAAAATGGAAACCGACAGCGTTTGCACTTGAAGATTTATATTTCGCAAAAAACGCGAAGACTGCGATGCACGTCGCAGAGGTACGCGGCATGCTGATCTATCTCGGAGCGGCAGATGCCGTACCAATTTTCCAATACACGCCGCTCCAGGTAAAGGTCGCAATAACCGGCTACGGCAAGAGCGACAAATCAGCCGTGGCGATGATGGTCGGGCGACTTGTGTCGCTCCCCGCACGCAAACGCCTCGATGATGAACTCGATGCGATAGCCGTCGGACTCACCTGCCTCGCCTCGATGCGGTGATGTCACTTTTTCACTTATCCACATCAAAATAAAAAACATCTTGCAATAAATTATAGGTTTGGTACAACATTCCATGTTTGGATGTTCTATCATTAACAAACCATAAACATTGTTTGTGTATGCAACATGACTTTGCACCCGAAGAGTTCTCGCTCGATATGGTAGAGATTACCGAAGAAGACGAAAAAAACACCGAGGAAGATGAAGACGACGAAGACGAAGGAAGTTTTGATGAAGAAGATGAGGAAGTCCTCTAAAAATTCGTAACCATCAACACACCAGAATACATAAAATGGAAATGAATGGTGACTGTCCCCATTCACTGTCCCCATTCACCATCAATCATATTTATCCGTAGAGCAACATGGTGTGGTATTGACCGGCAGCAATGCTTGACCACAGGGCAAGCGTTCCTACCTGTGTCGGAGACGAGCGTGTGACTGTGTCCAGGGTGCCAAGCTGGCCGAAGTTGTTGTATCCCCACATCCAGACGGTGCCGTCAGCACGAAGTGCGGCAACGTGCCGATAGCCGCTCACCACATTCGCCCATGTGGTGAGCGCACCTATTTGTGTGGGTGAAGTCACATCACCACCGCCCATACCAAGCTGGTCTTGCGAGTTGTTGCCCCATGCCCAGAGCGTGCCGTCAGTACGAAGAGCCACAGTGCTGTAACCGCCACCGGCAACGCTTGACCATGTGGTGAGCGCACCAACCTGCACGGGCGACGAGCGGTCGGCACCGTCGCCAACGCCGAGCTGCCCGTTGAAATTGTACCCCCACGCCCAGAGCGTACCGTCAGTATGAGTGGCAAGAGTATGTTTTCTCCCACCGGCGACACTCGACCATGTGGTTATCGTACCAACTTGTGTTGGAGATGAGCGTGAGGCTGTATCACCTAGACCAAGTTGTCCGTTTGCACTACCTCCACACACCCACAACGTGCCATCAGTACGAAGAGCCGCGGTGATGTAATAACCACCACCGGCAACGCTTGACCATGTGGTAAGTGCGCCAACCTGTGTGGGCGATGAACGATCTACCTGGTCACCCTTACCGAGCTGTCCGAAAGCGCCGTATCCCCACGCCCACAGCGTTCCGTCGGTGTGCGTCCCACAACTGTGATACCACCCATTCCCAACATTCGACCACGTCGTGAGCGCGCCAACCTGTGTGGGTGATGAACGATCTATCTTATCACCTTGACCAAGGTTCCCTTTATTGTTGTGTCCCCACGTCCACAGTGTGCCGTCGGTGCGAGATGCTATCACATGAAGAGCCGCGGCCGTGATATTCGACCACGTCGTGAGTGCGCCAACCTGTGTGGGCGATGAACGGTTTACCGTATCGCTCTCGCCGAGCTGACCTTGGACATTATATCCCCATTCGAACAGACCAAGCTGCGGCGCTTTATACAAACTTAACATTGTCTGTGTTCCATACCAGGTAGTGCCGCCATCTGTAGATACAAATTTGAATTCAGAAACATAATAAGCTGTTGTGGTAAGTGTTGGCGGGACGCCGTTTGCCCACCGAACATTGCTTGGCCACGTCACCGTATAGCCGCCAACTTTGTTTTGCCAAACAAAGAGCGTAAAAACCCACGCGACTGAACTTGAGAGCGAGCTCGGAAATACAAAAGTAGTATTGCCTGCGAGTCTAACCGTCATCGAATTGCCGTTTGTAAAACTGACTGTGTACGTTCCTGAAGCGCCGGCTGCGTACAAAACCTCGGTATACGACTTCAGAATTGCATTCTGAATCTGCTCGTTGCCCATGTCAACGCGATTTTTAGACAGTTTTACGACCATGATATACAAACTGTACAACTAATACCCACAACCCACACGCCTGCGGTGTGGAAAATACCGAGAAAAAACTTTAATCATGGTAAAATACCCTTACTGTTTGTAACCACTTTATGGTAATAAAACTGTCTAAAAATAGAATTGATCTAGGTAAGGAAGCGCTGCAAAATGCTGCGCTGCAAAACTACTCGCAGAGCTCAGTGGTTAGCAACTACGGCACACTAACAGCGGGACAGCTTAACCTTTCAACAGCCAACATCTTCTACGTCACACTCGATGCAAATGCTATATTTTCCTTCAAAAATGCATCTTCAGGCACGGGCACAGAATTTCAGGTTTTTACAAAACAAGGACCCGGCAATTACTCCGTAATATGGCCAAGAAACGTCAGGTGGCCTGACAGCATCACTCCGACCACATCACCTGTCAATGGTCAGATAGACTGGTACACATTTAGGACAACAGACGGCGGAGTAACATGGTACGGAACATCTGTTGCATCAAATCTAAAAGCCCTACAACGTCTATTCACATGGGGATACGACGGATATGGAGATCTCGGACTAGGTGACACAATAAACCGCTCATCACCCACACAAGTAGGACTCAATACATGGTCGGACATTTCAGCGGGAACAGATTTTGCCGTCACGATACGGACCGGCGGTACATTGTGGACGTGGGGATTCAACAACAACGGCCAGAGCAGCGGTGCCTCATCACCAGTACAGATGGGCACACTCACTACATGGTCGAGTGTTGCCGGTCAATGTAGTTATGGCCACTCCGGAGCGCTTCATTCAGATGGCACCTTGTGGATGTGGGGATATGGTCGCGACTACGGTAACCTTGGTAATGGCACCAACACTGACTCAGGATCACCCACACAAGTGGGAGCGCTAACCACATGGTCGAGCGTTACTTGCAATAACTACAATAGTTTATCAATCCGCACTGATGGCACACTCTGGGGCTGGGGTAGCAATGTTAATGGTGAACTCGGTCTAAGCAACGCCACCAGCTACTCATCGCCGGTGCAGGTTGGCACACTCACCACATGGTCAAGCGTTGCTTGTCAGATGGGCAGTAGCACTGAAGCAATTCGCACTGACGGCACACTGTGGGCGTGGGGACTTAACAGTAACGGACAACTCGGTCAGGGCGACATAGTCAACCGATCATCGCCAGTACAGGTTGGCACAATCACGACATGGTCAAGTGTCATGAATAGCATGGGAAATGACATGGGTGCCACACGAACCGACGGCACACTATGGTTGTGGGGACAAAATAATTACGGACAGCACGGTCGAAGTAATACCATAGATTGCTCATCACCAATACAGGTTGGTACACTTACCACGTGGTCGAGTGTCAGAGGTGGAGCTGACCATGCCGTCGGTACGCGTACCGACGGTACATTGTGGGCGTGGGGACTTAACAGTAACGGACAACTCGGTCAGGGCGACATAGTCAACCGATCATCGCCAGTACAGGTTGGCACATTAAGCACATGGGGGAAGGTTGTGTCTGGCAACAGTCACATAGAAGCGCTTTTATCATGACAATCAAGATATCAAAAAATCGTCTGGATATGGGTTCTCTGCCGGTGCAGAACACACAACTTAACGCATATGGCATTACTTCTGTGACAGTAAATGCGGCGGGCAGCAGCTACGCCATCGATTTTTCACTTGGCAATCTTTACCGGATCACACTCGATCAAGCCACCTGCAACCTCAGTTCAGGGTTCACTAACCCACCGCCGAGAGGCCAATCAGGAACACTTACCGTAGCACTCAAACAGCCTGAAAATGGCAGTAGCACGGTCTCTGCGTGGCCATCATCCGTAGTGTGGTCTGCCGGCTCTGCACCAACACTATCTACAAGATCAGAAGCGGTTGATCTTTTTCAATTCACCACAATTGATGGCGGAGTAACGTGGTACGGGGTTGTTGTTTCTGCAAATTCGTATGCGAGACCAGGCAGACTCTGGGTAAGCGGGCTTAACAACCTGGGTCAACTCGGCCTCGGTGATACCACCTCTCGCACAACATTCACACGGGTAGGAAGTCTCACCACATGGTACAGCTATGCGACCGGATATGCTCACACTGTCGTTACCCACACAGATGGAACATTGTGGACATGGGGAAACAACAGTGTTGGACAGCTCGGCCTTGCTGATACAGCAGATCGATCATCACCAACACAAGTTGGTGCGCTTACTACATGGTGGGTTGTCGGCCACCCTGGGGCCGCGCACACACCAGCCATCTGCACCGATGGAACATTGTGGGCATGGGGCGACAGCCCCCTTGGACAGCTCGGACTTGGCGACACCATAAGACGTTCATCACCAACACAAGTTGGATCCTTAACCACATGGTCGAGTGTTTTCGGTACCGTTCGAAATACCCTCGCCACCGGTATAGACGGTACGCTGTGGGCGTGGGGCAGCAATAACGCCGGACAACTTGGGATGGGTGACACAGTAAGCCGTTCATCACCGGTACAGGTTGGCACACTTACTACATGGTCGGGCATTCTCGCCGGTGGCTATAACTTCTCCGCAACTACGCGTACCGACGGTACATTGTGGGCGTGGGGATATAATTCCAGCGGACAATTAGGTGTTGGCGATAAAATCCTCAGGTCATCACCCACACAGATTGGCGCACTTACTACATGGTTGACTGTTTCAGGTTCTTCCCTCAATACATTCGCAATACGCACCAACGGCACGCTCTGGGCGTGGGGAGACGACACCTTTGGACAGCTCGGCCTTGGCAGTACCACATCATATAGTTCGCCCGTTCAGGTCGGCACACTCACAACATGGTCAAGTGTCGCTGGTGGCAGCGACGCCACCGGTGATGCCGGAGTAGGTTACTTTACGACCGCGATACGTACAGATGGAACATTCTGGGTGTGGGGCGTAAACACAAATGGACAGCTCGGACTTGGCGACACCATAAGTCGTTCATCACCAACACAGGTTGGCACAGCCAATGCATGGACTGTCGCCGGCGGAGGAGGTGCGGCCGATTCAGGAGCAATTTCATATACAATTCCCAACACCTCTCTGTGGACGTGGGGTAGCAATACCTACGGACAACTCGGACTTGGCGACACCAATCTGCGGTCTTCGCCGGTACAGATTGGAGCACTTACCACATGGTCGGCAATTTCAGGAGGATTGCTTCACTTTGTCGGACTCCGACAAGACGGCACACTATGGTCGTGGGGACACAACGACGGAGGCCAGCTAGGTCAAGGTAATACAGCAGACTATTCAACCCCAACACAGATCGGAACATTGGTAACATGGTCAAGTATTTCTAGCAACAACGGACATTATGATTCATCCGCCATACGCACCGACGGCACATTGTGGATATGGGGATACAACAGCAACGGCGAATGCGGGCTTGGGGATACTGCCGCACGCTTATCACCAACACAATTAGGAGCACTCACAACGTGGTCAAATATTTCTTGCGGAGACAACCATACCCACGCCATCCGCACCGACGGCACACTCTGGGCAATGGGTGCTGCTAGCTATGGAATGCTCGGCCTAGGCGACACCGCACCACGTTCATCGCCCACACAAGTGGGGGCGCTCGCTACATGGTCGAAGGTTGCAGCCGGAGGCTGGCATTCTATTGCCATCAAAACCGACGGCACGCTCTGGGCATTGGGAGGTAGAGGCGACACTGGAGCGTCAGGCGCAGGAGGCTTATCACCTATACAACTAGGCACAGCCACCACATGGTCGAGCGTTTCGTGCGGGTATTATCACGCAGCCGCAATCCAGACTAATGGCACACTATGGTCATGGGGAGACAGCGATACTGGAGAGTGCGGTACCGGCAACACGGGCAGGTTTACCGCACCGGTACAGGTAGGCACACTCACAACATGGACGAGTGTTTCTTGCGGATATTACAATAATTCCGCAACACGCATTGACGGCACGATCTGGGTGTGGGGGGTAAACGGCAGCGGAGAACTCGGTCTTGGAGACACAGTCACCCGCTCATCACCCGTGCAAGTTGGAGCTATTACAACATGGTCCGGCGTTGGCGACGGCTCAGCGATTTCTGGAGCTCTTTCCTCTGTGTGGAAATAATTAATTCCTCAGATCAGGCCCGCGATAATGATAATGGAATGATAATGGATGGATAATGGGATAATGATAATGGGGACAGCCACCATTTATTTTCATTTTATGTGCTATAATATGCCAACCCTTGCTTATTTTTCCTTTTTGGGACGCCCGGGCGCACGCAACGTAGATTCCAGATGATATTTCCCAACCATTTGTTCTGCCCACAAACCTCGTCCGTATGGCATCCCTTTATTCACTGATGTGCGAATGTCTGAAATCTCATTTTCTTTTTCCGGCGTATTTATCCATGAAATATAGTCCTGCGGAAATAGCGCCGGCGATGCGTCTATAAGCGATGCCTGCTGTCCACTTCCATTTATCCGCCTCCACGAACTTCCCCACCGCCAATCTCCTGGATGAAGTGCGAGTTTCGCCCGCACCGGATTGCGTTCAACATATTTAATAAGGGTCAGAAGGTATCCTTCACTATCAACAAGAAAAGATTTATATCTTCCTTGGTATAAATGCCCGCTGCCATTCGTTTTCGTCATAGCGTGAACTTTCCTCGTATGCGTGTTACACAGGCTGTGTAAGAAAAGAGCCAGATCGCCGTCCTTGCGAGGCTTTAAAATGAGATGCCAATGATTCGGCATGATCGTATACGCAAGGATGCGCATGTCGGTTAGGTTTTTAGCCTCCGCTAGGAGTTTTTCAAAAAGCAGATAATCTTCTTTGGTATTAAAAATCTGCAAACGCCCGTTCGCACGGTTTATCACATGATAAATTTCTTCTCCAACATCAACTCTCGCGACTCGCGCCATGCATAAAACTATAACACACTTTTGTGAAATTAATGGTGGCTGTCCCCAATAACCCAATAACCAATACAATAACCTCGAAGCACTGTTGTGGAACGTAAATATGCTCATACTTGGTATATAGTATAGCTACTATAATACCAAGTATTACTTCAATGAAACATATCTTAAAAAGATCAGGGAAGCATCTCCTCACTGTACTGCTCTGGCTACTGGGCCTGCTGTTCATTGCCGTTGGGCTATTTTTCGTATGGGCGGCAACGCTCAAAGTGCCGGACATGGCAGCGATCGAGAACCAAAAGATAGAACAATCCGTCAAGTTGTACGACCGCACCGGCACAGTTGTCCTCTATGATCTGAATAAAAACACACAGCGAACCGTTGTGCCGATAAGCCAAATATCGACGAATATCCAGAACGCGACAATATCTATTGAGGATCCGGGTTTCTATCAGAACCATGGCATAGAACTTAAGGCTATTGCACGTGCAATCTTCATCAATCTAACATCACTTAGCGCATCGCAAGGCGGTTCAACGCTCACCCAGCAGGTTGTGAAAAACACCATTCTAACAAACGACAAAACCATTACTCGCAAACTAAAAGAGTGGATATTATCACTGAAGATAGAGCGGGTTCTCACCAAACAACAGATACTTGAGCTCTATTTCAACCAAGCACCATACGGTGGTAGCATCTATGGGGTCGAGCAAGCAAGCGAAACATTCTTCGGTATACACGCGAGTGATGTGACTATTCCGGAAGCGGCATACCTCGCGGCAGTACTCCCCGCTCCGTCATATTATTCTCCATACGGAAACCACAAAGCGGAACTTGATGCGCGAAAAAATCTTGTGCTAGACAAAATGTTTGCGTCCGGATATATCACAGCCGACCAACGTGACCAGGCAAAGAAAGTGGCCGTCACCTTCATGCCGCAGAAAACATCATCCATCACTTCGCCACACTTCGTGTTCTATGTGCAGCAATATCTCGAGAATAAATACGGCACAGATGTGCTTCAACAAAGCGGGTGGAATGTTGTGACAACTCTCGATGCAGACTTACAAACCAAAGCGGAAGAGATCGTACAAGCGCACGCAGCGACAAACCAGAGTTCTTTCAACGCGAGTAATACCGGAATGATCGCAATTGATCCAAGCAATGGACAAATATTGGTAATGGTCGGATCGCGCAACTATTTCGACACAAAAATAGACGGCAACTTCAACATCACACTCGCATCTCGCCAACCGGGTTCCGCATTCAAACCATTCGCCTACGCGGAGGCGTTTATAAAAGGCTACACACCGGACACCACACTCTTCGACCTGCAGACACAATTCTCAACAGCATGCAAACCGGAGGACACCACCAACGACACGCCTCCATGTTATTCACCGGTAAACTATGACGGACTTTTCCGCGGACCAATGACACTGCGTGACGCCATCGCACAATCCATCAACATTCCTTCGATCAAAGTTCTCTACCTCGCCGGCATTTCCGACACACTCAAACTTGCCAAGGCAATGGGCGTTTCTACGCTCGGCGACCCAAACCAATACGGGCTCACACTCGTACTCGGCGGTGGCGAGGTGACTCTACTCGACATGTCGAGCGCGTACGGCATCTTTGCACAGGACGGTGTCAAACATGCGCCTGTTTCCGTTCTAAAGATCACCGACGCTGCGGGTACTGTCATCGAAGACAATACTCAATCAGCAGGCAGCCAAGTGCTTCCGCAAAGTGTCGCACAGGAAATAAACGACATTCTTTCCGACCCGGTCGCACGCGCGCCACTTGGCGAAAATGACCTCCTTAGCTTCCCCGGTCATGATGTTGCGGTAAAAACCGGTACGACGAACAACTATCGCGATGCGTGGACCATTGGCTACACACCAAATCTTGTCGTCGGCATTTGGGCCGGAAACAACAACAATACTCCAATGGTGAAAAAGGTATCCGGCTTCATCGTCGGTCCGATGTGGCACGAATTCATGCAGTACGCACTCGCCAAGTTCCCCAACCAGTCATTCTCCCGCACAGAAACCAACAACAGCACACTGAAGCCATCGCTCTGGGGTGCATGGAAACAGCCGGGCGCAGACGGTCAGATCCACGAACTCTTATACTGGGTAGATAAAAACGATCCAACCGGCCCGCAGCCAATTGATCCAACACAAGATCCGCAGTATCTCTATTGGGACTACCCTGTTCACCGGTGGGCAGTACAAAACGGATATAAATGACCTACCGATTCATCGGCATGGCAAGGTAAAAGAATGACGTGTCTGAAGCGTCTTTAATGAGAATAGGCTTGCCTGCGCCATTGGCATGGATGCGCACACTATCCCCTGTTATCGCCTGCAAACTATCTGCAAGATAGCGACCATTGAATGACATTACCAGTGGATCACCTGAAATGGTGGCGCGTATCGTAGAAACTTGCTCACCAACGTCTGGATTACGCGAAGTGAGAAGCACCGCCTTCTGCACCGGATCTATCGCAAGTGATATTTGCGAGAATTTGTCTGCAAAAACTGAAAGTGACTTGAGTGCGGTCGCCATATCTTCACGAAGGATCACAACCTCCGTGGTAAAAGCCTTCGGAACTATCTGACGATAGTTTGGAAACGCTCCGTCTATGAGACGGCTCGTGTAATAAATACCGTCAACCTGCACAGAGATCTGATTGTCGTTGTAATAAATAACAACATCGCCGTTCGCAGTGTCGAGGATTCTCATCAACTCCCCCGCATTGCGTGCCGGTATCAACATTTGAGGAACATCTCCGGAGGATTTTAATGTAATGGTCTTTTCCGCCAAACGGAATGAGTCTGTAGCGACCGCAGTCAACTTTCCCGACTCGCCGAACATCAAAACACTCTGAAGTTCCGGCTTCACTGTGGAAGTAGATGCGCAATATGCGACATTTCGCATCGCACGAGACATGTCTTTATTTTTTATCGTGAATGAACGTTCTGCGGAGACTCGCGGAAGTATTGGGAAGTCATCGTGCGGAACGGTCTTGATCGACGCTGAGGCGCGTTCTGTCTCTAACTTGAGAACTTCCCCCACCAACGACCCAGACACCGCCTTGCCGCGCACGTTGGATAGGAATCCGGAGAATACACCGGCCGGCACAGACACGACACCCTCCTCATCAACCTTCGCTGATAGTACTATCTCCACACCACAATCGAGATTGGTCGCACACAAGGTGAGACGACTGCCGGATGCTGTAAGCAGAATACTGGATAACACCGGCAGATCTGCGCGGCGTTCTGTGAACCTTGCTGCCGTCGATACTGCTGCTAGGAGTTGGTCTGTGCTGGTTTCGAATTTCATATCTTTTCCTTCGTATCGGGGTGTGTGTATTTCTATCTTATATTAAATACCTTATTACTACTAGTCCTGTGGAGAGCTCGAACAACTCCAGAATATCGTTATTATGTAAGGTTATTTCATCATCTGCAACTGTTGTCTATCTGTGGGTAGAGGGAGTGTGTATTTGTGGATAACGCTGTGGGCATCGTTTCCTGTCCACTTTTGGTTAGTAGTACAACTCGATATGCACACCCCTGTTCATCCACTTATCAACAGCTTTTTCCACAGGTCCATTTCACACTTATTTCAACATTGTTCGTATTTGGTGGATCTCATTACTGAGCACGCTGTCGGTCAAAAGGCTGTTCTTTATTTTGTCGCATGAGTGGATGACTGTGGTGTGGTCGCGGCCGCCGAGTTTGTCGCCTATCGTCGGGAAGGATATATGGAAATCCTCGCGCAGAATATACATGGTTACTTGTCGTGGGCGCACAACCTCCTTGCGTCGTGTTTTTTCGTAGACACATGAATCTTCGATGCCGTAAAAATTAGCGACTATTTTTACAACCTCCTGTGCGGAGATGGCCTTTTTCGTTGCATTTCCCGCTCCGCGCAGCAGAGCCTTCGCATCATTTATGGTCAGAGGCTTGTTGCGCATCTCTACTTGAATGAGAAGTAGGTTGAGTGCGCCTTCAAGCTCACGCACATTTCCTTCCACAGCCTCGGCAAGGTGTGCGAGTACTTCATCTTCGAACACAACGCCGTGTGCTGCGGCCTTTGATCGAATGATGGCAAGTCGTGAGTCGTGGTCTGGTGGTGTGACGGAAACTATCATCCCTGCGCCGAGTCGCGACTTGAGTCTGTCCTCAAGATTTTGAATGACGTTCGGATGTTGGTCTGAAGAAAAGATGAGTTGTTTGTTGCTGTCGTGCAGATAATTGAAGAGGTGGAAGAATTCTTCTTTCGTCTTCTCCATCTTTGCCAGGAATTGTATGTCGTCCATTATTAGGATGTCATACTGGCGATATTTTTCTTTGAAACCCTGTATCTTCCCCGACTGAACGGACGAAACATAGTCCATGGAGAACTTTTCTGACGTGACGTACTGAACTTTTCTGTCCGGCGCGTTGATACGGAAATGGTTGCCGATCGATTGTATAAGATGTGTCTTGCCGAGACCTGTCGGGCCATAGACTAGGAGTGGGTTGTAAGCGCTCCCTGGCCTTCGTATGACAGCCTGCGCTGCCGCGTGCGCGAGTTCGTTGAACGGGCCGACAATAAGTGTGTCGAGGGTGAACCTGGGATTGAGGTTTGTTTTCGAATGTACGGCCTCAAGCGGAAGTTCGGATGGTGTTGGCGGTACAAGGCGAGGCTCCCCCCCTGCTTTCTTAACACCTCTCGATATTTGATATTCTACTGAGCGAACATTTTCTGAAAGGCTTCGCAGAGAGTGGAGAATGTCTTTGTGAAATTTGTTGGAGAGCCAGTCTCGTGCGAATTGGCTCGGCACACCAAGGTACACGACGCCGTCGTCAACGCGTATGACGTGTGTGTCCTTGAACCATGTTTTGAAATTGGGTTTGGAGATGACCATCTCCAATTCGGTCAGTGCATTATCCCAAAGTTCTTTTGTCGTGGTCATAGTAGAAGTATTGGAAGTACCGTAAGCATATGCGAGTCGCGCCCATGCGTCAAAATTTGTCTCGCGGTTAGAAATAAAAAACCGCGCCTACTAGTGAGACGCGGAAAAGGTTTTTAGAGAACCTTTCAATAAAGCTATACCTTAGCTTTATCAACGATGTGGTATTTAATCGTCAATATTGTGCCGACTCCTATCCCTGCTGAGTAGGCTATGACACCTTTAATTCCGTATAGATTTATATTTTGCATTATTTGTACAACAACGGCCATGCCGATCATAGAGCTTATGAAAGATACCAGTCCGGAGGCATAAGCTCTCCCGTGAGAAATAAAGCGTATATCGAGCGTGGAGATAATTGCCAAGCATAGTCCTGTTATGAAGAAAATCATTAAGTGAAGTATAAACATACTTATAAAATACCAGAATTCTTACTTTCTGATCATGGGTTACAACCTCAGTTGTGCGGAATGCTTTTGTGGGATATAGTATCGACATGTCACAAACGTATCAGCCAAAAAAGCGCAAACGCGCTACCACACATGGTTTTCTCGTGCGCAGCGCCACTCCGGGCGGTCGCAAGACCATACAGCGTCGTCAGCGCAAAGGTCGCGCGCGCATAGCTGTCTAATTTTGTAAAAGCTGCACAGATGCAGTGGTTGTTGTGCGGATTTATTTTTATGCTTCCTAAAAAGCGGAGGTTAACCACAGAAGATGTTCAAGATGTGTTGAAAAAAGGCCGCCCATCGCGGGCGGAACATCTTTCTGTTAAATATCTTACCGGCGAAAAATCTCTATCTATTGCCGCAGTTGTGTCGAAATCTCTGGTGAAAAAGGCTGTCGGGCGTAATAAAATCCGCCGAGCGGTCTATCGCGCCGCCGCTTCCCTGCCGGGCAATATCTTCGCTATACTGAAAGGGCGCGCGATCGTGTTCGTCAACAAAGTTCCGCAGGATCCGCTCGCCCCGATATTCGCCGCAGAACTTGCAACACTATTAGAAAATATACGCCGACATGTTTAACACACTACTGATACAACCGATCTACAATGTTTTTATTTTCCTGATAGGCGTAATGCCCGGTGGCGATGTCGGGCTCGCGATAGTCGTGTTGACGCTTATTATTCGCGCGGTGTTTTATCCGGCATTTGCCTCGTCTATCAAAACCCAGATGGGTATGCAGGAAGTGCAGGGAGAGCTTGATGAGATAAATAAACAATACAAAGATGTGCCGGAGGAACGCGCTCGGCGGACGATGGAATTGTTTAAGGAGCACAAAGTGCATCCGTTCAGCGGGTTTGTCGCGCTCCTGGTACAAATACCGGTTTTCATCGCGCTCTACTATGCTTTTTTCCGTGAGGATCTTCCGCACATCGCCACAAACCTTCTTTATTCGTCTGTTCATGTTCCGCAAGCTATCAGCCTCACCTTCCTAGGGCTTATCGACCTCATGTCGAAACACAATATCATCCTCGCGCTTCTGGTTGGCGCTCTGCAATACTCGGTCGTTCGTCTGTCGGTGCGCCGCATGAAGATGGGTCAGAAAAAAACTACCGCAGCCGGGCAAAAAGAGGCCGCGCAAAAGATGCAGCAGCAGATGATGCTCTACTTCCTCCCGACACTTATCGCCATTATTTCCTATTCCCTTCCGGCGGCGGTCGCCATCTATTTCATCACCGGAAATCTTGTTTCCCTCACGCAGGAACTAGTGATCCGCCGACAGATGAAGAAGGCTTAGTTGCAGCCGGAACTTTTTTTGAGTAGTGTGAGTGTATGCAACCGGAACAGCTTAAGGAGATAGTGTCGGAACTGGTTTCTTTTTTAGGGCTTGAGGTGTCCGATGTATCTGTGTCTACCGGCTATCGGACTATCGTCGCAATAGCATCTCCGGATTCGAAGAATCTCATCGGTCCGGGTGGCGAGCATCTGCGCTCCCTCAACACCGTCGCGCGTCGCATGGTGGAGCAGAAATACGGCAACGAAGCGGCGAGTTTTCTTGTTGATGTGAATGGGTACCAAGAAGCGCAGCTTGATATCGTGCGTGATAATGCACGTAAACTCGCCCAGCGAGTGCGACTGTTCAAACACGAAGTCGAGATGGATCCGATGAGCGCATACGATCGCCTTGTGGTACATGAATGCTTCGCAAACGACCCTGAAATAGAGACCACCTCAGCAGGCGAAGGAAAATTCCGCCATATTGTTTTAAAGTGTCGAGTTGGAGCAACTCCAAAGGAAATTTAATTTATAGCCGTACCCCCCAAAGAGATCTGTCTTTTTTTGATATAAAGAGAATATATTTTTCATTCGGTGAAACTGCCAATGATGCAACATCGGTTTGTACTCCCCCGTCTACGCTGCCCGGTACCGCGAGTGCTGTTGCTTGACCTATTGCAAGATTGAAGGCAAAGATACCGTCAATGGCACTTAGAAGCCCCATGTGCCACAAGTCGATATAGTTGGCCGGCATTGCGGTAATTGATGCAGCACAATAGAGAATTGTCGCTGTGTTCGGACTCCATGTGCACTTTTCCGGAAGTGGGCTATGGGAGAGTGCAATATCTCTGCCATTTACCACATCATGCGAATAGGTTTTACCTGCGGTAGCCCCGTCGTCAATAGTCTGATACACCACGCGTGTAAATGTGCTGTTTGCAACGGCGGAGAGTCCCGGTGCATAAAAGAGTTGTGCCGGCACTCCTGTTTTTATGGGGATAGAAAATGCTATACCAGGGATGCCGACTCCTGTCTTCGTCTGAACCATGAGAGCCGTTTGCGTGGGCCATGACACTGTTACTTGCGATAACGGCAACGAGAATATCTTTTTTGCGTTCGTACCGTCAATGTTTGCCGTATATCCGTCTGATCCGTTCGCTGTGCCCAAAAGATACGCAATATTCTTACCATCCGGAGAAATAGCCGCGCTGATCATGCTGTCGTGAAGAAAAGTAACGTGTGCGATGAGCGGTGTTCCTGCTGTGATCGTGCTTGTTGCGGAGGTCAATCCTATAGAGATCGTGCGTATGATCTGCCCGTCGAGATGGTTGAGGATCGCTCCGGTCCCCTGTCCTGTCCATAGAATCTGTTGGATACCGGGGATCGTAGTGTTGGAAACAGAGCGAGCAACAGCCCCCGGAACATCAACGGGGAAATCCAAAACATGGCCGGTATCTTGCATGATGTATCGCGCAACGGTTGTGGTTGGGTTTTGTGTCTGTATGTATATCGCACCAGCAACAGGTCCGTCGGCTATTTTGAATATTTTCTGCGTTGGGCCTTGAGACATTCCGGCTTGGGTAACCGGTTGGGATACATTGGTCGTCCCGCCACCGGTTGTTCCGACAGGAATGGTGACAATAGTTTGAGCCGGAGCGCCAAACGCACCCGTTCCGGTGGTGATAGTCGTGTTTGTTGTTGTAGTGGCTCCGCCGGATGTCGTCGTCGTTGTTGGTTTATTAAAGAAGAAGTACCAAATACACAAAAGTATAAAGAGTATTACTGCGCCGATCCCAAACCATTTTAGAATTTTTGTGTTCATATTTCCGTCTGATTAGGGTGTGCTGTTTAAATTTGCCGCACTTGGAATGTTGGTCGACTGCGGGTTCGGTGTTGTTGTGTTTGTTGAGGGTGTGCTTCCTCCTACGTTTAGGACACTGAACGAGTTTACCAGTTGCGGGTTGATCGTATTGAGGATAAGCCATGAACCGATGAGTAACAGAAGTCCCCAAAACACGCCTTCGAGGTGTCGTCGTGCGGATGCTTTCATATTCACCGCCTCTGACAACATATACGTGATGCCGTACCACACCAACATGCCGACAGCGAGCATGCCACCGGCAGCTATTGATAAGGAGAAAAAGCTGTCAAGAATTGCGCCGAATGTTGCCTGCCCGCTCTGTATTCCTGCAGGTAATGGTAGTGGTTCAAGCGGCGTGTACGGAGGTAAATTACCGACAGTTGTGTTGCTAACAGCTCCGGGTAGAGTCACTTGTGCATACACAGCAAAAGGCATGGATATAGATGCGAGGACTGCTAGCAATAAAATATATTTTTTTACCATACTCTATAGTCCGAAAAGTGAAGATCCTGCCGCTGTCGTCTGTCCGAAGAGGATCTGGAGAACCGTGTTTGCTGCCTGTACATACATGGTGCTGTCGGTATTCTGCATAGATACGCCGACTGTTGCACCTCCTGCACCTGTCCCCGTTTGTCGCAGCGTGAGAGATCCTGCCGCGGAATTAGGTCCGGTTGTTTCTTGACCGTTCAACGTCCACGAGTAAGCAATATTCCCGTTTTGGAGACTGCTGTTTTCGAAGAAATACGGCTCTGCTTGTAACGTGACTTCTTTTCCGGCGAGTGATGCTGTACCGCTGAGCCCGCTGGACAAAATAATACCGAGGAGCGGATCGCGCGCATAGAGAACAATCTGTGGTGCGTGTGCGGGTATGACTATCTCACTGTGTCCAACTTTAAGTTGACCGAGATAGACATCAACACTTACGTCTTCGCTAGTTTGCACTTGCCGACCGGTGATGGTAAAAGTTTGTCTTCCTAATCCTGACTGTGTGGTGTCGAGCTGGTCGTTTTGTGTCCACTGATATGAAAGTTTGTCTGCGGATGTTATGCCTCCAGGTCCTGCGACAACGACCGGAAATGCAGTTACTCGTACCTGCGATCCCGCGCTGTAGAAAGGTTTCCCCGCAAAGAATGCCGGCGCTGACGTATCAGCTTCCCAGACCAGATTTACCTGTGAAGGAGCAAAGAAAAAATCACGCGTAAACGTGCCGTTGGTCGGTGACTGTATCGTCACATGAATAGTGGTATTGCTGCCGACACCTCCGGTTGTAAAAGTGAACTTTGTTGCACCAACGCCGGAGAGAACTGTCTTGCCGTCTTGTTTCCATGTTATGTTTGCGCTGCCGATAAACGAACCGACAGCTTGTGCCTCGATATAGACGAGTTGATTGGGACCAGGTGTCTCGGGTGAGATTATGTAATTCGTCGGTGACTGGTCGATGCCTATAGACTGTGCGCGCGCCGGAGTTCCCGTGCTTAAGAACATACAGAGTATGATCGCTGCGGCTGCAAGTGGCCTGACAATACTTGCAGGTTGTCGTGGTGCTCGGATGTCTGCCATCGGACGCGACCTCTGTGCTGCAGATTCACGACCTACTTCCTGCGGAGCGAGCTGTTCCCTTCCCGGTGTGCCCGCTGTCCTTGCGGGGGAAGTTGTCATTCCCTGTCTTGCTGCGCCTGCAGGTTGCGCTGTTGAAACAGCTTCGGCAAAACCACCAGCTGCACCACCAACTGCACCCACGAGTGCTGCCACTTTCTTGCGCAGAATGCACGACAGGACCATCGTGGTCCAGCCGGGTAGATTGCTGAAGCCCGGAAGCATCTCTGAGATTACGCCGGGGATCGCAATTTTTGCCGAGAAATTGCCGCTCATACCGAGTAGCAGAAGGAGCCCCGACCCGAAGGTTGCGCTTAGTGCAAAATTAATGATAAAGCCGATGGCTAATCCGAATGGAACACCTAGTATGAACATGCTGCCTAGTGCAAAAGTCCCGAATGTCATCATTCCCTGTATGCAGTCGATGAACAGAGCGTAAACGATGAGGAGTATGTCTGCCATGGTAAAAGTATACCTCCCTTTTTGGTGACACCTACAACGCGCGCTGTGCACGGAGCGCGAGGATCTGTGACGGATCGGATGTAATGATCTGATCTTCTGTGTATGAAGCGATAACTTTGATAGCGACATGCTTTAACCCGGCGAAGAATATTCCCTCCCCCACATCGGACTCGAGCAAAAGGAATTTTTCTTCATCGGAAAGGTTAAACGTCTTTTGCAAATTGTCGATGGTCGTCGGAGACTGTTTGAGCAGCAGCTGAATTGATGAGTTGGTGATCATCGGCAGGCCGTATGGCGACTTCAAGAAGTCGTCCACGTCTTGCGTGATGGTTGCCAAGCCGAGGTAATATTTACGCCCTCTTTTCGCCATGCCGTAGAGGAAGGACGCAGTATCGTCGGATTTCATCATCCACCACGCTTCGTCGATGACAAGGAGGCGTTTCTTTAGATTTTTACGCACCACATTCCAGATGAAGTGTGTGATGAGATACATTGCCACAGGCTTGAGGTCGTCCTCCATGTCGCGCACGGAAAACACTTCGAATTTTTTGTTGAGGTCGACGTTCGTTGGTTCGTTGATGAATCCCGACCATGTCCCCTTCGTATATTTTGACAGGCGTTGCGCGAGCGACTCGCTGCCTTCCATGCCGGCAAGCACGAGCTCGAAGTCGGACAGAAGCGGCGGCTCGATCTCTGCGAAGTTGCTGTCTATGGTGATATCTTTCAGTGCGTATGTTTCAGTGATGGCCTTGTCGATGATCGCGTCCTCCTCTGGGGTGAGGCCTCCGAGCATGATGCGGAAAAGGCCGACCAGTGCGACGATGTTGGAACGCAGGACGTCAGATGCGCTCTCGTCTTCTCGTGGTGGCGCAAGGTCGAACGGGTTGATATGGTGCTCCGAGTTAAGCGAGATATTGAAGTAGCGGCCACCGACGGCTTGCGACAAGAATTCATATTCCCTCTCCGGGTCGATGACGATAACGTCGGTGTCGAACATAAGTGTTCGGAGTATTTCGAGTTTTGTTGCATACGACTTGCCCGAGCCGGATTTTGCGAATATCACCGAGTTATAGTTTTCCAGAGAGAAACGGTCGAACAGCACAAGCGACGCGTTGTGTCGGTTGACACCGTAGAGGATTCCCTTGTCTGATGTAAGGTCGAATGACACGAACGGGAAGATAGAAGAAAGCGGCGAAGAATTGAGTTTTGAGTTGACCGCGAGTTCATCTTTGCCAAGCGGCAAAACGCTCTTGAACCCCTGTTCCTGTTGGAAGAGTGCCGGCTTAACATAAATGAGGCGCGATTCGAGCATTGACTTGATCTCCGACTCCGCTTTGTCGAGTTCTTCGACAGTTGATCCGTAGATCGTGATGTAGACGCCGACATCGAATATCTTTTCTTGCGCCTGCTGTAGCTGATCGCGCAAGTCTTCCAGGTCGCGATATGCGGTGTCGAGCATCGGATCGCGAACGAGCCCTTTTTCCTCACGCACCATGATCTGGCTCTGCACTTCTGCGACTTTTTTCTGGAATTTTTTCAATATCTCGCCGGAATCTATCGGGTGGACGAATATAGATATGTCCAACACTCTGTCGAGGTTTATGATCGGCGAGAACCATGAATCGGTGAGTGTTCGCGGGTATGACATGACGAAGAACGTGCGCGCGATCTTGTCTCCGAGGTTGATCTCTCTCGGGGTTATTTTCAATGCGGACGGCGCGATGACATCCTGTAGTTCCAGTACTCCCTGTTTGTAGATCTGTTCCGGCAGTATTGGTGCAACAGATGCGACCATAGAGGTATCTGTTTTTGGTTTTAGAAAATCGAGAAGTGCCATACGATAATAATTTATTTGATAGGGGTTATCTGTGGGCCTTTATTGTTGACGATCTGTAACGGCTTCTCCAACTCGCCCGGGTTGAAAAGTTTATAGAAGAGTTCGATCACCTCCTCTGTGCCGAGCTTAACCATTCGAACACCGGTACGTACCATTCCCTGCTCTATAACCGCAATGCGTTCTTCTATTTGAGAACGGTATTGTTCGAACTGTTCGTTGGTGAGTGTCGTGTTGGATTCTCCGCCCCCTGACGGAAGCAGTGCGCCCAGTGTTGCGCCTATCCCCGAGCCCCGAGCGATGAGCGCAGGGTCATAAGGTACTATGATGAAGAAATTTTTCGACATGATGTTTGAGCGTTCTGTGAAATCTTTGATGAATGCGATGTATTCGCGAATCTGGATCTTCATGAGGTCATCGAGTGTCGCTGTGTAGCGATCTTCGAGCAATGTTGTGTATGGACGAATGTCGAGCTGGCGTGACTCAACGGAGAATTGAACGGTGAATTCCAGCGAGTTTAAAA
>CAIMFR010000043.1 GCA_903840375.1 Candidatus Adlerbacteria bacterium
CTACCATGAATAAATAACAGTATGCAAATGAAATTAAATAATCTTCTAAAATTAGTAACCTGTGTCGCGGTCTGTGAAGGTGCTGGCATCATTGGCTCGATAGTTACTATTCCTTCGATCCCGACTTGGTACGCAGGTTTGGTGAAGCCGATGTTGAATCCTCCTGCGTGGGTGTTCGGTCCGGTATGGACGATCTTGTATGCGATGATGGGTGTTTCACTTTTCCTCTTTTGGGAAAAACTTTCTGTCGTTCGTAAAAATAAGAAAATGATGCGCGTGTGGCAGATCGGATATGGTATGTTCGCGGTGCAGCTCGCCCTCAACATTCGCTGGTCGGTCATCTTTTTCAAATTGCACAATATCGGAGGCGCGTTCATCGAAATCATTTTCCTCTGGTTCGCCATCCTCGCAACTGTTTTTGCATTCGAGAAGATATCGCGCACGGCCGCGTCGCTTCTGCTGCCGTACCTGCTGTGGGTCACCTTCGCAGCGTATCTCAACTTTTCCCTTTGGATGTTGAATTGATTTCATGTGCCGCTCGGGAGGTCTTGCTTTTTTGTAGATAAAACACTATATTTATGATGAATAGTCAAATCTATTCATTGCCATGAACATAACTTCCGCAGAATTTATAAAAGGTATCCGGGGCGCTGACCCTCTGGTGTATGACGGCGTATCCCAGGCGGCTTTTGTCGGGCGCTCAAACGTCGGCAAGTCGAGCCTCATTGCCGCGGTAACCCGTAGGAATAATTTGGTCAAAGTGAGCAAGACTCCGGGCAAGACCACCGAGATAAACTTTTTTCATATAAACAGGAAATTTTATCTTGTTGACCTACCGGGCTATGGATATGCGCGCGTGAATCCGGCAGAAAAAGAGAAGCTTAAAAAACTTATCATCTGGTATCTTACCGAAGCCAATATACGTCCAAAAATAGTTGTACTTGTTCTGGATGTTAAAGCCGGCGTCACAACATTCGATGAACAGATGATGGAGATACTGAGAGATCAGCAGCACCCGTTTGTCGTTGTAGTAAACAAGACGGATAAGCTTACGAAAAAAGATCTGGCCACACAATTGAAAAATATACGAGAAGCCGCCGGAGATGCTGAAGTTATAACAACTTGCGCGGTTAAGGCAGGCGGAGCAAATGATCTGCTGAAAAAACTTTCCGACTTTATTTAAGCTAGCTCTAGCGAGCGCAAAAATGCGCGGAGTTCTTCACCCTCTAGCGTTCGGTTAGATCCGATCGGAAGTTTGCCGAGCCTGATGTTCATTATGCGCACTCGTTCTAGGTCCTCGACTTCTTGGAATAATGCGACACACATGCGGCGTATCTGATGTTTTTTTCCTTCAGTGAGCACCACGCTGAACATTCGGTCGTTTATGATTCGAACTTTACACCTGTCTGTTTGATCATTGTCTATTCTCACCCCGCCCTCCATTTTTTCTTTAAAGCCGGAGCGCAGTGTATTTTTTGTTTTTACAATGTACTCTTTTTCGTGAGCGTATGTCGGTCCAAGGAGTCTTTCAGTTATGCGTCCGTCGTTGGTGAGAATGATGAGCCCATGAGAATCTTTGTCGAGTCTGCCGACCGGAAAAACATCCTTGATAGCGACCACGTGTTTGATCTCTTGGTCGCCATTTTGCGCGGAGTGTGTGACGATGCCTTTTGGTTTGTTGTAGGCAATATAGATGTACGGTTTCTGCTTGCCGCGGAATCGCACGTCCACACGGTCGCCAAATGCCACCTTCTCGCCAAGCACTGCAAGTCTGTCGTTTATAAAAA
>CAIMFR010000044.1 GCA_903840375.1 Candidatus Adlerbacteria bacterium
CAAATGTTCGGCTTCCATATCATATAGTTTTCGTCTCAATCTTTTTACGCTTACCAACTTCATCTGTGCCAAGATTGCAGAAACTTTCTGATCGTTCGGATCGGTGTAGTTGTAGTAGAAGTCTAATGTCTTTTGCTTTGTTGAAAGTGGAACGCACCAGAACATGTGGTTATTGAATTTTTTAACGATCATGATCGGTCTTGAAAAGTTATTTCCACTCCCGTTTTGTTCGTATCCTATATTTTTACCGAAATGGCTCATCCATTTTTGTGTGTCTTACCTTGAACCAAGAGTTTTTGTCGTGTACATTTGTTGGTGGAAAAAGCAGAAAAGGTGGAGGCGAAGATATCCGACGAGAAAACGAAAGTTCGCATGGCACAAATGGAAGTGTCGGAAGATATGGTACTGGCAAAGAATGTGTCCTGTGTGATAGGAAAAGGCATTCACAGTGTCTTTATCAGGATGCAGGATGGAGCTGTGTGGTTTCTTTATGCTCCTGATCCGGATGATGTGTACTTGAAGGTAATTCTTCCGGTACTTGTAAATGGTCGAGTTTGCAGGCACGGGATTCAGATGAATCCATATGCACTCGTAAATATCCTTGCCGGCGATAAATTCCGTCCGGATGACATATTAGAATTTGCCGAACCGGACGGAACTCCGGTGCAGCCGGATGAAAAAGGAACGGTTACACTCTACACGGAAGTCGTCTATTATCCTGATAAAGAAGAGGAGGGAGATCCTGACGAGGATGGAGTTGCTGACAACGAGTTCGTTGTCAGCAATGTGAGTCTCGACGAGTGGAATCCGCCCGAAGACGGAAAACCAAACTGATCAAATTTCTCGCGCATTTGCTCGGCGGTACTAGTTGTAACCGTCGCGGCAAATGTCACATCGGGTGGAATACCGGCAGCGAACGGCATGAGCTGTCGCTGGTTCGACCTGGTATGCAGATCGACTGGAATATCAATGATATGTTGACCGCTTCTGTCGACCTTGCCGGTTCGCTCGGTTCTCACAACGGCAGCCTGTTCCGGCCATCCGCGACATTGACCGGCGAAGTCGGAAAAGGCTGGAGCGGAGTTGTCGGCATACAAGCCACCGACCAGACCAAGCCGGTTTATTTCGCCGGAATATCAACGAAGTTATGAAAAATCTCTACAGACGCACGACCTTCGGGTACGGCGTCTTTTTTCTTTGCAGTAACATTTTGCACCCCGGGACTTCCGGCAGTACAATGGGTAGGTGATCTACTATGACCGCGTTCACAAGATGTATGCAGACAATTCTGTTGCTCTGCACGATGTCAGCTTCTCGGTCCAGCCGGGAGAATTTATTTCCATCGTCGGACACTCCGGCGCAGGCAAGACGACGCTGGTCAAGATGCTTCTCGCTGAAGACAAGCCGACCTCCGGCTCGGTTTTTTTTGAATCAGTAAATGTGCACGAGATTCCTTCGAATCGCATCGGAGAATTACGCCGCAGGATCGGCGTCGTGTTCCAAGATTTCCGTTTATTACCGCAAAAGACCGCTTATGAAAATATTGCCTTTGCTATGGAGGCGGCCGGCAGGAAAGACGATGAGATACACGTCGACGTGCCGCATGTGCTCGAGCTGGTCGACCTTGGCGACAAGATGAACCATTTCCCCGGTGAGCTTTCCGGTGGCGAACAGCAGCGTGTCGCCATCGCGCGTGCCATCGTCAACCAGCCTGATGTCATCGTGGCAGATGAGCCGACGGGCAACCTCGACCCGGTCAACACGTTCGAAGTGGTGCAGATTCTGAAAAAGATAAACGACCTTGGTACGACTATCATCCTTACGACACACAATAAAGGAGTGATTGACTCGCTGCGCAAGCGTGTGCTCACGATGGATCGCGGCAAAGTGATACGCGATGACCGTGAAGGAAAGTATATACTATAACCACAATCTCTATGGACATGATGACCACTAAAAGAATATTTCGCGCCGGCATGCAGGATTTCTGGCGTAACGGTTTCGTCTCGCTTGCTTCCATTCTGGTGATGACTGTCACTCTCTTCGTCGTCGGCATGTCGATTTTCGCCGGCGTCATTCTCAACTCTGCGCTGATAGAGTTGCGCGACAAGGCAGATGTGAACGTCTATTTCACCGTCAGCGCGCCGGAGGATCAGATCTTGCAATTACAAAAGTCCGTGCAGGCATTACCCGAAGTGCAGTCCGCTCAATATATTTCTTCAGGCGACGCACTCACGCAGTTCCGCGCGCGGCATCAGGACGACCAACTTACCTTGCAGGCGCTTGACGAATTGGGGCAAAACCCGCTCGGTGCTGTCTTGACCATCAAGGCTAAAGACATAACACAATATGACACGATAGCCCAGTTCCTCGAACAGCAGCAGACATCGAGCTCCGGCGGCGCATCCGGCATCATCGACAAAATAAATTATTTTGACGCGCAACATCGGCAGGCGCTCGACACATTGCAAAATGTTATTGCATCTTCGCAACGTCTCGGCTTTATCATTATCATTATTCTCATTCTCACTACTATCGCCATCTCGTTCAACACACTTCGACTTGCCATCTACACCTCGCGCGAGGAGATACAGGTGATGCGGCTCGTCGGTGCGGGCAGGTTCTATATACGCGCTCCGTTCATGGTCGAAGGAGTTCTGTACGGCATCATATCCGGTATGATAACGCTGCTCTTATTCTATCCGCTCACCTATTGGCTCGGCGCATCCACTGAACAATTCTTCGGCGGCGTGCAAATTTTTTCCTACTACCTGGCACACTTCCCGTTCTTCTTCCTGGTCATCATCGGCACAGGTATAGTGGTCGGCATAGTCTCCAGTTTCCTGGCAGTGCAGAGGTATTTAAAAATCTAATAGGATAATCGTATGGCTGAAAATCCAAAATATATCTTTGTCGTGGGTGGGGTAATGTCAGGCATCGGGAAGGGAATAGCAGCTTCGTCGATCGGCCGCATCATGAAGTCGAAGGGGTTCAAGGTTACGTCAATAAAAATTGATCCTTATATCAATGTCGATGCCGGCACGATGAATCCGACCGAGCACGGCGAAGTGTTCGTGCTAGACGACGGCTACGAGACCGACCAAGACATGGGCAACTACGAGCGTTTTCTCGGCGAAAGTTTGCCGGAGATAAATTACATGACGACCGGCCGCGTCTACACGGAAGTCATCAGGCGCGAGCGCAATTTGGAATACAAGGGGAAAAATGTGGAGGTCGTGCCGGACATTCCGCTGGAGGTCATTCGCCGCATCACCGAAGCGCAGAAAAAGGCCGGCGCAGATGTGGTGACGATAGAAGTCGGCGGCACTATCGGCGAATATCAGAACATCATCTTCCTCGAGGCGGCTCGCATGTTGAAACAGCGCCACCCGCGCGATGTCGCCGTGGTAATGGTTTCCTACGTGCCGGTGCCCGGCAATATCGGCGAGATGAAGACTAAGCCGACGCAGTACGCGGCGCGCTCGCTGAACAGTGTCGGATTGCAGGCGGATGTTATCCTCGCGCGCTCGACACAGCCGCTTGACCAAAAACGCAAAGAAAAAATTGCCCTCTTTTGCAATATTCTTTCAGAGCATGTCATTTCCGCGCCGGATGTAAAAAGTATTTACGATGTGCCGATCAATTTCGAGAAAGACGGCTTGGGAAATATTTTGACGGACATACTCGGGCTTCCGGAGCGCAAAACCGACCTTACCGAGTGGGAGGCTTTTGTGAAAAAGACAAAGAACGGTAGCAGAGAGGTGAACATCGCGGTGGTTGGAAAATATTTCGACTCCGGCTCGTTCGTCCTCGCAGACGTGTACATCTCCGTGCTCGAGGCGATAAAGATAGCTTCGCACCACAACGGACTCAAGCCGAAAATTTCCTATATCAATTCCAAAGATTTCGAGGCGGGTGAAGTGCCTCTCTCGGTGCTCGAACAGTATGACGGCATTCTCGTGCCTGGTGGTTTCGGCGAGACAGGTATCGAAGGGATAGTGCAGGCGATAGAATACACGCGCGTGCACAAGATCCCGTACTTCGGCCTGTGCTACGGCATGCAGCTCGCGGTCATCGAATACGCGCGACATGTTGCGGGGTTGGAAGGCGCGCAGACCACAGAGATAAAAAAAGATGCGACACATCCCGTTATCGACATCATGGAAAGTCAGAAAGCTGTTTTGAAAAAGGGAAGTTTTGGCGGGACGATGCGCCTCGGCGCATATCCGTGCAACATCATAAAGGGTACGGTTGCGCACAGGGCGTATGGCGCAGAGAATATTTCAGAGCGGCATCGCCATCGCTATGAGGTCAACCCTGCGTATATTGAGCGTCTCGAAAAAGCCGGTCTCGTTTTCTCCGGTCGCTCGCCCGACGGTGTGCTGATGGAGATAGCCGAGCTCCCGCACACCGAGCATCCATTTTTTCTCGGAACACAATTCCACCCGGAGTTCCTCTCCCGTCCGCTCACGCCGCATCCGCTGTTCATGGCGTTCATCAAGGCGGCAGGCGAGCGTGGCGAAAGTAAAAAATAATTTTCGGTATAGTATTTATATGAATATAGAATCAGCCAGAGCTAAGCAGCCGACACAAATGCGTGTCGAAGCCGAAAAACAAATTCCATTGGCGGCAAGCAAAGCTGCACGCCTCATTGAGGCGCGGCGTCCGAGTCCAGATGTGTTTCAGGATCTTTATGGCGCGGATAATATAGAAAAGGATCAACAACTGGTAGAGAGGATGAAAGGGCGATTTGAGCATATCGATACGGCAGATGGGCGAAATTCAGAACTTCTAGCGATTGCTTTTGAAGGTCTTTTGATCGATCGTGTCAGCAAAGGAATTTTCGGACAAAGGGTTACGATGTCGCCGACGGCGGAATTTGATGATGTCATCAATGGCGTCGACGCTGTTGTAGAAATTACAGGAGCGCGTACAGAAAATCTTGGTCTTGCTATTGACGCTACATTCAGTCCTGATGTGCGGAAGAAATTTTCCGAGATATTTTCTCGCATCCAAGCAGGACAGCTCGCAACAATAAAATATTTTCATTCAGAGGCGGTCGGCATCCGCGGCGAGTTTAAAGTGCCATTGTTCGTTCTTGGTATGAGTGCTGATAACATTCTTCCATTGCTCGAATCGTGGAATGGCGGTCAGGAAGATGTGTTGCAGAATAATCCGTATCCTCTCGTGTTATTGAAAGAGCTTGCAGAGCAGGCGACAGTGTTCGGCGCATTTGCACGAAAGCATGGCAAAGATATTTTGGCAAAACGGTATAACAAAATAAGGGATACGTGCGAAGATCTCCGGTCGGAGAGGAGGAGGGAGCTTGGTGTAGCGATCCTCCCGCAAAACCTACAGCAAGACAACGTTGCCAAAGCAATAAGCCAGGCGTTAGCGCAATTCTCTGTGCAGTAAGTTGGGGTCATTTTGTTTCTACTCCATCCTGTTTTCATTCATTGAAAAAAAGCCGTTTTTGCGTTATGGTATGTGAGTATTGAAGGTCGTGTTTATAGTGAGTCGAACATATTGCGGGATCGTCTAATGGTAGGACATATGCCTCTGGAGCATAGTATCTAGGTTCGAGTCCTAGTCCCGCAGCCAACACGTGCTAGCACAGTTGTCAAGAGCGACTCGTGCGCTCAAGTCGCGTCAACTTGATCGTGCGACTTACTGTTTTTTTGATCAATAATATGTTCTGTATTCAGGTTGACCAGAATTCTGGTTGCTTCTTTGAGATATGCTGTAGTTCTACTCTTAATATATTTAGTTCAAATTAAAACTAAACGCTTTAAACTTTAATTTGCACTAAACATGTTAAGATGCTAGTATGTCAGTATGGCAGCTAAATTCAAGTCAGGCGCTTATATTCAGCAAGACGGCTATAAAAGCTTTCGGCCATCTCTCGTGAACGCTCCTTTTGATTGGTCTGATAAGCGAATTGACCTTGCTCTAGCTGAAGCCATGCGATATCTTGGAGAACTTAATGCGTATTCAAAGCTAGTGCCGGATGTTGCTTTTTTTATAAAAATGCACGTAGCAAAAGAAGCCACTGTTTCAAGTAAAATAGAGGGTACGCACACCAAGTTTGATGAAGCGCTTTTGCCTGAATTGGAAATTGACCCAGAAAAGCGAGATGATTGGAAAGAAGTCCAAAACTACGTTAAGGCGATAAATTATTCCATCGCCAAACTACAAGAACTCCCTCTATCTATGCGCCTTATAAAAGAAGCTCACAAGGAGCTGCTCTCTAGTGTTCGTGGGTACACGAAACTTCCTGGAGAGGTGCGCAGAAGTCAGAATTGGATCGGTGGCGCGACCCTTAAAGATGCGGTGTTTATACCTCCACATCATGAAGATGTGGGTGAATTGTTGGGCGATCTTGAACTATTTTGGCACAACAAACAGATTGATGTTCCGGATCTTATTAAGATTGCCATATCTCACTATCAATTTGAGACTATACACCCGTTTCTTGATGGTAACGGTCGTATTGGTAGACTCATGATTACTCTCCATCTCGTCAGCCTTGGTATCTTACAGAAGCCAACTCTTTACATATCAGATTTTTTTGAAAATCATCGCGCAAATTATTTTGATAGTCTTTCGCGTGTTCGCCAGTCAAATGACATGGAACATTGGGTGCGCTTCTTCCTAACGGGTGTTGCTGAAACTGCAAAAAAATCTCGCGAGACGCTTGAAAAAATTATTGACCTTCGTAAGAAATACGAGAATGCAATAGAAAACGGCATGGGTATAAAACGCCAAAAACTTGGTAAAGAACTTTTGCGCGGCCTATTTTCACAGCCGATCGTGACTATTCGAGAAATTGAATCGATCCTTAAGGTTACTTTTCCGACCGCGTCTGCAATCGCATCTGATTTTGAAAAATTAGGGTTATTCACCGAAAGAACTGGCCGTCGGAAAGATCGAGTGTTCTATCTTACAGAATATCTCGCTCTTTTTGCTTAGTAATTAATCACAATATATGGACAACTTCAATCAACAAACATCAATGATCTGGAATATCGCTGACATCTTACGCGGCGGTTGGAAACAACACGAATATCAAGATGTTATATTGCCTTTGGTTGTACTTAAGCGTCTTGACTCTATTCTTGCCGACACAAAAGCGAAGGTTCTTGAAAAACACAACGAGTACCAAGGAAAGATAAATGACCTCGATCCAATCCTGAAAAAGACTTCTGGAGCCGCATTCTATAACATCTCTGATTATGATTTCAAAACAATTCTCGGCGAACCGAAACATTTGGCAAAAAACTTTAGGTTGTATATAAACGGATACAGTAAAAACATACAAGATATTTTTGAAAAGTTTGATTTCAATAAGCAACTTGAACGTCTCGAAGGTGGCGATCTTTTGTTTTATGTCATTCAAGAATTGAATAAGGTCGATCTGCACCCATCAAAGGTTGATAACTACCAAATGGGGCATGTCTTTGAAGAACTTCTACGCAAGTTTTCTGAAATGTCTAACGAGACTGCTGGAGAGCACTACACACCACGCGATGTGATTAGTATTATGACCGAACTTCTTTTCTCTCCGGACACTAAGGATCTAAAAAAGCCGCATGTCATAAAAAAAATATATGACCCTGCTTGCGGTGCTGGCGGTATGTTGAGTGTTTCTAAAGACTATATTTTGGAAAACATAAACAAAGAAGCAGATATTTTTCTGTATGGGCAAGAGTTGAACTCTATTACGTATGCAATGGCGAAGTCTGACATGTTGATTAAGGGAGATAATCCTGATCTTATTCGTGGTGGAGAAAAAGATCAATCAAAAGCTAGTACGCTCGCTAACGATCAGTTTTTTGGAGAATCATTTGACTACTCGCTGAGCAATCCGCCCTACGGAGTCGATTGGAAGAAAGATAAGGAAGTTGTGGAGCGCGAAGCGTCTCGTGGATATGCGGGGCGATTCGGTGCAGGATTGCCGCGTATTTCTGACGGGCAACTTCTTTTTCTCCAGCATCTAGTATCTAAAATGAAGCCGGAAAAGGATGGTGGTTCACGTGTTGCTATTGTTCATAATGGCTCGCCGCTGTTTACCGGTGATGCGGGAAGCGGTGAGAGCGAAATTCGTCGATGGGTTCTTGAAAAAGATTTACTTGAGACTATTGTTGCGTTGCCGGATCAACTTTTTTACAATACCGGTATAAATACCTATCTATGGTTTTTGTCCAATAGAAAACCTTCTGAGAGAAAAAACAAAGTCCAGCTTATTGATGCGCGCTCTTTTTTCAAAAAGACACGCAAGAGTCTTGGTAGTAAGCGCCACGAAATTGATGCTGAATCTAAAAAGAAAATCGTTGAACTATATGAAAAGTTTGAGGAAAATGAATTCTCAAAAATCTTCAAGACCACTGATTTTGCCTATAGACAGATCACGATTGAACGACCGCTACGCCTTTCATTTCACATGAGCGAGGAAAAAATCATCGCTTTGCGCGAGGCGTTAAATATTGATCTAAAAAAGGTAATAAACAAAGTGGTCAAAAAAAGAACAGAGGACTCTGAATTGCTATTAAAAATTATTGCAGTAGTAGTGTCTCTTAAAGATAAAGAATGGAATAGCCGCGAAGTATTCGTTGAGGACGTATTAAAATCTTTTGAAAAACAAGGAGTTAAGCCGGCTCAAAAAATATTGAAAACTATGATTGATACCGTCGGCGAACGAGATGAAAAAGCTGAAATCTGTGTTGATAAAGACGGTAATCCAGAGCCAGATAGCGAGCTTCGCGACTACGAAAACGTGCCCTGCGAAATGAACATCAAAGAATACTTTGATAAAGAGGTAAAACCGTATGTGCCTGATGCGTGGATAAATGAATCCGTATGCGATGCGAAGGATAATAAAGTCGGTATTGTCGGGTACGAGATCCCGTTCACTCGCTTTTTTTATAAATATGAAGCGCCGCGAAGCCTTGAATCGATAGAGGTAGATATAGAAAAAGTCGAGAATGAATTATTGGAACTCTTGAAGCAATTATAATCACTGAAATATGGCATTAGTTAAATATAAAAATCCGGTCGTATATAGCTTCCAAATCTGGATGGCAAATTATCCTGAATCAACGCACCCTTTGGATCGCGAAAGGTTTCTGGGGTTTGCAAAAAATGTTTGCCGATACAATGCAAAGAGATGGAAAGATGTAGATTTTCTGGAAAAGCAAATCCTGAAAGTGAAGCCAACTTTTGATCCCGATAGGCTTGAGCAGATACTAATCGCGTTCGAATACCTCGTTGATTTTCATGGAACCAACGCATTGCCGAATGTGTGGAGAGACGAGGACACCACAATCGAGTCTGGTCATTACTACGAAAGGGGATATAAAAACGGCCAATTTTACGAGGAGACGAAACAAATCCCGAGATAATATGCAAACCCTAAAGCTTACAAAAAAATACGAGACCTATCCTGAATATAAAAATTCGGGCGTTGAGTGGTTGGGGAAAATCCCGAAGGGTTGGAATCTTGAGATACTTCAACATCTGTTTGCAAAAGTGAAACGAGTGGGATTTGAGAAAGAAGAACTCTTGTCCGTGTATCGTGATCGAGGGGTAATTATCAAATCGTCAAGAGACGATAACCACAACAAAGCGTCAGAAGATTTGTCTACATATCAACTTGTTGAAGTTGGTAATCTTGCGATAAATAAGATGAAAGCGTGGCAAGGTTCTGTTGCTGTTTCGCCTTACCGTGGGATAGTCAGTCCTGCATATTTTGTTTATAAACCATTGACGGAAAATAACTCGAAGTTCTTGCACTATTTACTACGCTCGGATATCTACATAAAGCAGTACGAAAGAAATTCCGGTGGCGTGAGGAATGATCAGTGGGATTTAAATCCTGAGCGGTTCAGAAAACTCGAAGTACCAATTCCTCTGAAAGCGGAACAAACAAAAACCGCAAATTATCTCGACGAAAAGACAGCGTGTATTGATCAAATCATTGAGAAAAAACAAAAGTTGATTGAATTACTTCGTGAAAAACGTACTGCGGTTATTAATCATTCAGTAAATAATACAATCGGGCATATTGAGAAATTAAAGTATATTGCACCCGAGAGGCGTTCAAAACTAGATATTGCACCAACTGGTATCAAATATATTGGCTTAGAAAATATCGAAAGTGGAACAGGGAAAATGGTTATCTTGGAGGAAAAGACTGAACCAGAAAGTTCTGTGAATGTGTTTAAAAAAGATGATGTTCTTTTTGGCAAACTAAGGCCATATTTAGCAAAAGTTTTTCCAGCAACTTTTAATGGTGTGTGTAGCGGAGAATTCCTTATCCTTGTTCCTAAAACTGATAAAGTTATTCCAACATATCTATTTTATAAATTGATAAGCAAAGACTTCATAAAAGCGGTTGATGATTCAACATATGGTACAAAAATGCCCCGTGCAAATTGGCAATTTATTGGAAATCAGATAATCAATTATCCTTCAATCAATGATCAAACTATGCTAGTGGCATTACTTGAGTCAAAAATGGAACTTTTTGAGAAACTGATTACTAAAGTCGATAAATCTATTGAAAAACTGAGAGAATTCAAATCCTCATTAATATCAAATGTTGTGACTGGGAAAATAAAAGTATAACCATGGAAACTACTATTGAACAAAATATTCAAGACCAGTTTTACCCAGAATACAAAAAGTATTTTGAGCATCTTTTCGTGCGGGCAAGAGATGCCGGTGGTTTGGACTATATTTACACACTTCTTCGGGTGAGTGGTGTACAGGATGGCGGATGGGACTCATTCGTCGAGGCTGAGGAATCCCTACTTGATCTTAGTGGTGTTTTGAGAGAATTGGATAATAACGGAAGAGAAAAAACCTCACTTCGGCTTGCCTTATTGTTGTATTGTCACTCAATCGAGATGTCAGCACCATATCAAATATTTTACAATCTCTTACAGTGTTGCCAGCCGAAAAATTATATATCCATGCCTTTCTTTGAAATGAATAAAAATGGAAAGGTTATGCAAAAGTATCCTAAAAATAAAATTGTTTCTCTCGAACAAGAAGCTAAGAAAATCGGAGAAGAGGAACTCATTGCTCACATAACGTCATTTTATGACAATAATATTAGGAATGCGTTTTTTCATTCAGATTACACAATCGAGGATGATTTCAAAATATGCGAAGCTCGTCCTGTTCAGAGAATTA
>CAIMFR010000045.1 GCA_903840375.1 Candidatus Adlerbacteria bacterium
CCACCACTTTGTACACTTGGAGTACACCGGTCAAGGACAGAGATTCAGACCCCAGAAACATCTACGCTCTGCAAACCGCTTTGCTTATGGATGGCGATTATCCACCGACCGGAAAAACCAAAAATGATTGCCCGCACAGCGGTGTGTTCGGCTCGTGTACAAAAGCAGCGCTGCAAGCATTTCAAAAGAAAAATGGAATTGTCGGCGAAAGTGCCGGCGGTCTGAATACGTTCGCACTTTTGAATAAAATATATACGGAGAAGTAGGCGCCGAAGTTGTATACTGTTGGGCGATGAATGGATTGCAGACATTGGTGCAAGAGGTGGTGACTCATTATCGAAAAGAGGGGAGAGACTTTTTACCTTGGAGGAAGACTCGCGACCCGTACCGGATACTTGTGTCGGAGATGATGTTGCAGCAAACGCAGGTCGAGCGAGTCATGCCAAAGTACCGTTTGTTCGTGCAGACATTCCCAACTGTTCGTGCGCTCGCACAAGCGAAACTTTCGGACGTGCTCGCGGTGTGGAGCGGGCTCGGCTACAATCGGCGTGCGAAATTTTTGCACGAAGCAGCACAGAAAATTGTACAGGAATACCAGGGCACTTTTCCTCGCGAACCAGAAATGTTGGAACAACTTCCCGGCGTCGGACAGTACACCGCGCGCGCGATTGTTGTGTTCGCATTTGACCGACCGGAAGTTTTTATCGAGACGAATATCCGAACCGTGTCCACTCATTTTTGTTTTAGCGATGTCGTGGAAAAAGTATCGGATGCGGAGATTCTTCCGTTGGTCGCTGCAGCTTTGCCACTTGCTGAGCATGAAGGACTTTCGCCACGCGAATGGTATGCGGCGCTTATGGACTATGGAGCATATCTCAAACGCAACGGCATCCGCATCAATAGTAAAAGCAAACACTACGCCAAGCAGTCAAAGTTTTCGGATTCCAATCGCCAGTTGCGCGGCGCGATCGTTCGTGAACTTTTACAAAAACCGGCAACTGCGCAAGCGCTGGCAAAAAGAATAAAGCGCGAGTCGGCCGCCATCGAAAAACAACTTGTCCGTCTCGAAAAAGAGGGGATGGTTCGTCGTGTACGTACGATGTATCACATTTCCCGATAGCAAAATCTCTTCATATGGGCGATAATAGGATACATGACAGTTCGCACTCGTTGGATCGTCGGAATTATTCTAGTGGTTGTTGTTACGGTTGGAGTTATTTTGTTTGTTGGACGCCACAGGTTGGCGAATGAGACGTATGGCATGAGTGAATATGTCGACACCGCATACGGCTTCTCATTTTGGTATCCGAGTACATTGCAGGTGGCGGCCTCGGCAACACAAAATGATTTGGATTTCCCCGGCGGCATTGTTGTGGAGACTTTGCAGGTCGGCTCTCCGGGAGGCGTGTCGATTTTCGTGGTAAATGCTTCATCGAGTTCTATCACCGACGAGCCGTCCGGCCACGCGAGTCCGATCGGCCAGACGAAATATTTTTACGATACTGCATCGGGGCAATGGATGGTCGCTTTTCCGGAAGGTACTACCGATGGGATTGCCGGTGCGACGACTACCGCGAATATTTCCAATACAACAATGGCAAAGTTGCCTATGCTGCCGAGCGGGCGTCGCTTCGACACAACGATCATACCTTTGAGCACGACGCGATTTCTAGTCATAGGCGACGGCGGCGGAAGTTCGTTCACAGTACAACTGGCGCATACGGTTTCATCCGCAACTTCCATTGTTGATTCGTCAGCGAGGTCGGAAGCGCTCCATGCGGAGGCGACCGCCTTTTCGTCTACCATGAATAAATAACAGTATGCAAA
>CAIMFR010000046.1 GCA_903840375.1 Candidatus Adlerbacteria bacterium
CTTCGAGCGTGACTCGCACGACCCGTTCCTTTTGCCGGACATGGAAGTTGCCATCGAGCGAATTTTTACCGCGATAAAAAACAACGAACAGGTTTGTGTGTGGAGCGACTACGATTGCGACGGCATTCCCGGCGGCGTGTTGCTCGCGACATTTTTGCGCGACATCGGACTTCGCGTGCGGCACTACATTCCGCATCGCCACAAAGAAGGGTACGGTTTGAATAATGCCGGGCTCGACGATTGCGCCGAGCAAGGCATCACGCTCGTCATCACGGTCGACCTCGGCATCACCGATTGTGATCAGGTCGCGCACGCGCGAGAAAAAAATATCGACGTAATAATTACCGACCACCACATCGTGCCGACGGAAATAGCTAGCAACGTGTCCCCGCAAAATCCTCCCTTACAAATGGTCTGGCCTCGCCTTGCCGACCGGGCGATTGTCGGCGAGCGAGGAGAACCGAGGACCTTTGTAAGGGAGGATTTTGCGGGGACGATTGCAACTCCTGTTCGCGAGATTCTTCCCGATGCGATCGCCGTCATCGATGCGAAGCGTGCAGACAGTCGCTATCCGTTCGACGGTCTGTGCGGCGCAGGTGTCGCGTGGAAATTGGTGCAGGCAATTCTTTCGAAAAATAGATTTGGCATTGCTGAAGGAAAAGAAAAATGGCTGCTCGATCTTGTCGGCATCTCGACTGTCGCCGACATGGTTCCGCTCGTCGATGAGAATAGAATGCTCGCACGATACGGACTCATGGTGCTGCGAAAAAATCGCCGCCCCGGTCTCGCTGCACTTCTCTCGCTGATGCGTACGCGCGCAGAGTCTATCACGGAAGACGACATCGGTTTTATGATCGCACCGCGCATCAATGCCGCGTCGCGCATGGACTCGCCGCACGTCGCCGCGGAGTTGCTGGCAAGTAGAGATTCTGACACGGCGATCGAACGCGCGCGCGAGTTGCATGCGATCAACGATGAAAGAAAGATTCTCGTCACGACGATCGTGAAGGAGGCGAACAAGCGCGTCGCGTCTGATGGTGCGGAGCAGTATCCGGTCATCGTCATTGGCAGTCCGAACTGGCGGCCGGGAGTGCTCGGGCTCGTCGCGAATTCGCTCGCCGAGGCGCACGGCAAACCCGCGTTCGTGTGGGGTCGCGAGGGCGGAGAATTGTTGCGCGGATCATGCCGCTCGGAGGGCGTGATGAATGTGACCGAGATGATGCGCGCCGCCGGCGATGTTTTTGAGGCGTGCGGCGGACACTTTGCCGCGGGAGGATTTTCAATTCATCAGGAGCGCGTGTCCGAACTTCTGCCGAGCCTCGTGCGCGCGCATGAAAAATTATCCGCATCAGGAATTATAGAAAAAGAAATTGTGATCGATCGGAAGATGGAGCTCGCAGAACTGCCGTTCGCATACAAAGAACTGCAAAAGCTCGCGCCATTCGGTGTCGACAATGTCAAACCGCTTTTCCTGTTTCACGGCGTTACGGTGGCTAAGGTGCGTGTGTTTGGAAAGAGCGGTAACCATTTGGAACTTGGATTTTCGCGGGAAGGTTCGACCTGTTCCGGCATTGCATTTTTTTCCGGCGTCGATTCTTTTTCCAAAAAAGTTGAGACGAATATGATCGCGGATATTGTCGGACACATCGAATCAGATTGGCGCGGCCAGCCAAGAATTAGGATCGTAGATATTTTGTAGTTGAGGTCCAAAGCTGTTTTCTTTTCTCTGCCCTAGTGTTATAAATGTTTCATATTCACATGGAAAAAATAATCATTCACACAGACGGAGGTTCTCGCGGCAACCCGGGTCCTGCCGGAGCAGGTGCGACCATTGCAGATGCGCACGGCGAGGTGCTCGCGGAAGTGTCCGACTATCTCGGAAAGGCGACGAACAACATCGCCGAGTACGAGGCGCTCGTGCGCGCACTTACGACCGCGAAAAAAATGTTCGGCGAAAAATTGTGCACGATGCATGTCGATGTCCGCATGGACAGCGAGCTGATCATTCGGCAGATGAACGGCATCTATCGTGTCAAAGATCCGAACTTGCAGGAACGATTTTTGAAAATAAAAAAGATGATCGCGGAGGATATGCCGAATATTTCTTTCACGCATGTATATCGCGAAAAAAATAAACATGCCGACAGACTCGTGAATGCGGCGATCGATGCGGCGGTAAAAAAGTAGCACTGACAGCGAGGCAGATAACGGAAGCTCGGGTATGAATGGAAATTTTTTGTATGCAATCGCCGTTGGCGTATGTGTCGGCATCGCGCTCGAGCTCCTCGGGTGTGTGAGTTTTTTCGTACCGATATTTTTTCTGTTTGTATCGTGCGCATTTTTATTTTTCGGCGCTCATCGTAAGAAATTTTTTATCGTTGCCGTCGCCTGTGCGTCAGTGGTTCTCGGCCTTGTCCGTGCCGATGCTTTTCTCGCCGCAGAGTCGCAGAAAAATTTTAACCAATACATCGGCGCGAGTGCTATCGTCAGTGGTGTCGTTGCAGACGATCCGGATCGGCGCGATACGTCGCTCCACGTCACGCTCGATGTTGAAAAAATAAATGGAAAAGAATTACCCGCGAGCGAACAGGGGACGATGCTCGCGATACTTCCGCGCGACACGTCGCTCGCGTATGGTGACCATGTCGAGGTTCGCGGGTTGGTCGTCGCGCCGAAAACATTCGAGACGAACAACGGACGTGAGTTCGACTATCCGGGGTATCTCCGCGCACATGGAATATCTGCGCTCGTGCAGCATGCGAGTTTGCAAAAAGTTTCTGTCGGCAGTTGGTCGCTTCAAAAATTTCTTTTCTCTCTCAAACACAGCTTTGAACACGCACTTGAAACCGTGATGCTCGAACCGCATGCGTCGCTGATGAATGGAATCTTGCTTGGTGAGCGGAGTGGTATTCCGAGTGATTTAATGCAGGCATTCATCACGTCCGGTCTCGTGCATGTCGTCGCGCTCTCCGGCTACAACATCACGATCGTGTCGGAGGGCGTGCTGCGCGTGCTGTCATTTTTACCTCGAGCGATGAGCGCATCGCTTGGTGGAGTTATGATGCTTCTTTTTGCACTGATGACCGGAGGAGGTTCGACGACGATACGCGCGTGCATCATGGCACTCATCGCGATACTCGCGCGATACTTCCACCGTCCGACAATCGCAATGCGTTCGCTCGCCGTCGCAGCCGCAGTGATGGCGATATGGAATCCTCTCGTGCTTCTTTATGACCCGTCATTCATCTTGAGTGTGCTCGCGACACTTGGTCTTATCATGTTGTCGCCATGGGTCGAGCGTTGGCTTTCGCATTTTTTTCTCTAAAGAATCCTCGCTTCGCCGGCACGCGGTCAATCGCAGCATCTACCATCGCCGTACAAATTTTTGTTTTGCCTGCACTACTTTACCTCACCGGAGTGCTTTCATTTCTTTCTCTGCCGGCAAACATCCTCGCGCTTCCGATCATTCCGTCCGCAATGCTCGCCGGCTTTCTCGCCGGACTGTTGGCGATGGTGCATCCAATTCTCGCGCTACTTCCGGCGCTCGTCGGCACGGCACTTCTCCAGTGGATGATCTCGATAGTAACTATCACCGCGGCAATTCCATTTTCTGCGACAACTGTGGTTGCATTTCCCGCGTGGTTAATGGCACTCGTGTATATTCCGCTCACGTGGTTTGCAATACGCACCTACAGAAATTATAGGGTTTCGTAAATCCATAATTTAAAAATAAAAACTCCGTATCGGGTGATACGGAGTTCCTGTTCGAGGCTGATCAGGTGAGCCTTTCGTAAGATCGTTTACGCCGCCTCGGCGTCGGCAACCCAGTCACGCCAACGTTCACGTCGTGCCTTGCGGTATGTTCGGAAGTTTTGTACGCACGAGCTGAACCGTGGAATCGTTGGATCGGCACAATGCCTCCTCCACACATCGTCGTCGTCCTGGGGGTACTCACCGCACCAACCCCAATACGGGTCGTCCCAGGGATCTCTTCCATTATCTGCGAGGGCGTTGAGAAGTTCTTTTGCGATTCGCCCGGCATGTATCAACTTGTCGTATTCGTCAGGGCTAAGACCATTTTCAATTGCGTACGAGGATTCCGCCTCGTACGCCGAGAAGGTTATTTCCCAGTCGTAGTCCCGCAACGCATATTCCAGCTCGGCCGCTTCTGTGTCGGTCAATTCTTCTAGCGCATAGTCGGCGTCATGGCTGACGTCCGACTCGTGGTAGATCTTCGCGAGAGAGGGAAGTGGATCTTCCCAGTGTCGGAGCGTGTCGTTGTCCCGACGCTTTGCTCCGCGCCGCTTGCGATGGACGAGGATTTGGACTCGCTTGTGACGAATCATCTTTTCTCGACCTTCTTTCGGCCGGTATAGTGTTTTTGTCAAGCTTCTATAGGAAGTCCCAAAAAACTTCTTACTGCACAACTGCAAACCGCTTTTCTGCCACGGCCCAGTTTTGGTTTGAGAAAAATGCTTCAATATATTTCGCTCGGCCGGTCGTGCTGTAGTCCGCGAGGTAAGCGTGCTCCCACACGTCGAGCGTGAGGATGATCGGGAGTGCTGCGAGTTGGCCTTGTTGGTGTTCACCGATCCACACATTGTGGAAGGTGTTTGCCGCCACGTCGAAACAGAGGTTGACCCAGCCGATGCCGCGCATCATTCCAAGTTGGCGGAATTGTTTTTCCCATTCCCCGACGCTGCTGAATTGTTCTGCAAGTGCTGTACTGAGTGCGCTCTGTGGTGTGAGTTTTTGCACGCCGGCTTCGAATTGTTCGAAATACAATTCGTGCATGCGCATGCCGTCGAACTCGAAAGGGAATCGTCGTGCCAGCTCTGCGATGGCGATCGCATTCTTCTCCGAATCTGCGCGCAGTGCGTCCATCTGCGTCATGAGCACATTGCAATTTTTCACGTAACCGGCATAGAGGCCAAGATGTGCCGCGACCGATTCTTTTGATAAACCTGCCATCTCCGGCAGCGAAAACTTTTTCTCTTCGTACGTCATATATATATTGAATTGAATGATTAGTACTCTTAGTATCAGACATTTACCACAAATAGCAAACTCAACCTTTTATCCTCTCTGTTTTCCGTGGAATTGCTTGTGGACCTCGCGGAGGTGTTTGTCGGTGATGTGCGTGTAGACTTGTGTCGTACTGATGTTCGCATGACCGAGCATTGCTTGCACCGATCGGATGTCCGCGCCGTTCTCGAGCAAGTCGGTAGCGAACGAGTGGCGAATGATGTGCGGCGTCACCTTGCGCGTGATACCCGCGACTATCGCGTAGTGTTTGACCATGCGTTCGATCGAGCGCGGAGTGAGTCGCCTGTTTTTATCTCTCACCTCTTTCGCTCCGTTGCGTACGAACAGTGCTTCGTCCATGTCGCCGCGCTTGTCGAGGTACGACTTGATGCACTGTTTCGCGGCGTGGGAGAGGAACACCACACGCACCTTTTCGCCTTTGCCTCGGATGGAAAATTCGTCGCGCGAGAGGTCGATATCGCGGTCGAGCGAACAGAGTTCCGACACGCGCAATCCTGTTGAAAAAAGCAGCTCAAGTATGGCTCGGTCGCGCAGTGTTGTCAGAAAGTCTCCGTTTCCTTTTTCATTCGTCGCAGATTTATTTGTTTCCGTCGGTGCTTTTATCAGGCGGTTAAGCTCGTCGGCGGAGATTAGGTCAATGTCGCGTGCGCCAACCTTCGCCAGCTCTATTATTTCAGGGTTGAGTGAATGTACATTTCGCTTGCGGAGAAATTTGAGGAATGCGCGCAGAGCTATCATGTAATAATTTTGCGTGCGGTGCTTCATTGTGCCGGACGTGCCCGCCTGCCTGTTGAGATACATGCGGAACTCGCGCACCGCCGGTTCGGTTATCTGTCCGCATGAAGTGACCTTGCTGAAGTCGATGAAGCGCGTCAGATAGTGGTCATAATTTTCTATCGTCTTCACGCTCCGTCCGCGCTCGATCTCCAGATATTCCAAGAATTGCATCTTGAGTTCCTGCGCCTTGTTCTGCATACAACTATTGTATAGATACTATGCGACGTTGACAATGTAATTCGACTATAGTATTATGTGATGTCTATATGTATACAGATTTTAAGAAACGGAATTATGGCGGTTCAGGAGCGTCTTTCAGTAACAAACGCTTTGTGCGCAAGCCTTTTTCACATGCAGGTTCACGTCCGAAGGTCACTTTTTTTAACGATGTTTCTTGCTTCATAAACAAGGCGACCGTCGTAGAGGAGGCCGAGCACTTTGTTCCGGAGCATCGCTTTGTCGATTTTGCTCTCGACGAACGACTGAAAAATAACATTGTTAAGAAGGGTTATGTTGACCCGACTCCTATCCAGGACAAGACCATCTCGCACACCCTGGCGGGTTCTGATGTTGTGGGTATTGCCAACACCGGCACCGGCAAGACGGCGGCATTTCTCATTCCTCTCATCCATAAAGTTTTGCAGAACAAAGGCGAGCGCGTGCTTATCATGGTACCGACACGCGAGCTTGCGCAGCAGATAGGCGACGAGCTCCGTGGTTTCACCACCGGGCTTCCGATCTATTCCGCGACGTGTGTCGGCGGCACCGGCATCGGCCCGCAGATGGGCGCGCTTCGCCGCAATCCGCAGTTCGTCATCGGTACGCCGGGGCGACTCAAGGACTTACTCGAACGCCGTGCACTGGTATTGACCAACTTCACCACGGCTGTGCTCGACGAAGCTGATCGCATGCTGGACATGGGTTTCATTGTCGACATGCGCAAGATTCTTTCTCTACTTCCGAGCACTCGCAACACTCTTTTCTTCTCGGCGACACTTTCGCATGAGATTGAAAAACTCATCGGCGAATTTTTGCGCGATCCGGTTCGCATTTCGGTCAAGACGCGCGACACCGCCTCAAGTATCGACCAAGATGTGGTACGCGTACCACGCGACGGCAACAAGGTAGATGTATTGCATAACCTGCTTATCCAGCCGGAGTTCAACAAAGTACTCATCTTCGGTCGCACGAAACACGGCGTGGAAAAACTTTCCAAGACACTCGTCGAACGCGGATTCCGTTCCGAATCGATCCACGGCAACAAGACGCAGTCCGGCCGACAGCGTGCGCTCGATTCTTTCAAGCGCGACAACGTGAACATTCTCGTTGCGACTGATGTCGCTGCGCGTGGTCTCGACATTGCCGATGTTTCCCACGTCATCAACTACGAACTTCCTGCGACGCATGACGACTACATTCACCGAATCGGCCGCACCGGTCGTGCCGGTAAAAAGGGCAAAGCGCTCACGTTCATTGGTGCATAAATAAAAAATATGAAAAAGGCGATCGCAGAAATAACCCCAATAAAATCGAATCCAAATCTGCAATTGCAGGGAGCTCGCAAGACGTTCCAGAAAGACGGGCATTGGATAGAGAAGCCGAACAAAACGGCGGTGTTGCTCTGTATCTGCGGCAACCGTTACCTCAAAACTCGTCCGCATCAAGACAGCTGTCTTATGTGTATGTCTATGATCGTTAAATAAGAGGAGAAAAGGTCGACTGTGTTGACTTGGATATTCTGCGCTATACTTAAAATGTATGGTGCAGATTTTTCTTTTACTAAAATAGTTTAACGATCATTATGAATGCGAAAGTGAATATGGTAGTCCGGTGGGTGATATCCGTCGTGGTAATCGCGGTGGTGGTGTGGGTGCTCTGGTTGAGCGGTTTGTTTGGAAAAGTACAGCAACAGCCGGCCGCGCAGGTGCAGCAAAGTGCGAACGGTATGAGCGCGAGTACGGATACGTCTAACTCCGCTCTAGCGCAGGACTCTTCCGCTATCGGTAGTCAGTTGCAAGTTTTGACGACCGATCAGTCGAACATCAATGACAGTTTGAACGACACAATGATCAGTCAGGATGGAACGAAAGATGTCGCTGTTCAAGAGATCGATCGCCGTACGCAAAATTTGGGTAGTTTGAGCGCTGGCATAAAAGGGATGCAGAAGGTGACGGATGCGTTTAGAAAGGCGCTCATGACCAATACGCAGATGCAACTCTCCAATCTGGCAGCACTGAAAGCAAAGGTCAATTCCGAAACTGATGCATCGGCATTGAAGGCAGATGCGGCATCTCTCACGAGTTCATATGGTGTATATACGTTAGTAATGCCTCAGGGCTTATCGGCTGTCGGTGCGGATCAAGTTATTACTGTTGCGACCATGATAATGGATCTGGGGCAAAAATTGCAGGCGCGCATTACGGCAATGCAAAAGTCAGGCGAGAACGTGAGTTCGTTTACGACAGCACTAACAGACTTTTCTGCAAAGATCACTGATGCCAGCAAAATGGCTCAAGCTGCTGTCGTCGGGACGGCTCCGTTGATGCCGGCTAACGGCAATAGCGCAAAGGCGGCTGCAAATGTTGCCGCACTTAAGGCCGCCTATCAGAATATTGCGGTCGCACAGCAAGATCTCGTGGCTGCACACGGAGATGCTGATATGGTCATTGGCGGCTTGAAATGATCAGAGCTCGCAATGTTGGGCTATTAGTGTCTATTCCTAGCCGTCCATAGTTATACCGAGTATGCAAAAGGAAAATAAAATCATTGTCGCAGTCTCGGGTGGTTTCGACCCTGTTCATATCGGACATGTGCGTATGTTCGACGAGGCGCGGAAGCTGGGAGATGAGCTTGTCGTCATTCTTAATAATGACAATTGGCTGCGTAAGAAAAAAGGGTTTGTGTTCATGTCGGAGGAGGAACGTGCAGAAGTGCTGCAAGCCTTCGGTTCTGTCGACCGCGTGGTGCTGACCGGGCACGATGCGGATGCGGATGATATGAGTGTATGTGCAGAATTGCAGGCGATACGGCCGAATATATTTGCCAATGGCGGTGACAGGCATGCGCACAATGTGCCGGAAGTCCCGGTCTGTAATGATATAGGGTGCGAGATGATCTACGCCATCGGTCGCGGCGGCAAAGTACAATCCAGCTCGTGGCTCACCGGCAACCTGAAAAAAGAGTAATTCACAGTTTGTGTTTTTCTAGTGAAAATGTTACACTGGTCGCGTTCAAGTAAGTTTCTCCAATGTGCCGACAAACGTGCCCTGGAGGGTCGCCTTACAGAGAACAAGTTAATCAATTGTATTTGTATCGCGCAATATGGCACGCAAATTGTTCATCGGAGGCCTTCCTTACCGCACAACGGGAGACGAGCTTCGTGATGCGTTCGCACAGTCCGGCGAGGTTGCTTCGGCATCCATCGTCACCGACCGTGAGACAGGTCGCTCTCGAGGCTTCGGCTTCGTAGAGATGGCCGATGATGCTGGCGCCGACAATGCTATTTCCATGTGGAATGGCAAAGATTTCGGTGGTCGCATGCTCACTGTCTCCGACGCACGCCCGAAAGCTCAGTAGTCTGACTTTCAATAAAAAACCGCCCGGCTGTAAAAAGCAGGGCGGTTTTTTTATATGGAAAAAGAAATCGCCACCTCTTTGTCTGAGGCGGCGGCGCTTCAAGGTATGCGACGTGATTTTTTAATCGGGCGCGTGCAAACCCACGCGCGTTCCGTGGATGTGGTACATGATAGGGCTCGGTATTTGTAGCATACTGTGTATGCGACAGGTCGCAGACCATCTTTCTGAACAACCAGCAACCAAGTGACGTAGTCACGCCATGCCGACAATGTGAAGTGCTGTACCTCAGCCTCTGCTTGTATCTCAAGCGCTTTGACGGCGTCGGTGACGTCTGGATCGCTTATTGGTGTCGCTGGAGTATCCATGTCGATAAGAAGGTGCGAGCCCATCTCATCAAACTCGGTCAACAATCCTCGATACAAGATCCTATACATGGCGTTCCTCCTTCATGATTTCCTGGTTCTGAAGCTGTGGACGAGTGTATCACGTGATATCTATTTTGTCAAACTCCGAGCACCACCGGTATGACTATCGGACGTTTGTTGGTTTTTTCGAAGAGGAAACGGGAGACTGCATCGGTGACGTTCGCCTTCACATAGTCGAAGTTGACCGGCTGCATGCCCTTGGTCGTGTCCTCGATGGTTTTCTTGATGAGGAGGCGTGTCTGCTGCAAAAGGTCTTGCGACTCGCGCAGATAGATGAAGCCTCGCGAGATGATATCCGGCGATTTGCGCAGGCGACCGTTCATCGGGTTGACCGTCGCGATGATGACGAACATGCCCTCCTGCGCGAGCACGTTCCTGTCGCGGATGACCACCTCTTGAATGTCGCCGATAGAGAAGCCGTCGACGAGTCGCAACCCTGCCGGCGCGCTTTCTTTCAATCGGACAATTTTCTGACCCTCGTTCTGTATCTCGATGACCGAGCTGTTGTCCGGCACGACTATTTCATCTTCATTCCTACCGCATGCTTTGGCGATGTCGGCGTGGACGCGCAGCATGTAGTGGTAGCCGTGCAGTGGCATGAAGAATCGTGGATTTATTTTCTGATGAATCCAGAATGTCTCGTCGCGGTTGGCGTGGCCGGATGCATGCACGTCCATCGTGTCGCGGTGGATGATGCGCGCGCCCTGCCGTGAGAGATTGTCTTTCAGTTTTTGCACCGAGCGCTCATTGCCCGGCACGATGGAGGAAGAGAGCACGACGGTGTCGCCTTTTTGCACCTTCACATATTTGTGCGTCTTGGTGGCAATGCGCATGAGTGCGGCGAATTCGTCGCCCTGCGCGCCTGTTGCGAGGATAACGGTCTTGCCCGGCGGTGTCGATGACAGTGCATCTGCCCCGATGAAAAGTTTGTCATTCACCTTGAGCAGTCCGAGGTGCTTCACGATCTCGACATTGACCTTCATGCTGCGACCCTCGATGAGGACTTTTTTGCCTGCGCGTTCCGCAGCCTCGAGCATCCGCATGATGCGTTCAAGCTGCGAAGAGAATGTGCCTATGATAAGGCGGCTGTTTGTGTTGGTGATTATGTCGTCGAGATTTTTCTGTACGATTCGTTCGGCGAGAGAGAAGCCGGGCTTCTCGACATTGGTGGAGTCGGCGGCGAGGAATAGAACTTTTTTATCGGCAAAGAAAGCGAACTCCTTTTCTTCTTTCTCCGTCGGCACTCCGTTGATGTGGTCGAGACGTAGGTCTCCGGTGAATACGAGCATGCCGTATGGCGTCTCGATGATTACGCCCATCGAGTCGGGGATAGTGTGCGACACAGCGAAGAACCGTACGCGCAAGTTGCCCGCGCGGATCGTGTCTTCATTTTTAACCTCATGTATCTCGAGCGGTTTCAGGTGTGGGAACTCCTCCTGGCGCTTTTTGATCATCACCGCAGTCAGCTCTCGCGTGTAGATCGGCGGATAGCCGATGCGGTCGATGACGTAGGGGATACCGCCGATATGGTCGAGGTGTCCGTGCGTGATGAACATGCCGCGGATCTTTTGTACGCGATCTTCAAGATATTTTGTGTTCGGGAGAATGTAGTCGATGCCAGGCGTTTCATCGTCGCGAAATTGGAAACCGCAGTCAACGATGATGATGTCGTCACCGAACTCGATCGCCGTCATGTTGCGACCGATTTCTTCGACTCCGCCGAGCGGAATGATGCGTATATTGCCGGCGGCAAGCGGCGGGACCGGCTTTTCTTCTGTCTTTCCTCCGGCAAATTCTACGGATGACGGGCCTGTCGTCATCTCGTGCGGTGCTGCGAGAGGTTTGCGAGGCGGATGCACCTGATAGGGTCGTGGGCCTGCGCTGCGTCCTCCTCTGCGTGAGAGTGGTCCACGTGGTCCGCCTGTGCGGCCCGCTCCTGCGGGTCGCGAGCCTCCTGGTCGGGACGACGATGGACGGGGTCCGAAAGGTTTTCGTGCTGCTGATGGGGATGATGTGCCAGGGCGCGGTCCTCCCACACCTACGTCTGTTGCAGGACGCGGAGTGTGCGGAGCACTGGAGTTGAACGGTCTTCGTTGCTGATCCATAAATAATGGGAACTATAATTACTCGAACTTAATAATTGTTGACAATAAAATTAGCGCACGAACACCGGCCACACTTCGTCAGTCTCACGATGCCACTGGTACACGTTCGCAAATCGGTCGCTTGGAGTCTCAATGAAATTGAGGTCTAGCCCCTGTAAGTCGTTTGGTACAATATACACGAAATCCGGCGCATAGAGAAATATAGCCGGGACATCTTTCTGTAACTCTGCCTCGAACTTGCCGTACAGCTGCTCGCGCTGGTTGTCGTCCTGTGTCTGGCGCAGCTTGGTGAGGATGGTGTCTACCGTTGTGTTGGCGTACATCGCGATGTTGAGCCCAGGGTCGGTGCGCTGCGAGGAATGCCAGAATGCGAACAGGTCGAGCTCACGACCTATCACCTCGCCGAAGAGAAGTGCGTCATATTTGCGCGGGCGGATGACGTTTTGTGAGAGATCGCCTTGGTCGTAGACTTGTACCGTCACTTGCACTCCGACTTGCGCCCACGTGCTGCGCAGATATTCCGCGGCGGCACGGAGCTCCGGCACATTGCCGGTCGCGAGTGAAAATGAAAGTGTTGTCGTAGCAGTTTTCTTTCCTGTTTTTACAGTCTTTGCAAAAAAACCGTCTTGTCCGAGCTTCCATCCCGCCTTGGTTAGAATGGCGCGTGCCGCGGCTATTCGGTCCGTCGATGATGTTGCTGTCGCGGACTGTGTTTGCGATTCCTGCGTGTTTATCAAGCCCGGCGGTATTGGGCCGCTAAGCGCCGTGCCGTAGCCACCAAGCGCCTGCTGTATCAACGTGTCGCGATCGATCGCTGTTTGTAGGGCGTTGCGCACAGCGCTGTCGCGCAATGTTTCCGATTGGTTCTGATTGAAAAATACGCCGAATACTCGGTTGAGTGATGATTTGTCGATGGTGAACCCCTTCAATCCTGTGAGTGCTGCCGGAGAAACGCCGCTGGCCGCTTCGATGCTGCCACCTTTCAACCCGTTCAATAGGTCATCCTCATTTTGATAGAAGTGCAGTGTTATATGGTCGAGGTACGGCGCTCCGAGCGCATAGTTGTCAAACGACACAAGATCGTACGATGAAGGAATCCCCGCAGACGTATGAGAGATAGAATTGATGCGAAACGGTCCGGAACCGACCGGCGAGGTATTGAGCTCACTGAACGACATTTCGTCATTGCTGACATTTTGCCATAAATGTTTCGGCACGATGCCGAGTGTGAGATTTTCGATGAACGGTGCGTAGGCTTGGTTGAGTGTGAACTGTACCGTGCGATCGTCTATCTTTTGTACCGTCACGCCGCTCCAGTTGGCACGCATCGGGCTTTTTATAGCAGGGTCTTGGATCTTTTGTATTGTGAACACAATGTCATCCGCGGTGACCGGCGAGCCGTCTTGGAATGTTACGTTCTTACGAAGTGTTGCCGTGTAGGTCTTTCCGTCCGGTGATACAGAATATGACTCTGCAAGGTCGGGAATATATTGACCATTTTCCGTCGTACGCAAGAGTCCGGAGTATACAAGATGTGAGATATCGCGATCAGAGTCGGAAAGCGCAAGTATTGGATTGATAAAACGCGGAGTGCCGATGATCCCTTCGGAAAGCGTGCCGCCGTGCGCCGGCACTTTTACCAGTAATTGTGCATTGAGTATAAAAAGGAGTGCGACCGCGCTTGCCACGAGTACACCCGCAAGGGAAAGGAATAGTATACGGCCGCCGGCAGAAAGCGAGGCATAGACATCCTCTGCCTTTCGGATCATCGGTACACGAACGAATTGTCGGGCGGCACGTAAAAAATCGCGCATAAAGATGGGGAGGATAGTAAGTGAGGGAACGGTATTATTTGATGATGAGAGCTGCGAAAGACGCTGCGGCGAACAATATGCCGACAATGAGGGTTATGTAGAACAGGTATTTTTCTGAACCGCGACGAGTGTGATATGACGCGCTGAAGTTGTCTCCGCCGAACGCTCCGCCGAGCGATGCACCGGTTTGCTGTAGTAAAACGGAGGCGATGAGTAAGATCGCCAAGAATATTTGTATATACGGCAATAGGCCGAGCACAGTCATTACCTACCAAGGTAGCACAGTCTAAATTGCCTTGCAAGCAAAAAAATAATGGCCCGATCTTATGTTTCGGGCCGGTCTCATATATTGCATTTCCGTCATTTCTTCTTCTTTTTCTTGAAATCGGCAAAGGACACAACTTTTCCTCCTGTCATCTCATCGAACCTTTTGCGCAGCTTGTTGTTCAGATGGTTGTATGGACAGTTTTCAATAAAGTCTGCAAGGTTCGCCGCATTCACCTGCTGGCTTGCCACAAGCAAATTTGTAAGCTTTTCCCAAAAAACAAAGCTGTTGGCGTGATTGGCTGATACGATGAGTACTGATATTGCGTAGTTACTCTCATCGTCATCGCCACCACGTGCGGCTTCCCATAGATTGGAACTATTCTCTTGATCATTCATGTCCGTGCTCCATTCACCCTACGTGTCTACGTTCTACAGAGAACCGTAGCACACGGTGTGTCGTGCCACAATGTGTCTCACACATGCATGGTTTTTAAGAATCTTGGGAACTTGGCGAGCGGGATGTTGGTCTGTGAGCCGTCTGCCATTGAGCGGACAGTTATTGTGCCGTCGAGCGCCTCGCGCTGTCCGATGATGAGTAAGTTCGGCACGTTTAATTCTCGTGCTCGGGCGAGTTGTACGCTCAAGCATCCTGCATCAAATGATTGCGCTACACGTACGTTCGCATGGCGCAACATGTCTGCTACGGCAAGACTTTGGAGTCTTGCGCGCGCTCCGAGCTGTACGAAATATATTTTTGGCATCGCAGTCGCAGGGAAGGTGAAGCGAGTTCCGCGCGCGTTTTTTTTATGGAAGAAGATGCTTGCGTGTACGGCGTATCCGTCGCGCCTGTTGGCAAGCTTTCGTACATATTCATCGTACCGTCCGCACGCGCATCCGATAATGGTCGGGTCTTCCTGTGCGAGATCGAGTGCAAAAATTGTGCGAGGCTGACGTTCGTGGTCGACCAGTGTGTGATCCAGCTCGTATGGGATGTCTAGGCGCTCTATTTTTTCTAGCACATCACGGAAATGAACTCGGCTTTTTTCTGAAAGGAAATGTATTGCGCGTGGCGCGTCGGCGATAATGGCGCGACACTGAGCATTAGTGCATGAATATACGGCAAGTGGATTTGCAGTTATCGTGGCGCGGCAGTTGTCATCAAGTTCACGTGCATGGCGGCGCAGGTAGACGGTCAGCTCGCGTTCGAAACGCAGTCTGGAGTCGCGGTCGCCGAGTGTGTTAACGCGTGCGCGCACGATAGGGCAGCCCCATTCGGTGACGATAGTCGCCAAGGTTTTAAGCAAAAGGGCCTCGCTCATGCTTTCCGGCGAACCTGCAATATGCAAACCGAATTCGCCGGTATCGCGCGTATCGTGAGGTCTTGGTACATTTGTTGGTGTCGGTGTGGCATAGAATCCAAGTGCAGGCTCGGCGTTTCTCGCGCAGGCAAAACAAGTCTGTGCGGTATTTTCAAATGAATGGGCGTTATTCGTACGTTCCATATCCGGCAGTGCGCGTTCAAACTCGCGCAGCGGTCGGAAGCCGTATGATGATGCGACATTCGCGGCGTGCTGGATAAATGTGGTAGGTCCAGTCATTGTGGAAGTGTCCATGATCGCTATTGTGGTTCAGTCGCCGAGCCCGGGAAAAGTCCAATGGTGTTGAGCGGCAATAGGCGAACGAATGCATGGCCGACTATATTTTCACGAGGTACCGGACCCCAGACGCGTGAGTCGGAGCTTTCCGGCCTGTTGTCGCCCATGACGAAGTATTGGTCGTTGTTGAGAATGTACGTTACATTTCCGTTGCCGTGGTTGACCACGTAGGACTCGTCGAGCGTAATCTTTTTTCCGTCAGTTTTGGTGACGGTGACACCGGCATCAGAGATATCGACAGTTTCGCCCGGCAAACCAATGATGCGTTTGATAAAGAAAAGTGACGTATCCTTCGGGTAACGGAAAATGATAACGTCGCCGCGCTTCGGGTTGGAGAAGTGATAGGTGAATTCGTCGACGATGAGATATTGTTTGTCTTGAAATGTCGGAACCATCGATTGTCCGGAGACAAAGAACGGCTGCGCGACGAACATGCGCACCGGCACGACTATTACGAACGCGATGAAAGCAAACTTGAGGAGCTCGATGAAAAAATTATCATGACGCTCTTCATCCATGCACATATTGTAGTGGCTTGCGTGAGCAAAGCAAGAGCATGAGCAGTTGGAAACGGAAAAAATATTTGTGCAATAAAAATTTATTTAATTTATGCTATTCTTTTACGCATGAACTGGATAATCGCAGGGCTTGGAAACCCCGGATCGGAATATGTCGGGAGTCGGCACAATGTCGGACGTGATATTGCGCGTGCGATCGCGGAGAAAGAGGGAATGGATGTCTGGAAACAGGATAAAAAACTTTGCGCCGAGGTTGCGAAGGGGGAATTGTTCGGCAAAAAAGCCGTGGTGGTTTTGCCGGATACCTACATGAACGATTCTGGCAGTGCGCTTGCATCGCTCATCAAATCAAAAAAAGCCGCCGAGCAATTGATCGTCTTGCAAGATGAACTCGACTTGCCGATCGGCGCGGTGCGCATCTCGTTTGGCAGCGGGGCAGGTGGACATCGCGGTATTGCTTCTATACAGACGGCGCTCAAGACGCAAGATTTCGTACGAATCCGCATCGGCATATCACCGGCAACGCCGGCGGGGAAGCCACGCAAACCGGACAGTGAAAAGGTCGTCGACTTCGTCCTCGGCACATTCAGCCCAGCAGAAAAAGAAAAATTAAAAAAGGTGCGCGAGACGGTTCACGATGCGATCGAACTTCTCATTAAAGAAGGTCGCGGAAAAGCGATGACGGAAATAAATTCTCGATAAAAAAACCGACCTCAAGAATGAGGTCGGAGTAACAGAAGTTTCGTGTTCAGGATCATTTGCCGGTCTGTTTGAGACTTTCCAGCTTCCCTGTTTCTTGATTGTGTAGGAGCCAAACACCGCCACCCTCCGGTCTGTTCATGGCAGCATAACCGCCGAGAAGTCCTATGTGGGTTTTTTCGATGGGTTTTGGCGCGGGATGCTTCGGCGATAGGTCTTCAAAAGGCACAGTAATCTCGGTCATGACAAAAACCTCTCTGTTAAGAACTTCTCACGCAACGGTGAGGCCACTCCTGTGTTTACCACACTACTCGGAAATATGCAAGTACCGATGATTATTTCTTCACACCGGCGTAGGCGAGTGCCATGCGCATTTCTTTTGGATCGAAGAGGGTGATGGTGAACGGATAGCGCTTGCCGAGCTCGAGATTTGCGCGAAGTTTTTCCTCACTGCCGAATTCCGATACGTGCACGAGGCCCGCGATGCCTTCCTCGATAGACGCGAGCGCGCCGTGTTTATTGAACTTGATGACGACACCCTCGACTTTGTCTCCTTTGTGATATTTTTCAGCGGCTTCTGTCCATGGGTTGCTCTTGAGCGCCTTGATGGAAAGCGAAACCTTGCCGTCTTTGATATCGATTATCTTCACCTTCACTTTGTCGCCGACTTTGAAGAAATGTCGAGGATCATCAACGAGTCCCCAGTCTATTTCAGAGATGTGCACCAAGCCCTCGAGACCCTCCTCGAGTTTGACGAATACGCCGAAATCAACCATGCCTGTCACTTCGCCCTCTACTGCGTCGCCAACCTGATAGTGCTCGATGATCTGCGTCTTCACCTTATCCTCGCCGCCCTTTTCAGAGAAAATAAGCTTGCCCTCCTTCGGCGTTGCGGAAATAAGCATGACGGGAATCTTCTGGCCGACAAGCTTGCGGAGTTCGTCGAGGATCTTGTCCTTATCGCCGTCGGTAACGCGAGGATAGTGTTCTGCCTTGAGCTGCGAAGCAGGAAGGAAGCCCGCGATGCCTTGCCATTCGAGAATAAGGCCGCCCTTGTTTGCCTCCTTCACCGGAAGTTCGAATTGAGTGTTGTTTTTAACCGCATCTTCGGCCTCGGCCCAGATGATAGCCTGGCGCGCCTCCTTGAGAGAAAGCTCGATGTAGCCGTCTTTCGTGTCTGTCGCAATAACTTTTGCCGCGATGATGTCACCGATGTTGGTGCGCTTGATGACCTCGCGCGCGTTCATGTATTCGCGTCCATAAATAACGCCGGTGCCGAACGGCGGCAGGTCGACGTAGAGTTTCGCGCGATCGAGAGCGATAACCGGACCCTCGATAATATCTCCCGGTTTCGGCGGTTCTTTCGTCTGGTCTGCGAACGCGGACATGACGGAAACAACAGGATTTTCGCCTGTTTTTACAGTGGTATCGATGACCTCGGATTCGGTTTTCTTTGTTGCCATATATTGGTTTGTACGACGGAGTTTTCAATATTATGGGTTTACGAAACCCTATAATCGATGAAGGTTACTTCCGCGCGCGTTTGTTAATAAAAGACACTCGTTCCTTTATTGGTAGACACTGTACAAGAGAACTAGTAGATTTGCAAATTAACGAGTGATGAAAGCATATAAAGTATCCACTAATTTCGCATATGCGAAATTAGTGGATAGTGTGAATTTTGCAGAAAGGTGCGACTATTTGTACTCTACAAATCATGCAGTTTCGAAATCTGTCCAAACGCACGGTCGGATTCGCCATTGTCGGAACGCTGTTTCTTTTTTGTGCCGGTGTGTGGGTCGCCGTTTTGGCGGAGACGCCGCGCGGAGTTTTGACGGTTGCTGTGTTAAATATCGGTCAAGGCGACTCAATATATATTGAGTCGCCGACTGGGCTGCGAGTGCTGCTCGACGGCGGGCCGGACAGCTCCGTGCTGCGGGAATTGTCGAAGGTGATGCCGCTTTTCAGTCATTCCGTCGACGCAGTCATCGAGTCGCATCCAGACTCCGACCACATCGCGGGGCTGGTCGACGTGCTCGCGCGCTATCATGTTGGCGCATTTATCGAACCTGGCATCATCAAACATAACGCGACGACTGACGCACTCGAAGGGGAATTGACGAGCGAAAAAGTGTCGCGGTACATCGCGCGGCGTGGCATGACGATAGATCTCGGCGGCGGCGCGCAGCTCGACATTCTCTATCCAAACAGTGATGTGTCGCGGATACCCGAGGCAAAAGATAACGAAGGGGTGATAGTCGCGCGCCTCGTGTATGGAAACACATCGGTCATGCTCACTGCTGACTCGCCGAAGGATGTGGAACAAAAACTCATCGCGCTCGACGGTGCGGGACTGCAAAGTACACTGTTGAAAGTGTGCCACCATGGGTCGAAGTCATGCAGTGGCTCGGCATTTATTGCCGCAGTACACCCGAGCGTTGCGCTCATATCTGTCGGTGCGAATAATAAATACGGCCACCCTAACCAAGAGACACTCGACACATTTGCATTGCAAAATATTCCGGTTCTGCGCACGGACAAAGACAGCACGATTGTATTTCGATCCGACGGAGAAAAATTTGTGCGCGTGCAGTAGTGTTATTTCATCTCTGACTCGAACAAGGTGCGGAACTCTGCCGATGCTTTCTGTATTTCTTCAGTGATAAATTTGTCCGCATCAGGAATGTTGTCAGCCATTATTCGCTGCACAGTCTCCGAATCGCCCTTGTCGAACGCCGCTTTGAATTTTTCTTGTACGTCGCCGACCGGCAATTTCATGAGTATCGCGAGCGTGACCGCTTGGATGATCGGACCGGTCGCCACAGCGAGTACCTCTTCCTGCATTTCCTGCGGCAAGTTCGCCGCTCCGAGCGCAGTAAAGATCTCCTGCTTCAAAACTTTTTCATCGATCGGTGATGTTGGGTTCATATAATTGTTTACGTTTAAGATTGCAGAGGAGGAACATCGGCTTTCTGAACCACTCCGGGCGCATAAGAACTTTCGGGTGCTGCTGAAAACACACTTGGACGATTTACAAGTCCAGGCATAGGCTGCTCATTTGTAGATGTTGTTGATGTCCATGTGTCGATGCCGGTCGTCGCACTTGCAATATGTTCAGGTGTTGGGACATGTGAAAAAAATTTATGTATACCAGGAAGAATGTTAACGTTTACCCGAGCTATATTGCCATTACCCAATGGGATAGTACCCGTCGCCCCGGGAATACCCGGTTGCTCGCCTTGCATATATGTTCCACCACCGAGTCCGACAAGTTGCCCCGGAGGTGCCGGCGGCCCAGGGTGAACGATCTGTCCTGGTCCGACGTATTGCCCCGGCGTACTAGGAATGGAAGGCATGTGTGTTGTGAACTGGTCTTGTGGTTGGTGTATGCCGGCAGGATTTTTATAGGTGTCCGTCATGTACTTTGGCATCCACGCCGGAGCTTTTGGTTTCGGGATTGCGTGAACAATATGAGGTTTCACCGGTGGGGCGTTGTGGCCGAATGGGTGGGCGAGTACATCTTCATCTTCCAGTGGTGGCGGGGCAGTCGGTGCGTGGAGCGCTGCTTTGCCTATAGCTGCGGCTTCCGGTGCTGCGGGAGGTACGGCGTGTGCCACGCCCGGCATTGGTACTGTAACTGCCGCAGTTTCTGCGGTCTTACCGAAGATGTGTTCGCCGATCCAGGCAGCTCCTCTGCCGAGTTTTTCTGTGATGCCTAATCCCTCATCGACTGCGGAGAAAAGTTGCGGCACTAAAATCGAATAGATCGCTGCTGCACCGATCATTTTACCGCGAGCAGCCATGCGTTTGTGTTCGTCTTCCATAGCTCTGACCTTTTTTCCTGCTGCCGCATCCAAGAGCGCATAGCCACCAAGGCCTCGCATGATGAACCCGCCTGTAGCGGCAGTTCCGTACAAGAAAGCGCCCAATGCTGTAGCATATCCGCCTGCCAAACTTGCACTAGCGCCAACTGCGGACAATCCCAAACCGATGCCAACTTTTTTATACCACTTTAACTTGTTGTACTTTTCGTATACGCCCTTGATCCATGCGAGATTTTCCGGCGATGCAGACGCCTCGGTCTTTGTTCGCATCGTTTCACCGGCCTTTGCCACCGCCATGCGTACTTTTTCCATCAGAGCATTTTTTTCTTCCGATCGAGATGTATATTCTATGTCCTCCCTGCGCCGAAGCACCTCTTCCTCCATGCTTTGCGGTTTCGGCTGTGTGGCCTGTTCTGTATTTGTCTGAGCAGCTTCTCCGGCCTTCACCGCAGCTCGTATTTTCTCCACCATCGTTTCTTTTGTTTCCGGTGACAGCTCTCCCTGCTTGTGAGCAAGTCCATCTGCTTCAAATTTTTCAATGCCGGCAGACAGTTTATCCAGACGTTCTTTTTCTAGTTCTGCGACAGTTGACTGTTGTATATTTTCCCCGATGTCGATGGGAGACTCTGCGGGCTCGGCAATCTTTTCTACTCGTGTCCCACGTAAAAGCGATATTTGATCTCTTAATTGACGTACGCGAGCTTCGTCTTGCGGTGTGATCGTACCGTTCGCTTTGCGTTCCTCCATTTTTTGCAAATAACTGCGCGCATCTTGCAGTGTCTGCTCTATATTTTTAGTTTCAACCTCAGTGATTGCTTCTGCCTTAACATTCTCGAATGGTTTTCCTACCTTTACCGTTTCATTTTCTTTAGGTTGTGGAGTCTGGTCCAGATTCAAATGCGGCGTTATTGTTTCATTTGTCGTTATCTTCTCTATTGGTTCTTCAGGTCTAAGGAGTGCATTGATCTCTTCTTTCGTGAGACTGACATTCGTGGTGGATTCTGTATCTGCTTCTATCTCCGTACGACGTGCATCCGTTATTTGCAGCGGTTTCTCCACTGCTTCTAGTGTTGTTGCTATCGGCACTTCTGTGAACGTAGCATATCCACGATTGTTGGTTCGAAGTTGCTTTCGCAATCCGGCAATTTCCTCTTTGTATTCGACCTGACGTGCAAGATCTCGTTCATTCTTATATGTTTGTCGGTCTATTGCATCGAGTTTTCTATTCAGTCGTTCTATTTCTGTTGTGATCTGTCCTACATCTTGCGTAGTGTCCTGTTTCGGTCGTTCTTTCTTTTGTTGTATTTTGAATGTTACCCTTTCCATAAAAAATCTAGTGAAGTAATAAAAATACGGGATAGATGATCCCGTATAGTATATCGCACGAAAAGAAATGCAGCTATGAAATTTTAGATAAGCCCTGCTTTCTTGAGCGTTTTGTATGCGCCGTTCTTGGCTATCGTCTTGAGGCCCTGTGTTGAGACGGTGATAACGACAGTTTTATTCAGCTCCGGCACGAAAACGCGCTTCTTTTGTAGGTTTACATGCTTACGAACCTTGCCGGTCGGGTTGAATTTCGTAGCGCGGATGCGGTTGCTGTAACCGCCGGCAACCTTCGAGCGCTTATTTGTTATTGGACATATCTTTGCCATAAAAGTATTTTGGACGAACTTATGGTATCATCATTCCACGAATATGCAAATCGACATCATCATTTCGCTCTGTATTCTCATTATATCTGTCATTATCCATGAGCTGGCGCATGGCTACGCGGCAAACGCGCTTGGCGACCCGACGGCGCGCCTCGCAGGGCGGCTCACGCTTAACCCGCTCGTTCACATAGACCCTATCGGTTCTATTATTATGCCAGTACTGCTCGCACTTGCAGGTTCATCGATCATTATCGGGTATGCCAAACCTGTTCCATATAATCCGTACAATTTGCGCGGGAAGTACGGCGAGGCGCTCGTGGCAGGTGCAGGGCCTGCCGCAAACATCGCACTTGCTGTGCTATTCGGCTTGGCGATACGTTTTATAGGTACAGGACTGAGCGATCCGATGCTCAATGTTTTCTCCTCGATCGTGTTCATGAACATTTTGTTGGCTGTGTTCAATCTCATACCGATCCCGCCACTCGACGGATCAAAGGTTCTGTCCGGTATCTTACCGCACGGTGCGGCCCATTCGTACAATCTCTTCCGCGCCAACTTCGAGCGTCTCGGTATTTTCTCCGGGACTATTTTAATTCTCATCATCTTCTCGATACTTTCGCCGATGTTCTATGGGGTCATCTGGGCTCTGTTCCGGCTCGTAACGGGCATCGTCACCGCATAAAGTTTGCGTTTTTGCGGCTGCTATAGTACAGTGGCAAACGACTCCGTATGGAGTTTTCTTTACTCTACACTATCCACATGGCACGAATCAGTCAGCTTGTCCGCAAAGGACGCACACAATTGAAGACCAAGTCTAAGTCGCCTGCGCTTATGCGCGGTTTTAACGTGCTCAAGAACCGTCCTGTTTTCTACCCATCGCCGTTCAAACGCGGTGTTTGTACGAAGGTGACGACAACCACACCTCGCAAACCTAACTCCGCAGTCCGTAAGATCGCCCGCGTTCGCCTCACCAACGGTCAGGAAATAACGGCATACATCCCGGGCGAGGGTCACAACTTGCAGGAGCACTCGGTCGTCGTGGTGCGCGCAGGTCGTGTGAAGGACATCAACGTCCGTTACCAGGTGGTGCGCGGTCGCCTCGATGCCGCAGGTGTCGCCAAGCGCAATGTTTCACGCAGCCGTTACGGCGTTAAACGTCAGAAGCCGGGCGCAGTAGCTAAGAAGAAATAACATTTATTTATGCGTAGACCTATCAAAAACCCACACGTTGTTTCACCGGATATTAAATACGGCTCGGCTCGTGTTGAAAAATTCATAAACTCCGTCATGTGGGACGGCAAGAAGAGCACTGCTCGCGCGGTCGTGTACGATGCCTTTGATGCAATAAAAGAAAAGACGAAAGTTGAGAGCCCTGTTGAGCTTTTCGAGACCGCTATCCGCAATGTCGGCCCGGCAATGGAGATCCGCTCACGCCGTGTCGGTGGTGCAAACTATCAAGTTCCGCGCGAAGTTCGCCCGGAGCGCAAGCAAGCGCTCGCATTCCGCTGGATTCTCACTGCAGCGCGAGCCCGCAAAGGTATGCCGATGGCAAATCGCCTCGCCGAGGAGCTCATCGCTGCTTCAAACAACGAAGGTCCGGCAATAAAGAAACGCGACGACACGCTCAGGATGGCAGAATCCAACAAAGCCTTCGCTCACTTCGCCTGGTAATTTTCCTACATACGCTTTTAACGGGCAACTTTTTGCCCGTTATTGATGTTTTCTTATAGTGAGCATGAGTAAAATAATAAATAATAAATCGGCGTATCGTCACTATCAGTGGCGGCAACGGATCGGTGGTTCTTCGAGGTCTGCGCCGCTATCCGGTCGCGCTTGCTGCGGTTTGTTCCGCATCCGACAGTGGAGGCAGTACCGGGCTCATTCGTGATGAATTTGGCGACGCGCTACCATCGGGCGACATTCGCCGATGTTTGGCTGCTTTATCTCAAAACGACGAGATGTGTGAGCTGCTCGAACACCGATTCGAGGGCGACGGTTCTACAACTCCGCGAATCACCAACCACAACCTCGGCAACTTGATCTTGCTCGCTGCCGAACAACGGTGGGGAGCTGTTGCCGGCATCGACGCCGTCGGTAAAATACTGCAGATCAACGGCAGAGTTTTGCCCGTCACGACCGACATTGTTCATTTAATAGGCGAATTGTCCGACGGAACAATGCTCCGTGGCGAGGGTAGGATAGATACGAGAGACGTTGGTGATGAACGCACTTTGAAAAAGGTGTGGCTTGAACCGAAGGCGTTCATTTGTCGCGAGGCCGCGGAGGTGATCATAAATGCGGACATGATAGTCATCGGGCCGGGCGATCTGTACACGTCGCTCGTGCCCAACTTGCTAGTCGAGGGCATGGCGGACGCACTTGCGCAGTCGAAGGCGCGCATCGTGTATGTTGTTAATCTCATGACAAAATGGGCGGAGACGCGCGACTACACAGCCGCCGATTTTGCAGAGACACTGCTCAAGTACGGCATCGGGCATAATAAACTTGATACGGTGCTGGTCAATTATGCGAAAATCCCCGATGCGATCCTCGATTTTTATAGCAAAACGGAAAAGGCGACGCCGATCGATGTTGGTGAGAAAACACTTGCCCGCCTGCGCAAGCTCGCACATACTGTGGTGTATGAAGATGTGTTGAGCACAGTTGGTTTGCAACACAACCTAATTCGCCACGACCCGGAAAAAGTGGGGCATTGCATCATGAAGATCCTTGGTGAAGGAAAATAAAGAATGTGCGGAATTATTGCCGCAATATAGGTTTGCGGTATTATACGAATATGTCAAAAGAGTTTGCTTACAAAATAGAATATGAGGTGGACAAAGACACCGGACATGTGCTGGCTTCCATTCCGGAGTTGAATCATCTCTCTTCATTTGGAGAAACATTTGCCGAAGCAGAAGCGAATATTCGCGAAGCCGCGCTCGGATATGCGGAAGCCACCTCTTTCTCAAGAAAGAAGACAAGGTGGTTACCGTACCGATGCACAGCTCAAAAGATATTCCAATTGGGACGTTATATAACATTGTCGTGCACCAAGCATGTATGACGGTCGAGGAATTTCAGGCGTTGTAATAAAAAGGAAGCGGGTTGTGCTTTTCATAGTTTCTGGTATTCTGCTTATACGCTATTTGGGCGTTTTCTTTTATCCAAAAAATTATTTTATGAGAGATTATCCACTCGAAAGGGTTCGCAACTTCGGCATCATCGCGCATATCGACGCAGGCAAGACGACCACGTCTGAACGCGTTCTCTACTATACCGGCATGACGCACAAGATAGGCGAGGTGCACGAGGGCGAGACGGTCACTGACTGGATGGAGCAGGAGCGCGAACGCGGCATCACCATTACCGCCGCCGCTATCACTTGTTTCTGGAACAAGACCGACCAGCCGAAAGCGAAGGAAAATCTCTACCGTTTCAACATCATCGACACGCCGGGGCATATCGACTTCACCGCGGAGGTGAAGCGCTCGATGCATGTGCTCGACGGCGCAGTGTGTGTGTTTGACGGTGTCGCAGGTGTTGAGCCGCAATCCGAGACCAACTGGCGCTATGCCGACGAGGCGAAGGTGCCGCGTATTTGTTTTATCAACAAGATGGACCGCATGGGTGCATCTTTTGAAAAATCTTTCCAGAGCATTCTCGACCGATTGTCCAAGAATGCCGTTCGTATGCAGCTGCCGATAGGTGCGGAGGAAAACTTCGAGGGTGTCATCGACCTGATGAAAATGAAGGCGTACCACTTCGAGGGCGAGATGGGTATGAACGTTGTCGAGATTGAAATTCCCGAAAATCACAAGTCCGATGCAAACATGTATCGCGCGGAGATGATAGAGAAAATAGTCGAGCATGATGATGCTCTGATGACCTCATATCTTGACGGAGTTGAGCCGACCACCGAGCAGCTCAAGGCTGTGCTCCGTAAAGCCATCATCGCGAACGACATCTTCCCTGTGTACACCGGTTCCGCACTCAAGAACAAGGGCGTTCAGATAATGCTCGACGCCGTTGTTGACTATCTCCCGAGCCCGCTCGATGTTCCGCCGGAACACGGCATTGATCCTCGAACAGGCGAGGACATAGTGCGCCATGCGTCCGACGAAGAGCCTTTCTGCGCACTTGCTTTCAAACTTCAGGCGGACCCGTTCGTCGGGCAGCTCACATTCTTCCGCGTCTACTCCGGCTCGATCAGCGCCGGTTCATATATTTACAATTCTACGACCGGTGAGAAAGAACGCTTGGGTCGCATCGTGCGACTCCAGGCAGACCAGCGCGAAGAAGTCGCGACCGTGTACGCGGGAGAGATTGCCGCTGCCGTCGGCCTCAAAGGTGCGAAGACTTCGCACACGCTGTGTGATGAAAATAATCCTATCGTGCTCGAGCAGATCAAATTCCCTGAGCCGGTCATCTCGCTGCGTATTGAACCGAAGACAAAGGCCGACCAGGAGAAAATGGGTATCGCACTCAAGAAATTATCCGACGAAGATCCTACGTTCAAAGTTACGTCCGACTCCGAGACAATGGAGACGCTTATCTCCGGCATGGGTGAGCTGCACCTCGAGATCCTTGTTGACCGTATGAAGCGTGAGTTCGGTGTTCAGGCGAATGTAGGCAAGCCACAGGTTGCTTACCGCGAAACTATCACCAAAGAGTCAGAGGCGGAAGGGAAGTATATCAAGCAGACAGGCGGTCGCGGCCAGTACGGCCATGTGCGTCTGCGTCTCAAGCCGCTCGAGCCGATCAATCCGGACAAAAAGATTTCCAAGAACACGACGCGCGAAGACCACTTTGAGTTCATCAACAACATCAAGGGCGGCGTCGTCCCGCAAGAGTTCATCCCGGCGGTGGAGAAGGGGGTTCGCGAGGCGATGGAGCGCGGCATTGTCGCCGGTTTCCGATTGGTAGATATTTCCTGCGAGCTATACGATGGCTCATACCATGATGTCGACTCGTCCGAAATTGCATTCAAGATCGCTGCGTCGATGGGCTTCCAAGACGCTGCGCGCGCGGCAAAACCTGTTATTCTCGAACCTATCATGAAGGTAGAGGTTGTCGTGCCTGAGAAGTTCATGGGTGACATCACCGGCTCACTTTCCGGCAAACGTGGCGCGATAGAAGGTATGGAAGAGCGTGGGCTTGCGCGCGCTGTTAAGGCAAAGGTGCCGCTTTCAGAAATGTTCGGTTACACCACACAACTCCGCTCGATGACCGAAGGCCGTGCATCATTCACCATGGAATTCGACCACTACGAAATAGTCCCGCCGAATGTTGCAGCCATCATTGTCGCTTCAAGGAAGTAGTCTCGCAAAAATAGTATTGCAATAAGCCGCATCAATTTCTGGTGCGGCTTATTGCATGTTCATAAGTGAGAACTCTCATAAGAGAGAGATGATATAATCTCAGTATTATTTATTTATGTGGTTAAAAACCCCACAATATTATTTTTTGCCATGAACACTCACCGTAAGTTTCTACGGTTTTC
>CAIMFR010000047.1 GCA_903840375.1 Candidatus Adlerbacteria bacterium
ACTCTACAAAGAGCACGTCGCTGTCATTCCAAAGAAATACGTCCCAGCAACCTCTGAACCCTGTCGTCTCGACTATCTTGTCGTAGATCTGCTTTGGTTGTTCTGGCAACTCGATAACCTCTTTTACTTTTTCAGGCATCTTCGTACGAAAACATTTGCGATAGCTGTCTACCCAGACACCGTCCCAGTTATTTTCTTTGAACATCGCACGCACGAGAAGCTCGGCAAAGAGTGGCGCACCTTTGTAATCAAGCACCTGTTTGTTGCCGTAGGTATCTTGTAGCGGTTTACCTTTCCATACATCAAAGCTCACCACGCATTTTGGTACTTCAATGACTTTACCTGACGGCAGTGTAAGGGCTTCGGTTGTTGTTGGTTTGAGGTGTGGAGGCATATTGTTGTTTACATACTTGCCTTCTTTTCTGTTGCGTACGTCGCACTTCATCAACAGGTCGAAGAAGCCAGCTAATTGTTTGATGTCATCGTCTGACAATTTCTTCATCACTCAATTCTAGCAAAAGTAGTTTTCTATGTCTCATAACTCTAATTACAAGACATTCAACTTGCCGTACGTCGTGTTCGATTTCTTGTAATTTTTGCCATTGAAAATAGGTGGTGATTTTGATAAAATGTATTTACAACTGAATAAGTTGGAGACCTAACCCTTGTGGATTTTCTGTAAGGTATGGTCGCTAAAACGCGATGAACATAAAAACCCTGTCATTAGGGCGTTCATCGCGTTATATGGGGAAACCTGTATAGGATTGGCGCAAGCTGGTCTCCTAGTGGCAGGATTTTTGTGTGCCAAAAATCTCTTGCCACGACAATCACTTTGTCGGAGTGGTTGATTAGTATTTATTTTCTAATCATTATGGAACAAGAGAAAAAACCTTTTTACAAACGAAAGAAGTTTCTGTATGGTCTGGCGATTTTCTTCGTCATCGGCTATATCGGAAGTTTGTTTGATAAGACACCTGCGCCCGTAACAAATACTGCACCACAGCCAGTGCAAGCGGTCGCGGAAACAAAAACAGTAGTGTCGGATAAAGTATCTGTCGGTGAGGAGGGTTACATCAACACACCTTCACCGAAAGCGATGATTGCATTGACGGAAGCTGGATACAAAGAGCTAACGAAAATCTACATTGCGAACGACACTATGGGTATCGGTGAGTTTCTCACGAGCGGTAAAGGATTTGCCGTACCGAAAGGCACAAAGGTGCTCGTTACAGACAGTGCTGTTGGGGCTCGTAAGGTTCGAATACTTGAAGGAGATAACATCGGCAAAGCTGGCTGGATAGCTATGGAGTGGGTATCGAAGACGAAAAATTAGTGATGCCACCAGAGAAAAAACTTACCGAGGTATTTTAGTAACAAACCGAGTAAAGCAACAGACCAACCCATACCGACGTATGGGTTATTCCAACCTCCATTTGGTGCGTTGATACCAGCGAGGTATAAGCCACCTAAAATCATTACCCAAGAAATGATGACGACAACCTTCCAGCCCTTGCCGTTGGTTACTCCTTTTGTCGTTCGGCTTCCAAGTAAAATACTCACGAACAGTACGACCAGTCCGCTTACAATTTGTTGAAATAGATTTACGTCGAAAAAGTGGCTCATATAATCAGACTAGATTGTAGACGTAAGCAGAATTTTCCGCTAACTCACCGAAAGTAAACGGGTGTTCAAATGGAAGTTTGAAATCTAGCTTTTTCACTTTGAAGTTCTTGTACTCGTCCCACCAATGCTCCAACTCATTTGATGTAAACAAGAGCGGTTTTGTACCCTTTGCATATAACTTTTTGAAATGGTTTATTTCACTCGTACTAAAACCTTTTTTTGTTTTCACAAAAACTAGATGACACTTGATACCGCTTTTTTCAACAAGTTCTTTGACCTTTTCAAGTCGTTCGATTTGCTCCTTTGAAATGGTCTGTCCTGTCTTACACTCACCTATAAGTATCTCTATGTCGTCTTTTCTCATTATTTCTGCCAAATCAAGAATGACTAAATCTGTCTCGGCTTTTTCCTGTTTACCATTCTCTGTAAATTTCAAATCTAACGCGGTGGAAAAGAGATTTTCAGAATGCCCAGCGTGCAGACGATTAGATAAGTGTTGAAGGGTGAGTATAACTGGTATCGCGCCCTGTTGTTTATCCTGTCTTCCAAGCAACCCACTCAATCGGTACGACCACCGTGTACCGTCAACCTTCTTCACCTCGTCTCCGCTTTTTATTTCAATCGGTTCTACAACCTCAATGAACTTACTTTTTTGATAGCAGTATTCACAGTTATAAAACTCGTCTACCTCTTTCAAGTTTATCCACGTCTTGATGCCACATTTTGGACAACGTGTTTCAATGCCTGTCTGTATTAGATTGCGCTCAATCAGAGTTTCAAAAACGTCATCTGTGGTCATTGGAGTTCTTCCTTTCAAACCAAACTCATTTTCAAAGTTTTTGAAGCTATCGTCATCGCGGATTTTTTCAACTATTTCGTATTTTGTTTTTTGGTGAAGAGGGTTTGTTTCTTCGATAAACTTCCTTACACCAGTGATTTTGAATATACGCGATGAACCAGTTATACCGTCCATAAGTGCTATTAGTCGCTCCGCAATCAAGCCAGCACCACTTTTTTCAGCGACTATACCTGCACGCTCAAAAACCTTTTTTATTACATCAAACTTGTTTATTGGGCTCAATTCTATTGTTTCAGTGTCAGCTTCTGTGATAAGAGCTACGGTCTTACCTAGGTGAGTTTTTACCACCCTCAAACTGAAAGGGTCGAAAACCATTTGTCTGGCGTACCACTCGTTGAGGTCAGGTAAGACAGGTAAAGAGGTTGTGTATTCTGAAAAATCAACACCGACGGACGGTCTTACAGAGATAACAAAATACTGGTGGCGAAACGATTTTTCTTGTTCTTTTGGCACAGGATTGTTTAGGAGCTGAAATCCAATACGGGGTTTTCCATATTTTGCACTAACGCTTGCAAGTGCCGTTGCTTCACCTAAAACATTGTAATTGGGAATAATGTTCAAGCCATTCCAAGAGTGTCCAGAAACACTACTCATTCCAAATAATCTGTTTTTATTTTGTAACGGTTTTATTATTGTCTGAACCTTTTTGAAATCTCCCTCGGTCTCGCCCTTGAACCACACGTGTACAGCTGGTCGTTTGTCAAAATTGCTAGGTTTCGTTATCCGTCCAATATGTGCCCTCACATAAGGAAGAAAACGCTTGGAGTTAGTCTTGGACAGAAAGGTGATATAACTACCGCTTGCCCGTATATTCCAAAAGTTTACTAGGTCGAGAAAATCATTTTTATCGCCAACGTAAATACCGGCCTCAATTCGACGACCTCCATACTGTTTGATTTCGTGTTCAGTAAGTGCAATCGGTGAAATTGTGGTTGCCAATTTTACGGGTACTGACTTTGCCTTTTCAATTTTTATTTCGACAGCTCGAAGTGCTTTTTTGTAGTTTTCTTCATATTTGAAAAGTAGTTTTTCGTCTGGGTACTCACCAAATATGAGAGTAAAAAGGTTCTTATCTGGGTCAGATTGTTTCCATTTTGGAAAGGCACAGTTACTGTTACCAGTTTTTATAAACTTGAAATCCTTGTCCCATAATTTGCGGATTATTTGACTTACATCAAGTACAGTAACGACCTTTTTGTCTCGCTGATAGGCATCTTCACTAAAAATAGAATTGGTGTGATACGACAAAGGAAAGCGAGCCCATTTGTATTTCTCGATAAAATCCTTTATTTCTTGGCTTTCAAAAATAGGAATGAGAACATCTACTTGAAACAGTCGCATTAGTTGGTGGTCAAGTTCGTCGGGTGCTCCTACTGGAATTATTGGGTTATATGCACCACCCCACAGAAGTGTATTTAGCTTACTCGCCACTATTACATCGTCTATGTTGTTATTTCGTACACAAAAGCCAATCCGCAATGTTCTGTATTCAATTCGTACATCTTCAAGTGTCATTTTAGTTTAGCCGAGAACATCGACTATTTTTTCAGCCGTTAGAAGACCTGTTTCGAGAAATAGGTCTTCGAGCTGGGCGTGGTCGATGTCGGCGTTCGATAGCTTACGGTTTACGATGTCCAGCAAGTCCTTCGCTTTCACGAGAATAACTGGTACGCGTGTTGCTCGATAGATGTCTTTGAGAGAGTTTTCCAGCGACGGGCTGTTTGTGAACTCGGAAGATACAATCAAAAATGACACCTTATCAACGCGCTGTCTTTGTAGTTCGCGTTGTTTGTTTTTTATGTACTCGGTAATTTCTCTATCACCTGTACCAATCGAGTAGTCCTTTTCTCGTGCTTTTGCGTCGTAGATGATGGCATAGTATCCAGCGTGTCCATCGGTTGAGATCGCAATACCGTCGGGCTCTCTGCCTTTTCCTTGTCCTAATTCAGTTACGTTATAGCCCAAAATAGTAAACAAATAGCGGAGCTTTGTTTCAAACGCCTTCTCTGGTTTTATCCCTCTTTTTTGCGTCCACTCTGTCTCCTGATTTAGGGCAAGAGCTTCGAGGTCGGCGATGATAGGTGGTATCCAGCTTTCATCAGGTGTCCGAGCTGTTTTTATCTTACTTGGTGCTTCACGTTTAGTTTCCACTTCGACATCAGCACCCGTACTTACACTTTGTTTTTTGAACTGGTTCCAAAGTACGTGTTCGACATACCAAACAGGGTGCTTCTCGTTTAGGTTTTTTGTTTTCTCAAACAATGAACGGATAGCGATGTAAATCTCTGCAAAGTATTTGAACTCAACACCTGCGGTTTCTTGGCTCTTGAAATCAAACCCTAGATTTTCTAGTACGTTTTTTGCTGAACCAAAAAATACAGGGTAAATCTCTGGTGCTTGTAGCTCCCAGAAGTACGACAACATAAAGGATTGATTTACACGCGGAATACTTTTTGGGTTATCGGTCTTTGTTTTGAGTTCTGTAAGATACTCGGCAAGTGTATTTATTTTTGCTACAGCTTCGTCCATACTTTTTGGAACGGACAGTGCTTCTTTCAGGTTCTTTTCTTTCGCGCTGTCTTCAATGTTATTGACGTACTGATTGAGTTGCATTTGTCCGCTAAACCCCTTGAACCCCCAGTGTGGGAATGTTCGGCTCATTGTCTCGCTCTTTTCTTTGAAATCAACTATCGACAAACTTCCGCCTAGAAAATCACTAACCATTTTCTTCAACTCCTCAATTGCCTTTATGCGGTTATCATCAAAAGACGCGTACGTCGTTACGACATTATTGTCTTCGACTGTTTGGGACTTCTGAAAATCCTCTAAATATAGTCCCAGTTCTTTTTCTTGTTCTAGTGATAATTGCATAATGTTTGTTGATTAGTTGATAAATGTCTACTCCTTCCCAGCAAAGGCGTAGATTTTCTCTTTGAGTGAGTGTACGAAGCCATACAAGCCCTCTGGATACTTTGCCTGTATCTCCTCCTTTTTGGCATTCATATTCGGCAAAAGGAAGGTTTGTGCAGAGAGATTTTCTTCGCCACTGTTTTTATATTTCTCCATAATCTCGCGGATCGCCTCGCCTATGACCTTGCCGTACTGGTCGATACTCTGTGCGTTCTGTCGCATAAAGTGTTTGACACGGTCTTCGCGAGTGAGTAGCGGAGCGTCGAAGGCGATGTGGGCGACAATGTCAAAAGCGTCAACGTCTTCAAGGTTTTCGATTGATTTGATAAGTGAGATGTTTACGCGCAATGCTTCGAGGTCGGCGATAAGTTTTTCTCGTTTATCTGGGTCAAGCCAAATGACGCGAAGCTCGTCGGACGAATGTACCGTCTGTGTGATTTTGTCTTTGGAGTATTTGCGATACTCGGCGTACGATAGTTTGATACCGTCAAACTCAACTTCGACTTCTTCGTCAATCGTAACGACAATACCTTTGACAGTGATTTTCTTTGCACTTGCTCTCCACGGCTTCATTCGGAAATCGTACGGTGTCTCGTCTTCAGAAGCGTGAGGTTTGAGCTTCTTGCTTACGTTCTTGTATTCAGGGTGTTCGATACTGACACGAACAGCATCATTTGACGGCAAGCCAAAAATCTTGAATATGCCGTCCTCGTCTGTCTTGCCGAGTTTATCCCAGCGTCCTAGTTTTACTTTTACAATTGCACTCACAATCGGCTTTTCGAGCTTGTCGTCAACAACAATACCCATTAGGAGCTTGTCGAAAGGTGCAATCGGTTCTTCTGGCGGTTCACCGCCACCACCCGTAACTTCTGGAATGTCCCATTCATCGATAAGGCGTGTGGCATTGGTGAAGTCGACTATCCTGAAAAATCCTTTGCCTTCAAAGAGGCGTGAGCCACGTCCGATGATCTGCTTGAACAGTACACGGGAAGCGATAGGGCGCATAAAGACGATGTTTTGAACGTGCGGAATGTCCACGCCAGTAGAAAGCAGGTCTACCGTGGTAGCAACAACAGGCATTACTCTTTCTTTATCGCGGAATAGTGTGAGGTCGTCTTTATCTTCGGCGACGACACGCGACGCATACTCCTCATTACCTTTGAGCTCGTTGAGTTTGTCTTTGACCGCTTGTGCGTGCGCCATATCCACGCAGAAAATAATTGTCTTGCCGTAAGGGTTTGTCTTGTCGAGTATCTCGATGACCTTTTCGCAAAGAAGGTCAATCTGTTCTGGGATAGTTACTGCTCTTTCGTATTCTGATGGTTCGTAAAAATCCTTTACGTCTTCTGGTTCTATCTGGTCGTCGTAAATGACTTCTTCGGCAGATGATATGTTTAGCCCTTCTTTGTAGAGGTTCGTTGAGATTTTGTATATTTTGTAAGGTACGAGATAGCCGTCTTCGATAGCTTGTCCGAGTGAGTATTCAAACACTGGCTCGCCGAAGTATTCGTACACATCTATGTTGTCTTCACGTTTCGGGGTAGCAGTCATACCGAGATGTTGTGCGTTTTGGAAGTGTTCGAGCACTGCACCCCAATCGCCGTAACGAGAGCGATGACATTCGTCGATGACAATCAAGTCAAAGAAGTCGGACGGTATTTGTTTGTACAGATCGTTTGTAAAAAGTGTCTGGTAGGTTGAAAAATAAATGTCGCGGTTTTTGTTGAAATCCCCACCTTCAATCTTGCATCGCGCCTCGCCAAACGCTTCAAACTCTCCATACGCTTGGTCTTTGAGGAGAATACGGTCAGCAAGGAAAAGAACGCGGTGCATCTGTCGGGACTTCACGAGCTTCCAGATAATCTGAAAAGCAGTCGTTGTCTTTCCTGTGCCCGTCGCCATTGTAAGAAGGGTTGCGTGCTTGCCAGTGATGATGTTGGCAATAGCATTTTTGATAGCAGTTTCTTGATACGCTCGTGGCTTTCGCATACCCGAATAAAGCGGATATGTAAGAGCGTCAGTTTTTACCTTGTCGATTTTCTTCCACTCGATATACGCTTGGTACATTTCTTCGGGTGATAGATAGTCCGAAACTTCCTCTGTCTTCAAAGTACGGCGGTCGTGCAAAACGATAGTCCTACCGTTGGAAATGTATGCAAAAGGTACATCGAGACACTTGGCATAGTCCTGTGCCTGCCCTAAATGGCTCATTGGGTCTTCGCCCTCTTTCTTTGCCTCAAGTACACCAACAATGACGTTTTGATAACGCACAACATAATCAGCAAACTTCGCAGTAGGAAGTTTCTTGAACGTCTCACCCTCAACGAAAAAACGGTCGTCGCGGATAGGATACTGGCGCTGGATATGTTCTTCTTTCCAACCGTTCTCCTTTATTTTTGGGTCTATGATTTTGACCCGTGTATCATCTTCTGAATATGGCATATGTTTATGTTGTTAGTTGAAACGATTGGCTCAACACCGACGAACGCAGAGACGCAAATAATTGCTCCTGTGAAGAAAAGAGGTTGTTTAGCTTTTCTGTATTTTCTTTGATTGCGTTGACCTTTTCTACAATTTCTTTTTGTTTTTCAAGGTCAGGTAGTCCATCTTTTACTGGCACTTTGACTGGTATTTTACGAATGAGTGTTTGGCTTATATTTGGTTGTGCACCTCCGAACGCTTGCTTTACCAACTCGTCGCGATAGAAAAACAGATACCAGTACATATACTCGTTCAAAACATTTTTATGCGGTGTTATAGCACAGACAGCTTGATTGGTTGAACTGCTACTTTTCAAAATACCAAGTTTGCCTACGGTTGCTCCGTACATCGCCATTAGGACTGTGCCGATTGGAAATACTTTCGCATTAGATTTTGTGATAGCTAGCTCGGTAATATGCTCCTCCGATGAAGCAATAGCACGGTTATCGTTTAGCTCACCAGATTTCAGCCACATAATGTCGCCATCATAATAATCGCTACGAGAACGACTTGGTGTGCCTCCACTTGTGGTGTCGCATACTTCTTCAAGAGGGTATGTTTTCATAACTTCATCACCGAGAGTAGTGAGGAGTTCAGAAAATATGATTTTTGAAGTTCGCTTTTTGTTCTCGGCAATTCTACCAACAGCAGTTTCAGTTTCCGCAAAGACCTTATCCAACTTATCAGCAATACGTTTCTGCTCGGCAAGGTCTGGTTTGCCGTCCTTGAAAGGAAGGGGTATTTGAGTTGTCTCAACATCACTTTTTCGTATTGACGGTAAAGCCGATTTGTTAGCCCATTTGTTTAGGTCAAAACCTTGCATATAGTAGTAAAGGTACTTTGTGTCCACGTCTTTATTTGGCACTAGCACCATTACGTTATTATCTACGGTTGATGGTTTGCTCAAAATTCGTTTTTTGTTTGTTGCAATAGCCGCTCCAATTTTTGGAAAAATAATTGTACCTGCTGGATAGGTTTTTGCTTTGAGAGTTTTTACGTCATCTTCTGAAATTGAGTTATTGTGTTTGGTCATATACACCTCGTTGCCTTCCGAGTTCATATCGCCGACTTTGTAAAATGGGTATTTTTCATTTTTACGCCCCTGATGAGAATGGGGAAAGCCAAAACCACCAGAGATGGTGCAAAATTCGCCAAGTTGTAATGTTTTCCATTCCATAATTATTTTTTCAGCACCTCTTTCAGAGACGAGAGCACATTATCTATTTCTGTTTGGTTCTTTTCAATTTCACCGAGTATCACGTCGGGGGTAAGGAGCGCATCTACATTGGCGAGTGTAGGGTTTTTGGGAGACAAGTCAAAACCTCGCTTTTTGATGTCGTCGATAGACACAATCCACGATGTGTCCGACACCTCGCGTTTTTTCCACTTTTCAAATACTTCATCAGTGTGCTCGTCCAAAAGAGTTTTCTTCTTTGTGAACTTACCGCTCAATTCGCCATACCAGATTTCTTTTGTTGAACCCGTCTTATCAAAGAAGACGAGGTTTGTTTTTACTCCTGCACCCATTTGTGCAAATGCACCCTGTGGAAGTGAAATGATTGTGTGCACATTGAACTTCGTTAGAAGCTCTTCGCGGATACGCGCCATTGTGCCACCTCCAAAGAGAATGTTTCCTTCGGGCAAGATAACACCACAACGTCCACCATTTTTGAGACGCTTCATTAGGTATTGAAGTGCAAGCCCTTCGGTTGCCGATACCTTTATTGGGTAGTTGTTTTGTACAGCTTCAGTTTCTTCTGCCCCGAATGGAGGGTTTGTCAGGATTACGTCCATCTTCGCGCTCTCTGGCATATTGTGAACGTCCTCCATAAAGGTATTGGAACGTGTGAGGTTTGGCACGAGTATGTGGTGCAGGATAAGGTTCATCGTCCCGATAAGGAACGGCAACGGCTTCTTTTCTTGTCCGTAAAATGTCTTTGTTTGTAGGGTACGCCACGCACGCACATCTTTTGCAGAGTTTTCGTAGAGATGATTGAAGCTTTCGACGAGGAAACCGCCAGAGCCAACGAATGGGTCGAAGATCGTCTCGCCGATTTTAGGGTCAACGATTTTCACCATTAGTCGAATGACGGGGCGAGGAGTGTAGAACTCACCAGACCAGCCACCTTCACTTCCCATAGCTTGAAGTATTTCTTCGTAAACCTGCGAAAGTAGGTGTGTGTCTTGGAAGTGGTGCTTCTCAATCTTGTCGAGAATTTCTACAACATCGAGCAGGTTATGGGGTGAGCGGATACGATTGCCAGACAACTCTCGGAAGATTTCACCGATTTTGTCTTTCTTCGGATCGCCTTTGAGTGCTTTGAGGTACGGGAATAGCTTTATGTTGATGAAATGTATGAGTTCGTCTTTGTCTTTCCAGTCCTTCTTCGCCCACGAAGACCACTGGTACTCTTTGTCGATAACGCCCTTGTACTTTCTTCCCTCCGCTTCTTCAAGCTCTTTGAGCTGACCCTCTACGCCTTCAAAGACCTTCAAAAAAAGAAGCCACGAGAACTGCTCTATGTAGTCCTTTGCGCCAACACCATCATCACGACGCAATATATCGCAGACACGCTTGATGTCTGACTTGGTGAGTGCGTCCTTCGTAGGTTGTAGCTTGGTAATAGTTTTCATTTTTTGTTTTTTGTACGTTTGTTCGTATCAGGTGAAAGAAACTCATCGAGGTCTTCCTCTCGAATACGCCAATTTCCTATCTTCGTTGCCTTCAATTTGCCACCGTGAATATAGCGGAAAATTGTACGCTCGCTCACTTTCAGGATTTCTGCCACTTCTTTGAGTGTAAATACTCGGTCTTTCATTGTTTTGTCATATTTCCTAAATGTCGCATTTACTATTGTAATACAACGGTTTTCAAATGGCAAGAAATGTCAAGGTAGTGTAAATACTGTAAATAGGGCTGTGGATAAGGGTTTCTTGCATATCGTGAGTAATTTTTCTATAATAATTAGGTGCTCCTTGAAAAGCTGAATAATAGTCGCAACGTGGTAGCACTTGTGCTCCCCTCAATACAATGAGGCAGACGTTCGACAAACTGCGAGGATAATACAATACCGAGAGCAGTATCATCACACACTTTTTTGTGGTGGTTCTACTTTCCGTATTGTTTTTTTGTTTATGAGTAGAGCCGACCCCCAAAAAAGGTGTCGGCTTTTCTTGTATGCACTCTCACCTAAATTGAAAAAATACTCGCGGAGATCCGTCCTTCAAGTGCAAAGACGTAAAACTGGCCTTATGCCCAATGGGGCTCACATGCGAAAGCTGGAAAAACAAGTTGCCCACTCTTGCCAGCCGTCTGATGTGCGTCGCATTGAACAACAAAATGAACCGCGCGGTCATAAAAGCAACACTATTTCTTTCTCTTACTTATCAGAAGGAAAAGTGGGGCTGTGGATAGAGAAATAACAAATAAAAAACTATGAACACAAGCGCAACAACTTTTTTCGCAAATGAAATTATCGTCATTCACACTTACGATGGTCATTTGCTTACCATTGAGCAATCAAAGAAGATACTCAATGACCCCACGCTCACCGATGAGCAGGTTACGGAAATCCGAGACGGTTTTCGTCATCTTGCAGAAGTCATATTTGATAAGTGGATGGAAGAACGAAAAGCGTTGAACAAAAAGAAGCTGGAAGAAAGAAATGAACTAGTCGTTGGTGGTGTTCCTGATACTATAAAAATATGAAAGCAATTATTTACATACGAGTAAGCTCGGACGAACAAGTCAAAGGAACTTCTCTTGATTATCAAGAGGAGATTTGTCGTAAATACTGCAAGGAGAAAAACATCGAGGTCTTGGAGGTGTTCCGTGAGGAAGGTGCTTCTGCAAAGTCGACAAAGCGCGTTGAGTTTCTTCGTGCTATTGAATACTGCCGAAAAAATAAGGGTAAGGTACAAGCGTTTGTTGTTGCAAAAGTAGATCGCTTCGCTCGCAATACAGAAGACCACTATATGGTTCGTAAAGTGCTAAAGGTATGCTCGCCATATTTTCAGAGTTCGATAACAGTATCCGTATGCAACGCTGTTCCGACGGTATGTACAAGCGAATACAAGGGGGTATTTATCCGTGGCACCCACCTGTTGGATACTTATGCAAAAACTTCAAGAAACAAGGGTTGAAGAAAACTGAACCTGACGACCCACACCCAGTAACATTTTCTATTCTCCAAAATGCACTTCGAGAGATGGCGTCGGGCTTATACAACAAAGCTAGTTTTGGTCGCCGATTAGATGAACTCGGTTTAGCAAAAGCGAGAGGTAAGAAAACGTCGTCGCAATTTGTGGACGCTATTTTGGAAGAAAAGCGTTTGAAGTTTTATGCAGGTTGGCTCGCAGATCCGCGTGAAGGTGGCTGGATTAGAGCAATGCACAAGCCAATTATTACTGACGAAGAAGTGCATAAAATCCTTGCTCATTTGAGTGGCAAGCGACGTACAGAAACTCACAACAGCCATAACCCAATGTTTCCTCTTCGTGGCTGGGCTCTTTGTAGTGAATGTGGTCGCAAACTCACTGGAAGCTCGTCTACGGGCGAACACGGCGAAAGCTATCCTTTCTATCACTGCTATTACAAACAGTGCCCTATGAAGGGTAAAACCATACGCAAGGCGGATTTGGAAAAAGCATTTACCGAACACCTTGAAAAAGTAACACCCGTAGAAAAGTGGCTTGTGTACTTCAAGGAGACAACGATAGACCTTTGGAAAGAACAGGGTATGTCTTTTGAGAAAGAAGCAGAGGCGTACACGCGCCAACTCAAAATGTTTGAAGATAAGCGAAAGCGTATTTTTGATGCACGCGAAGACGGCTCGTATAGCAAGGAGGAGTTTCAGGAACGAAAGGAAGAAATCGAGAACGACATACTCGCCACGAAAATCTCGTTGAGCGAGGCGAAGATAGAACAATTCGACATTGAAGCCGCCGTAACGTACGCCACGGACTTTATTCGTGATTTAGCACGTCAGTGGACAGACTTACCGCACAAACTACAACCGAAGTTCCAAAACCTTGTCTTTCCAGCAGGATTTACCTACGACAGAAAAACAGGAGTTGGAACTCCCAAACTAGGTTATATCTACGAACTAAATCGGACATCTAGTGTCCAAAATACAACTGTGGTGGACCCAAGCGGGCTCGAACCGCTTACCTCCTCATTGCAAATGAGGCGCTCTACCAGATGAGCTATGGGCCCTTTAGTAACTATTACAGAACATATCATTTATAGCACGTCTAACGGCAGCGACCAAGTCGCAAAATATGCGAGACAAAAAGCCAAACTAGGCGCGTTTGGTTGAACATGCCAGCGTAATGGCGTGATCTAGGAAATCGGACAAGCTAGCTCCTATCGCATAGAGAGCCTTCGGCAACAGCGATTCTTTTGTCATACCGGGCAGAGTGTTCACTTCCAAGAAATAAATACCGCGCTTGCTAACGATGAAGTCTGAGCGCGAATAATGTGATAGGCCGAGACCTTCGTGAACCGTGCGCGCAATGTGTTCCAATGTAGCCTTTTCTTTTGGCGTGAAGTTGCCGGGACATCTCTCGAGGCTCTCGCCTCCGTACTTCGCATCGTAGGAAAAAAAGTCATGCTCCTGTGGTGGCACTATCTCGATTGGCAAAAGCGTATAGGTCTTTTGGCCGCGGAACGCATCGATGACACCAACCGTCGCTTCCCTGCCCGCAATATATTCTTCGATCAATACTCGCGGAGATACTGCTGCTGCACGGCCGAGTGCGTCGTGCATCTCCTGAAATGAGCCAACTTTCGAAACCCCGACAGACGATCCACCGATGACCGGCTTAACTATTGCCGGATGCGGGAAAGATCTGAACAATGAATATGCAGTCTCTTCGACATGATCTTCCGGCTCGACCACGACACCGTGTGCAACTTTGACACCGAGCTTTATGACCGCCTCGCGCGTCTGATGTTTGTTGAAAGCGACAGCCGAAGCAAATGAGTCCGAACCTGTGTATGGTATTGCCAATGCTTGGAGCAGCCGCTGCACTTGTCCGTCCTCGCCGTACTCGCCATGCAGAACGTTGAATGCCACACCAACGCCGCGAAGCGCCTTTTCCGGAGTGACAGTGACACCGTGCACATTCCACTCGCCAGTGCGGGAAATGAAAATATCGCGCGGATCGTACTTCTCACGGTTGAGTTCGGCAAGCACATTCGCGCCGCTTTTCAGTGACACTTCATACTCGCTCGACGGACCGCCGCGTAAAACACCGACAACTGTTCGCATGTTTTTATTGTACACCACGCGCGCGCAACTGTTTACGGTGATATCCGATAGCGAAGCGATGCGCCTCGGCGTTGGCAAGGATGATCGAACGTTCGTATTCTGTTGCAAGCTTTTTATCGCCGCGGATCTCTCGCGGGCGGTGGTGTTCGTCTTTTACCACGCCGACGATGGGAACAGTGATACCAACTTCTCGCAATACCTTTTCAGCGGCGTGTATTTGCGCTGTTCCGCCGTCGACGACGATGAGTTTTGGAAATTGCCATTCGGTGTGCTCCAAACGGCGCGACAATATTTCACGCAGCGCACCGACATCGTCGCCTGCTTTTGCCGAACGAATACGAAATTTTTTATACTCGCTTTTTTCCGCGACATCATCTTCCACCACCGTCATGACACCGACAGCGGCCGTGCCGCCGAGATGCGCAACGTCGTACGCCTCTATCCGCATCTGTCGCACAGCGCCGACCCTGTCCTGTTTGATGAGTGAAATATCCCGGATATGCTTGAGTGCAAAAAGTTGTCCGCGCAACTTCGTCGCATCCTCGAAGCGTTCCTCACGCGCCGCGCGGGACATTTCTCGTTCAAGACTCGTGAGTAATGATTTTTTCTTTCCCTGGAACAACAGGGTGATGTGTCGGATAGTGCGACGATATTCCGCTTTCGATATTTCTCCGGTACATACGCCGGGACACAACCCTATCGAGCGGTTAAAACAAGGCTTGCACGATGTCTTCTTTTCCACACATGGCGCACAAGTGTCGCGATAGGGAAAGATTTTTCGAATAAGTAAAAGTGCTTCTTTCAACTGTGCGCTTTGCGGGAACGGACCGAAGATATGAGACTTTTCGTCCGTCGCACTCAACGCCAAATCCTTTCCACGGACCACCAACACGCGCGGAAAATCTTCTTTCGTGATTACTACGTAGTTAAAACTTTTGTCATCCTTCAACTCGGTGTTATAACGCGGTGCGTGTTTTTTTATGAGCGACGCTTCGAGGATAAGAGCTTCGAGCACAGAGTCGGTCTCGCGCCATTCGACAGTCTGTGCCTTATCAAGCATGTCCACAAGGAGCGGTCCGCGTGTGTCTATGAGGTCACGTGAAAAATAGCTCCGCACTCGGCCACGGAGCGAAGTTGCCTTACCGATGTAGAGGATATTCTTGTTTGAATCCAAGAAAAAATATACCCCAGGAGTATCGGGAATCTTCCCTTTTAGTTTGTCGAAGTCGTCGAGTGTCATGTTGACAATATACAGCCAACATGCTACTTTTGCAAAGGAAGATGAGGAGGAAGAAATGGGACAAAGTAAGCTCCGAGAGGTTGTAAAGGATGAGCTCTTGCTTGGAGCTACTCCTAGAACAGAGCCGACGTATGCCGAGCTAGAAACAGCGAGGCGTTTGTTGGAAGCTCCGCAATTGTGGATATTGCTAGTGGTTAAAAAAAGAATGGAGGAATGGAGGAAGAGGCGCAACCTGCCATTGTATCCGCATATTGTTCCTCAACAATAGGTATTTTATACAAAAAAACTCAAGGCCCACTTCCATGATTGGAAGCGGGCTCTTTTTCTTTTTATAAACCAGGCAACAGCTCGTTTATGCGGATGACGATGTGCGAAGGCAGCCGATCTTGGAAGAGGTCTGATGGCACGGCATCAGGGTGCATACAGAGCAGATTCAAGATTCGCTCATCTATAGCGGGACATTCGTCCACAATAAGATTGCGGTGACCCAACAATAGATAGATCAATATCTGCCATTGTCGCGCAGAGCATCCTTGCAGACACTTCAAAACATCCAGTCCGCTGGTGAACAAGCGTTTTGTTTCCAGTACATCTTTCGATGCGCACATTTTTAGACATAGATTGTGTAATTGCAAAACTGCAGCTGCATGGTTAAGCAGCACTTCTGTCGCCATATTCCACTCCCGCACAAATAGGAAACTTCTAAGTCCTTAGAATACCATGGATATGATGTTATCTGCAATAGGAGAGATCTACCTGCCTTTCAGCACTCGCTTGAGATACTTGCCGGTGTGCGAATTTTTATTGTTTGCCACGTCTTCCGGTGTTCCCTTTGCAACCAAAGTGCCGCCACCTTCGCCACCTTCCGGTCCGAAGTCGAGCAAGTAATCGGCGCTTTTTATCACGTCCATATTGTGTTCGATAAGCATGACCGTGTTGCCTGCTGCCACAAGGCGGTTGAGTATCTCTATAAGCTTGCGCACGTCCTCGTAGTGGAGGCCGACAGTCGGTTCGTCGAGCAAGTAAATTGTTTTTTGCAGATGAGGGCGATAGAGTTCCGCGGAAATTTTTACGCGCTGAGCTTCACCGCCTGAAAGCGTCGTCGCCGATTGACCGAGCACCAAATAGTCCAGACCAACTTCACCCAAAGTTTTGAGGCGGTCATATATCGAAGGAATGTCGCCGAAGAAATCTATTGCCTCTTCGACGGTCATCGATAGCACGTCAAAAATACTCTTGTTCTTGTATTTAATTTCCAAAGTTTCTTTCGTGAATCGTTTGCCGTTGCATATGTCGCAAGTTACATATACCGTCGGCAGGAAGTGCATCTCGACGCCGATGACTCCGTTGCCTTCGCATGCCTCACAGCGTCCGCCGCCGCGCGCCTGCTTTACGTTGAAAGAAAATCGGTTCGCTTTCCAACCGCGCGCGCGAGCCTCGTTAGTAGATGCGAACAGGTCGCGGATAAAGGTGAACGCGCCGGTGTACGTGGCCGGGTTGGACCGCGGCGTACGGCCAATAGCGGACTGGTCGATGAGGATCGCGCGTGAGAGATGTTCTGTGCCTTCGAATTTCGATGCGTTGTACACTTTGTTGGTGCGGTAGCGCATGTCGAACCTTGCACGCAGATTTTCGTACATAATGTCATATAGGAAAGTCGACTTGCCGGAGCCGGACACGCCGGTGACTGCGATCATGCGCCCGAGCGGAATGTCGCAAGTGAGATTGTGAATATTGAATGCATTGCCTCCTCGGATCTTCAGCGTACCTTTGTCTTTTTCACGCCGACGCTCCGGGACTGATATCTCTTTCTCGCCACGCAGGTACGCGAGCGTAACCGAATCGCTGTCATTTTTCTTTGCAGTCAAAAGTTTTTCCAGATCTCCGGCGACGACCACATTTCCTCCATGCACACCGGCCCCCGGTCCGATATCGACAAGATAGTCGGCGGCGTAGATGGTATCTTCGTCATGCTCCACGACGATGATAGTATTGCCAAGGTCTCGCAGATTGACGAGTGTTTTTATGAGACGCTCATTGTCCCGCTGGTGCAGGCCGATCGTCGGTTCGTCGAGCACATAGAGCGCACCGACAAGTCCGCTGCCGAGTTGTGACGCAAGTCGGATGCGCTGCGCCTCCCCGCCGGAAAGAGTATTGGCGCGGCGATCGAGCGTCAGATAGTCGAGCCCGACATCGAGCATGAACTTGAGTCGCGAAGAAATTTCTTTTATCACGGTCTTGGAAATTTCCTGATCCTTTTTCGACAACTCCAACAGTGAGAAAAACTCGTACGCATCTTTGATGGACATCCGCGTCACGTCGACAATATTTTTTGTTCCCATCAAAACGTTCAACGATTCAGGACGCAGACGTGCGCCGGCACATACCGGACACAGTTCGTCACTCCATAGATGTTTCGTACCAAGGCCGTTACATGCGGGACACGCGCCGTACGGCGAGTTGAAAGAAAAGAGGCGCGGCTCGATTTCCGGAAAAGAAAAACCATCGTAGGCGCACATGAACTTCGCAGACACGAGACGAGTTCCCGATGCGCTTTCTATCTGCACCAAACCGTCTGACTGCGCGAGTGCTTTTTCAACCGCCTCGGATAGACGCTCCAGTGCCGCCTGTCGTGACCTTGAAAATTCTGTCACGAGTATCTCATCCACCAGGACCGCAATGTTGTGCTTTTTGTGTTTTGCAAGGATTATCTGTTCGCGCAAACTTTTCAATTCGCCGTCGACATTTACTTTCTCATATCCTTTGCCGAGCAGGTCATACAGCATCTGGTAGTACTCACCTTTTCTGCCGACGACCACCGGTGCGAAGATTTTTACGGAATCGTCGTTGATAGCAACACCCATTACCTCGCGCGTTTTCTGTGGAGCTTGCTCCGTGACGCTTTCCACGACGCTCTGTACTATTTCTTCATTGCTGTGCTTATGTATCTCACGGCCACAGGTTACACAGTTCGGTTTGCCAACGCGTGCATAGAGGATGCGGAGATAATCGTATATCTCCGTGATAGTCGCGACAGTGGAGCGAGGGTTGTTGGACCGGCTTTTCTGGTCAATAGAAATTGCCGGCGAGAGTCCTGTTATCTCTTCGACATCCGGCTTCTGCATCTGTCGCAAAAATTGTCGCGCGTACGCGGAAAGTGATTCGATGTAGCGTCGCTGACCTTCGGCAAAAATGGTATCGAACGCCAAAGAAGACTTTCCTGAACCGGAAAGCCCTGTGAACACGACCATTTTGTTTCGCGGTATAGAAAGCGAAATATTCTTAAGATTGTGAGTCTTTGCTCCTTTTATGTTTATTGTATCTTGCATAATACGTAACAATTCCCCTCGGCTGCGCCATAGGGGTTGGTGTAGAGTGAGTGTAGCACCTTTTATTGACTTTTCAAGCAGCTAGTGCTTTGATACTCATTAGATTAGACAGAGACAACTTCACGACAGACTGGAGGTATCTCATGGATAGAGAACAGAAACATGGAGAAGATACTGGGCAACCTGTTGATTGTGCGCTGATACATATTTCAGATGTTGCAGATATGGTCGGCGGCTATAGAGTTGTCGGCGGCGACATTGGCGACATATACCGTTTCGCCATGGCGGCACAAAATGCAGAAAAGAAAGGCATACATCTTGTCCTACTTGGCGGCGGTAAATTCGAAACACTGGTCACCCCGCAGCTTGGTGTGGTATACGTCCATTACGGCAAGAAGTTTCCTTTTAAGAGGCCGGAAGAGGAGCATGAGAGGATATTTCTCGCAAACTTGTGCATGCAGGAGATGTATACACATCGGGTCCCCTGTTCGATCATCGTTGTCGCAAATGACAATTGAACGTGTGCCAAACAGGCGGATCAACCCCGCCTGTTTTTTATTTTTTGTAACATGTTTGACAATAAAGTCCGTGCGGTGTTAGCTCAAGTTGGAAACGGTCTCCGGGGAGTTGACGCATATGCAAGGGACTTGGAAGTTCGTACTCCTAGAGATCTTGTGCGACAAGATCCCCGGAGGAATAAGGCTTTTGTTGCCGAGCAGCCGCACAAAAGGAAGGACGGCCTTACTGGAAAAGTATGGATCGTATATTTCCGGTAAAGATTCGACCATTCAGATAGTATGTTCCGGTGAAGTTTTCACCATGGTCGGAATAAAGTACGTAACATTTACCGGGTGGAAAAACATTTCCACAGAGATTAAAGATGGCGTAATGGATCACCTGCGGGAAAGATATCCCGGCACACATATACAGGAGACTTTCTACGACGAAGACTGGTGGAGATCATAAAAACCCGGACGATTATCACATGATCAGTCCGGGTTTTACTTATTTATTTTTTCTTACCGGTTAGGGCGGCTATTTCATCGCGGAGAATCGCTGCGGTCTCGAAGTCAAGATCTTTTACGGCATCTGCCATCGCTCGACGTTTTTCCGCAATGAATTTTCGCGGATTCTTTTTGTAGAAATCTGTGTCGATAGCAAGCAAGGAACTGACAGCTCTTCCCTCTTCGCTGCGCAACTCTTCCGTGATGTCATTAATATTTTTCTTGATGGTCGTCGGAGTGATGTTGTGCTTTTTGTTATATTCGATCTGTACTGCTCGACGGCGGTTCGTTTCGCCTATGGCTTTATCCAATGAGCCGGTCATGTGATCGGCATAGAGAATGACGCGGCCGTCCACGTTGCGCGCGGCGCGACCGATGGTTTGAATGAGCGATGTTTCGCTGCGCAAGAATCCTTCTTTGTCGGCATCAAAAATTGCGACGAGTTCCACTTCCGGCAAGTCGAGCCCCTCGCGCAGCAAGTTGACGCCGACAAGAACATCGTACTTACCTTTGCGGAAATCGGTGAGCGTCGTAATACGGTCGAGCGTCTTGATATCACTGTGCATGTACGAAGCTTTGAACCCACGGTCTTTCAAATAATCAGACAAGTCTTCCGCCATCTTTTTCGTCAGTGTGGTAACCAAAATGCGGCCGCCGTGAGCGATGACTTTCCCTGCTTCGTCGAGAAAATCTTGCACCTGCCCTTTGCCGTCAACAGTACCCGTGACCGGCCTTATAATGATCTCTGGATCGATAAGTCCTGTCGGGCGAATTATTTGTTCGACCACATGCTTGCCGCTTTTTTCTTTTTCATACTTTCCCGGTGTCGCGGATGTGTATATGACCGGACCGACTTTTTTCTCAAACTCGTCGAACTGGAGAGGGCGGTTGTCGAGCGCCGACGGCAAACGGAAGCCGTAGTCGATCAGATTTTCTTTACGCGCGCGGTCGCCTGCATACATACCTCCGATCTGCGGCACAGCCACATGAGACTCGTCGATGACGGTGAGAAAATCCGGAGTGCCGTCCGCCTTGCGTGGGAAATAATCGATCAAAGAAAACGGCGGCTGCCCCGGTGATCTGCCGTCGAAATGCCTGGAATAATTTTCTATGCCGTTGCAGTATCCGACCTCGCGGATGAGTGCCAAGTCGTAGCTGGTGCGGCGTTTCAATCGCTCGGCTTCCAGCATTTTGCCGGAGCGTTCAAACTTCGCGAGCTGGGCATCCAATTCTCTTTTTATGTCGGCGATAGCGCGCCCGCGGTCTCCCTCCGGCGTAACATAATGCTTTGCAGGAAAAAGAAAAAGAGACTCGAGCTGACCTTTCTCCGCGCGCGATATCGCATCTATCACGCGTACTTGTGAAATGACATCACCGGCAAACTCGATGCGGTAGATCACGCGCTCGCCTGTTGGCATTATCTCGACACTGTTGCCTACCGCGCGGAATTGTCCCGGCGAAAGGTCTGCGTTAGTGCGTTCGAAGTACACAGCGACAAGTTCGCGCACCAACTCGGCGCGATTTTTATGCGTACCCACATTCAATTCCAAATGCACTTTTTTATATTCGTCCGGCGAACCGAGACCGTAGATGCATGATACCGACGCAACGATGATAACGTCCTTGCGGGAAAGCAGAGCTTGTGTCGAAGCGTGGCGGAGGCGGTCGATCTCCTCGTTTATCTGCGCCTCCTTTTCAATGTATGTGTCCGAATGCGGGATGTAAGCCTCCGGCTGATAGTAGTCGTAGTACGAGACGAAGTAGTGCACGGCGTTGTCGGGAAAGAACTCGCGATACTCCTGCGCGAGCTGCGCTGCGAGCGTCTTGTTATGTGCGATGACAAGCGTCGGCTTCTGCACCTGCGCGATGACATTCGCCACGGTGAATGTTTTGCCCGAGCCGGTGACACCAAGCAACGTTTGGTCGCGCACGCCGGCCTTCAAACCACTCACCAGAGCTCCGATAGCACGAGGTTGGTCGCCGGCAGGCACGTGTTCAGATTTGAGAACAAATTTTTCCATGTCGAAACTATACAACTTTTACGAACAATGTACATATGTACCAACAGAAAGAATAGTGGTTAAATTATCTCCGGAAAAAGTACTGACAGCAAAGAAAGGCATATAGGTCATGGATCAGGATAGAATCTCCAGAGCCATCGAGGGATATGAACGAATGAAGCTCGAGAATCTCGCCAATTTTGCACGCGAAATACTCTGGCATGAGCAATACGGCGACCCAATTTCTACGATCACCATCACTCTGGTCGTCAATGGCGATGAGCGTGAGGAAAAAACCTTCCAGGCTGAAGTGTTCATCGACCTTGCATTCGTTGAGCTACCCCCGGGAATGCTTCGTTGGTGGGACGGACGATTCTCTCCGGCCGTCGACGAACTTCGTTCCATCAAACCACGCCCAAACTGAGGAGGACCATCATGGACAAAGAACGAGCACTTGAGGCGGTGAAGCGCTTCAAAGCTGACGGTTACGAACATCTTGCGGATCTTGTCGACCTGTTCATGCAATTCGAACATCAGGGCAAGTCTGTCGTCACATTCGGATATGCTCTGTACGGCGTCTCTCTTGACAAAGATAAGTTCAAGAAGGGCGATATCTTCACCTTCAAGTTTCCCGATACGCCGGAAGGGTTGATCGAGCTCGCATTCGACGCTGATGATGTCGATGAAGGTCTACTTGAGTTCATGGACCTTCAGGTCATCGACCTGATCATTCAGATGCAGCCGAGGCTTAGACCTGTGACTGCACACTGAACCGAAAACGAAGGAAAGAACACCATGTCTGCAAATATCGTAATGAATCGTGCACACGCACACCTCGCCTCGAGAAATTTTCGGAAAGCAGGGTACGCAAACCTGGCCGACCTGCTCAAGGTCATCGCGAAGTACGAGAATCTGACGGGATTCGGCGGAGTTGTGCCGATCCTCCATGTCCATATTCCAAATGATGAAACAGGGCAGGACTACTTGATATTGCCCGAGCGTATGGTCGATATGGGCAACAATATCGACTATCATTGTTCGACACTCTTTCAATTCCTCGACCGCCAGGTGGCCAACTTCATCGCAGAACGACGCGAATATCTTCAGAAGAAGGTCGATGCCCTGCGTGCGGTGATCACCACACCAGCGGAATAAGTTAAGAAAATACAAGCGGCTTGCTTCGGCAGACCGCTTTTTCTTTTACCGTTTATATTTTCCTAAAAACTCATCGCGGAATTTTTCAAAATTATCGTCGAGGATGGATGCGCGTATTCTCTCCACAAGGTGCGTGAGGAAATAAATATTGTGCATGCTGGCGAGGGTCGGACCGAGCATTTCTTTTGAGCGGAACAGATGGTGAATGTAGGCGCGGGAAAATTGTTTGCAGACGGAACAATCGCATTCAGTATCGAGCGGCGAGAAATCTTCTTTGTATTCTGCATTCTCAACTAGCAATTTGCCGTTGTTCGTGTAGATGCCACCACTCCTGCCGTTGCGCGTCGGGAGCACACAGTCGAAGGTGTCGATGCCAGCCGCAACACCGATAAAAATATCTTCCGGTTCTCCGATGCCGAGCAAGTGTCGCGGTTTATCCTTCGGCAATTCTCGGTCGACCGTGTCGAGGATCCCGAGAATGTCTGCCTTGCTGAATGAACCGCCGATGCCGTAGCCGTCAAAGTCCATGTTCGCTAAAGTTTTCGCACTCTCGATACGCAAGTCAGCAAAACGCCCACCCTGCACGATGCCGTAGATGCCCTGCTGTTTATTTTTCTCAAAATTTTGCCGATGTGCCGCGAGCGAACGAACCGCCCACCGATGCGTCCGATCCATTGCCTCTTTCTGATACTCGTAATCAGCGGCAGGCGATGTGCATTCGTCGAAGGCAAAGATGATATCCGCACCGAGTGCGTGCTGTATTTCTATCGAACGCTCCGGCGTAAATCGGTGCAGCGACCCGTTGATGTGCGAAGTGAACGACACACCGTCTTCGTCGACTATTGCCAGCTTGCCGTGCGATGTTGCCAGCTCTTCATTGTAGACCGACACTCCTTCTTCCTGCGAGGCATTTTCCGGCAAGAATTTCGACAACTTTTTTCCGAACCCTTCTCCGAGAGAGAACACTTGGAATCCGCCGGAATCGGTCATGGTCGGTCCTGAAAATCCCATGAACTTCCCCACCCCGCCGGCTTTTTCAACTGTCTGTTCGCCCGGTGAAAGATAGAGATGATACGTGTTCGCAATAATAGTTTGCACACCAAGCTCGGAAAATTGTGCAGACGAAATACCTTTCACCGTCGCTTTGGTTCCGACAGCGACAAAAGCCGGCGTCTTGATATCGCCGTGTTCCGTATGCAGAACACCGGCCCTCGCGAGAGAGCCGGGGTGTTCCTTTTCGATTGAGAATGATATCGGTCGCACGTTTAGTTATTTTGCCTGCACGCTAAGCAGATCGACCTCGAAAATGAGCGTGGAATTTGCCGGAATTGGACCGACTGCCTGTGAACCGTACGCGAGCTGTGGCGGAATGATAAGCAAGCGCTTGCCGCCAACCTTCATGCCCTGCAAACCTTGATCCCAGCCCGATATGACCTGCCCGGCACCGAGCGTGAACTGGAACGGTGCGCGGCCGATAGACGTATCGAACACTGTGCCATTCTGCAATTTACCTGTGTAATTGACGGAGATAGTCTGCCCAGCCTGAGCGACGTCACCGGTGCCGACGATTTCATCCTGCACTACGAGACCCTGACCATTTGCTTGCGGAGCTGTGCCTGCTGGCTGTGTTTGTGGTGACATACTTGAGACATTTATAAAACTAAAGAATAATCCGACCACGACCAAACTTACCACAACCACTATGCCGGTTACAATTTGTGTACGTTTCATCATGTCTACAGCATATCGGTTCATCACGTGCACCGCAAGCAAAGTTGTTCAACATTGGGTATACTGGTATCCGTATGTATGTGAAAAGTTTTTTTGTCGGTGTTGTTTTTTTGTCGGTGTGCATGTTTCCATTTGCTGCACACGCAGCCGAGTTCGCCACACAATCGCTCTTCCTATCGAAAAGCTCTGTCGCTGAAGGCGAGACAGTGCTAGTACATGTCGTCGTATTCAATAACTCAGATACCACATTCAATGGACAGTTGGCAATTTTCGATTCCACCACACCGATCGGCAAAGCTCCGGTGTCGCTGGACGCAGGAGAAACGTCGACCATATCAATTTCATGGAAACCAAAATCAGGAAATCATCCCATCTCAGCAAAATTGATTGCAGCAGATGGCACTGTGTTAGCAGAGAAACCAGCCGAGACCACTGATACGTTCTCTATTGCGCCAAAACAGACCGTAGACAATACAGTGACGCAACCGACGATCACACCAGACTCCACTATTGAATCTTCACTGGCAATCCAACAAACGCTATCGAATATCTCACCGGCGATCGGGAAGATCGCACAGCCGGTCTTATCTGCACTAGACGGCGCGCGTGGAATGATAGCGTATGGACTTGATGGAGGTATCACCTGGTCAAAGGGGCAGCTTGCCCCAACATCCACGTCAATTTCAATTCCGGTCACTTCGGCGAATAAGAAAAAAGGGCAGACAAATTCCAACCTGCAGGCATCAGCCGGCAATGCGATATCACAAAATATGTTCTTGACAATCTTTTTAACAGCCGAGCTCTATCTTTTCTCGGTCCTGCTCTATGTCGTTGCAAATGCAGCAATATTCTATCCGCTGCTCGCGATCGCGTTCTTCTATTGTCTATGGAAGCTCTATCGCCGCATGCGACGGCCGCAGTACTATCCCTATTGACGTATGACGGAAGAAAAAAAGTTTGACGAATTGGTGCGACAGCATCTCAAAGCGGTGTACTCTTTCGCATACCGTTTCGTCGGCGATGCTCATGAGGCGGAAGATATCGTGCAGGAAACATTCCTGAAGGCGTGGAAAAATTTTGGCAATTACAAAGCCGAGATGAGCCAATTTAAGACATGGCTCATGCATATCGCGCGAAATACCGCCATAGACCATCTGAGG
>CAIMFR010000048.1 GCA_903840375.1 Candidatus Adlerbacteria bacterium
CTATATGCTAGATCACTGCAATCCGTTATAAAAACAATATGTCTCATTTTAAGCAATCTAGCCTATCAACTTTTTAGAACCGTCTGTAATCAAAAGAGCTTGCTCATTAGCGAGGCGGACGATTTTAACCGAGTGCTTTAATTCAAAAGCCTGTATTTCAGATTCGTTCAAAAGTTCATAATGAGGAAATACAGTAACATCCGTTATAGCAAGTCCGGAGAAATCCTTCAGATTTATATCATTTTTATCAGGCACTACTTCATTAGCTATTTGTACTGAAGGTCCCACAATAAGACTCCCGGCACTTACGCCCACATAGCAACCCCCTTTTGAAAGCACTTCAAGAACTTTTGTCTTAAAATCCGAACTCCGGGCAAAGGAAAGAAGTTTAAATGTATTGCCCCCACACACATACACCACGTCGTAGTGCGCAATACTGTCTGAACCTTCAGCCTCTAGGTCAACAAAATCGACTCGGGCAAAACCCATAGCCTCAAGTTGCTTTTTAGCCAGTTTGGAATACTGGTTTTCTTCCTTGTCCTTTGCTGCGGTGGTGACGATAACCGCAGACTTTTCGGATATATTGTGGATATTCGACGTAAAGGAATCAGTAATTTCTTTATTAAAAAACCCTGCGGATGTAAGAAGAATAACCCCGTTTTCTGGTCCCTGTAACATGGCGCAATTCTTACATGAATTTTGTGGATTTGCAATTACAATAGGATTCATCCTTGTGGTTTTTGTAAAGATGAAAGTGCTCCAAACCCATAGTCGACTCCCCTTTTGAGGGGCATCGGGAGCTTTATATCGAATTCAAACGGTATCAACCGAGTACTGTTAGTAACGTCGTGTCTAGTTGTGCTCACTCGATACCTATTGATAAACCCATAATACTAATAACCGTATACCAGAACTCGACAAAAAGCTAATCCTGTTCCAGCTTAACTACCGACGCGCGATTCTGTGTGGCCATATCAGCAGGAGTCCTCGGCATAACGCGAACAGCCGGAAGATCTGGGGTGTCATTCTGCAACGACAGGCTAGTCTTTGCGGCAACGATCGGAGCCGGCACTGATGGAGTTTGAAAAATAACAGGGGTAACAGGTATCTGTTGTATCGGCATTGGCGCAGCAACGGGCATCTGCTGAACAGGAGCAGGCTGCATGACCATGGTCGGTTTCGGCTTGATAGCTACAAGAGTGATCGGATCTATTTTCATCTGCGCGACCTGATCCTTTAGGACATTGATTGGTTGAGACATCACCAGAGGCATCGGTGCCACAACCGCCGGAGCAGGAGCGACATATATTGGAGCCTGCTGCATCACCGGAGCGATCTTCGGTGCAGCCTGCATAACAATAGGGAGAGGCATGGCCGGAGCTTGCTGCACTACCGGAGGCGCGCTTGGTACAGATTTTGCAACAGTTGCAATCCTGGAGAAGAGCGAGGGCTTTGCTGCAGGAACGGGAACGATCGCTGCCTGTATGGGCACTTGTGGCGGCATAGTCTGTATAAAGATGGGCTTTTTTACCGCAGCAGGCGCTTTTTGTATTGCCGGCGCTGATTGACCTTTACCACGCGAAGCAAAAACGAGTATCATCCAACACACCATGAAGATCGCCAACCACACGCCGTAGAGTTCTCCGAACATTGTCCATGTAAGCGCTGGTGCAATGATATGAACCAAGAACAATGCGTACCATGTCGTGCCCGCGATGCCTTCGAATATTCCAGCAACAAGCGATGCGCCTCTGCTAAACAGAGCAAAAAGGAACACAACGCCGATAAGCGCCCACTTGAAAAGAACAACCGGCTGCAACATCGATGAGATGCTGCCGGTAGAGAGATATTGTGTCGCGATGATGGCTGCACCTGACAGTATGATGAAAAATATTGCAGTCAGAAGTACGTGGTGAATGGACTTCGCGAAACGCTTTTCCTGATCATCGACAACACCGTCGTCGCGCATCATTATGAGAAATACGGCTAGAAAAACAGTCTCCGCACCGATACCAAGCGCGACACCGAGCTGTTGCACTATGTATGCGATTGCATTGACCATGTCTATCGAGAACGGCATACCTCAAATGATACCATGCGCTACTGTCTTCTCGTCAACAGCAATCCACAGGCACACCTCAATGCTAGTTACGTATTTTGTTCGCGATGTCTGTTCCCGCGACGAAGCCGGTTGTCCAACAAAGCTGGAGAGAGAAACCGCCCGACGGTCTGTTGATGTCTAGCACGTCGCCAAGCAGGTAGAGGTTTGGATTTACGCGCGAGACCATGGTTCTGAAATCGACTTCTTCCGGCGGCACTCCGCCGCTCGCTATTACTGCATGCTCGAGACCGAGCGTGCCGGTGATCGGGAATGTCAGATTCTTCATTTTCTTGACGAGCTTTTTACGTTCCTCTTTTGTCACCGCATTCGCCTCCTTTTCTGCAAGTTTGATATCGGGCAAATTCAAGACCTGTTCGGCGAGCGAGCTTTCCATCATCTCCGGCAGACTATTCTTCAACTTTTTATTTTTGTTCTGCTCGAACAGCCTCCACACCCTGCGGTCGAGCTCGTTCTCCTCGGTATCGGGAAATAGGTCAATCGAAGCTTCGACCGAACCATTCGCCAGCAACTTTTTCACCTCGAACGAGGAGTTGAGAATAAGCGGACCGGAAATGCCGAAGTGCGTGAAGAGAATTTTGCCGGTCTTTTTAAGTTTCGTCACGCCGTTCTGCTTGAAACGTATCGCCATGAAAGAAAGCGTCACGCCGGAGATCGCATGCACCCATTTTGCGCTGGTAGTCAGCGGGACAATGTTCGGGTTACTCGCTTTTATCGTGTGACCAAGCTTTTGCAAAATAGAAAAACCTCCTGCCGAAACGCCACGCTCCTGTACTCGAGCAAGCCCGCCGGTGGCAAAGGCAATGTGTCGCGAGTAAAACTTTTCGCCGTCTTTTGTTTTTATCAAAAAAGGATTATCGCCGTCTTGCGTGACAGAAACTACTTGCACGCCGGTCTTTATCGCGACACCGTTGTCCTTCACATATCGCTCCATCACATGCATAACGTCGCTCGCTTTTTGCGTTTCCGGAAAGGCTCGCTTGCGAGCTTCAACAACCAGCGACAAACCTTTTGATTCGAAAAAAGTAAACGTGTCTTTCGCGGAAAATTTAGAAAAAGGAGAAAAAAGAAATTCTTTTGCCTCGGGGAAATTGCTCAAAAAAGCGCGGTTATCAAACTCCGCATTCGTGATGTTACACCGCCCACCTCCGGTAATGGAAAGTTTCTGCCCGAGCTTTTCATTCTTTTCAAGCAAAAGGATCTTGGCGAGCTGTACGTCCTTTTTGTTATTAATATTAACCTTTTTCTTTCCACCTGCATCATCTTGTCCACCGCCAAGAACCTCGCCAGCGCGCCCGGCACACATCATGCCTGAAGGTCCGCCGCCAATGACGACAAGGTCCCAAACTTTGATAGCGATGTCCGAACTGGATTTCATTTACAAATATTAACACGTATTTACAATGCTGTACAGACTATGTTTTGGTGGACCTATGGGGAATCGAACCCCAACTTCGTCCATGCCATGGACGCGTTCTACCACTGAACTATAGGCCCGAGTGAGGAGCAAAACGAAAGCTTGCTTTCTTTTTGTCCGAGCGAGGGTCTATATCGAGGCTAATGCCGAAGATATAGGCCCAGATACCAGAATACCACTTCCTACAACACTATCGTAACGCCATCTTGGCGGACTTCCAAGACACCTCCTTTTATTTCAAAAAATTGTTTTTCGTCGGGGATATTCTTGCCTCGCACAGTGACTGTTCCCCCTTTAAGTGTGGTGATGAGCGGCATATGTTCTCCGAGAATGGTCATCTCACCCGAGACAGCCGGCACGGTGAGCGACTCGGCTTCGCCATCGAACAATGTCTCATCAACTTTTGCAATCGTTACTTTCATATCATTATTCCCCCTTCACTGTGTCAATGCCGCCTTTCATGTAGAAGGCGCTTTCGTTTTTCTCGTCGTGTTTGCCGTCTAAGATCTCGCGGAATGAGCGAATGGTTTCCGACACCGGCACATAGATGCCCGGGATGCCGGAGAAAACTTCTGCCACGTGCACCGGCTGCGAAAGGAAGCGCTGGATCTTGCGCGCGCGGTAGACGAGCTTTTTGTCATCGTCTGAAAGTTCCTCGATGCCGAGAATCGCGATGATGTCCTGCAAGTCTTTATATCGCTGGAGCACCTGCTTGGTCTCAAGTGCAGTGCGGTAGTGTTCCTCACCGACAATGTCAGGGTCGAGCGCAGTCGAGTTGGACTCAAGCGGGTCGACTGCCGGGAAAATACCAAGCGATGCGAGTGTGCGAGTAAGAACGATGGTCGAGTCGAGGTGCGCGAATGTCGTTGCCGGAGCGGGGTCGGTGAGGTCGTCAGCCGGAACGTAGATCGCCTGCACCGAGGTTATCGAACCTTTTTTCGTCGAGGTGATGCGCTCTTGGAGTTGGCCCATTTCCTCTGCGAGCGTCGGCTGATAGCCCACCGCCGACGGCACACGGCCGAGCAGTGAAGAAACTTCCGCGCCTGCCTGCACGAAACGGAACACGTTGTCCATGAAAAAGAGGACATCCTTGCCCATTTCATCGCGGAAATATTCTGCCATCGTGAGACCGGTGAGGCCGACACGAGCACGAGCGCCAGGGACTTCGTTCATCTGACCGAAGACGAGCGCGATCTTGTCGAGCACGCCGGAATCTGCCATTTCGTGATAGAGGTCGTTGCCTTCGCGAACGCGTTCGCCGACACCAGCAAAAACCGAGTAGCCGCCGTGTTCTTTTGCAATGTTGTGAATGAGCTCCTGCATGAGCACCGTCTTGCCGACACCGGCGCCGCCGAAGAGTCCGACTTTGCCGCCGCGGATGAATGGCGCGAGAAGATCGATCGATTTGATACCCGTCTCAAACACTTCAGCCTTGGTGCGCTGTTCTTTGAACGGAGGAGCATCGCGATGAATTGATGACATCGGTGCATCTTTTATCGGCGCTTTGCCGTCGAGTGTATTACCCACCACATTGAAGAGGCGGCCGAGCACTTTTTCACCAACAGGAACAGTGACAGCCGCGCCGGTATCCTCAACTTCCGCACCACGCGCAAGTCCTGATGTATCTTGGAGAGCGATACAGCGCACGCGACCAAGGCCGATATGCTGCGCCACCTCGAGCATCACCACGCGCCCCGCGATAGTTGTCCGTAAAGCATTGCGAAGAGCCGGCAAAGAATCGCCGGCAAAATACACGTCCACCACCGGTCCGACGATCTGTTTTACTGTTCCTTTTGTCATAATTTAATACTTATCTGTTCATTGTTTATACACCGTATTGACTTAATTTTCCAGTTTGTTACTATTGACCCATAACCAGGAAAGAGTCCTCTATGTGGTTCCGTCCACATCGGGGGCTTTTTCATCTCTAGATTTAACCAATGGTCTAATATCCCTCAAAAAAATAATCGGCGACCTAGTTTTACGAAGCAAAAGGGAACATTTATTGCTCGGGGAAACAATCATGCTTATTTTATTTTTCTCCATAAGGAACTCAACAAGAGACGCGTAATCCCCATCACTCGACACTACAACCGCCTTGTCATAATTCGTTTCAAACACATCTCGTACTGCACGCAAAACTAAATCTGCGTCGCAGTTACCCTTTGGCACGCCGTCACCATTCAGTATGGTTTCTTTAAAGACCAGGATATATCCAGCCTTCTGCAACATCACATATAAACGGCTATTCTTAGGCACTAGACCTATAAAAAGGTAGGCGATTTGTGCACCGAGCTTTTCTCGCAACCACACACGGAAACGCGCATAGTCCAAATCGATACCGCTTGCACGAGCGCCGTTATACAGATTGGCAGCATCGATGTAAGCAATATTGTTTTGTGTGTTCTTCATATATTACCCTGCCATCGCCTCCATGCCTCCTGTTATCTCGGAGACTTCGCGGGTAATGACGGCTTGACGCGCTTTGTTGAACTTGAGCGTGAGGGCATGCTCCATCTCGGCAGCTTTGTCGGAGGCGGACTTCATCGACACCATGCGCGCAGAATGTTCCGATGCCTGCGACTCGAGCAGTGCATGGTACACGAAAATGGACGCGAGCTTCGGTATTATGGTATCCAAGATTTCTTCGGCAGACGGCTCGATGGTGTATGTGTGTGGCTGTGATCCTTCTTTATGCAAATTAGAAAAAACGCCTTTCGCCGGGACGATGTCACCGACCACACGCGAAAGTTCGCCGAGCGAAAGCGGGAACACGGTGCGTAATGTCGGACGTTGTTCGAATGTAGAGATGAAATTTTGATACGCGATCTTCACCGTGTCGACTGCGCCAAGCGCATACCGATCTGCGGCTTCATCGACTATCTCACGAATAAGCTCTGAAGAAATTTCATCCGTGTTGCGGTGCGATGCTTCGACGGTAAAACCTCGCGTGGTGAAAAAGTCGTGCGCCTTTCGTCCAACGGCGATGATGGAAATATTTTCATGCGAAAGCCCGGATGCCGCGATGTCTGCCGTCGTACCGCGCAACACGGCGGAGTTGAGCGCGCCGGCGAGACCTTTGTCGCTGGTGATGACAATATAGAGAGCCTTCACCACCGGACGTGTCGCGACCAGAGGATGATTCTGCATCTCCTGCGAACCGGATACGCGCGACAATATCGAGACCGCCGCGCGCGCATATGCACGACCGTGTATCGCGCGCAATTGCGCCTTGCGCATCTTTGCCGCAGAAACCGCCTCCATCGCTTTCGTCACCGTCTGCGTCTTCTCGATGGAACGTATTTTGGTTTTTATAATTTTGAGTCCGGCCATGGTTTAGCTCTGTAGGTTTTTGTGTGTCTCTGCAAATTTCGCAAGCGCATCTTTTAATTTTTGTTCAAGCGGCGCGGTGATCTCTTTCGCTTCGCGAATACCCGGCAGCACATCAGGCGCTTCAGCATCTAGGAATGTAAGCATCTTGTCTTCGAACTCCGGCACGCGCTCGACGGCGACCTTCGCAAGATACCCGTTGACCGCAGCATAAATGGAAACCGCCTGCGACTCGAACGGCATTGGCGCGCCGTTCCTCTGTTTGAGCACCGCCATGAGTCGCTGACCACCGTCGATGCGCTTTTTCGTTTCTGTATCGAGATCCTGTGCGAATTGCATGAATGCTTCAAGTTCGCGGAACTGTGCCAGCTCCAGTTTTATCTTGCCGGAGACTTTTTTCATCGCCTTCGTCTGAGCTGAAGAACCGACGCGCGACACCGAAAGTCCGGCGTTGATGGCAGGACGCGTGCCTTTGTTGAATAGATCCGTCTCGAGGAATATCTGACCGTCGGTGATGGAGATGACGTTCGTCGGAATGTACGCCGACACATCGCCTTCCTGTGTCTCGATTATCGGCAGAGCGGTGATAGAACCACCGCCTTTTTCCTTCGACAACTTCGCCGCGCGTTCGAGCAAGCGAGAGTGGAGGTAGAAGATGTCGCCCGGATACGCCTCGCGGCCCGGCGGACGACGCAAGAGCAGCGAGAGTTGGCGATATGCGACAGCTTGCTTGGAAAGATCATCGTAAATGATGAGCGCGTCCTTTCCCTGTTCCATGAAATATTCTGCAATAGCAACACCTGCGAACGGCGCAATATACTGAAGTGCCGCAGGAGCTGATGCGCCCGCATCGACGACGATGGAATATTCCATAGCGCCGCGCTCGCGAAGCTGCTGGACAAGGCGCGCGGTCTTTGACTCTTTCTGGCCGATCGAAACGTAGATACAGATCGGGCGTTTGTCCGCAGGCTCGCTCTTCTGATTCAGAATTGTGTCGATGGCGATGGTCGTCTTACCGGTATAACGGTCGCCGATGATGAGCTCGCGCTGACCGCGACCTATCGGGATCATCGAGTCGATAGCTTTAATACCGGTGTGAAGCGGTACGTTGACCGACTGACGATCCATCACGCCGTATGCTTCACGCTCGATCGGGTTGCGCTTTTTTGCGGCGATGGGACCAAGTCCGTCAATCGGCGCGCCGAGCGGCGACACCACGCGACCGAGCATTGCCTCGCCGACCGGGATTGAAAGCACCTCGCCGGTCGAAATGGCCGTCATTCCTTCACTCACTGCACCAATATCGCCGAGAATGATAGCGCGCTCGGACTCCTCTTCGAGGTTGAGCACCACGCCGAAAACATCGCCAGACGTCTCGATCGCCTTTTCAAGCGACTTCTTCCCCGCCGTGTCAAAGCGGATCATCTCCGACATCACCGCACCGGCGAGACCTTCTATCTCGACAACGCCATCGCCGACTTTGACGACTGTGCCGGTATTCTTCGGCATAGGCATCGGCGAAAAGTTCTCTATCTCTTTCTTGAATTGTTCGATGAAGGTGTTCATTCCGGTTGTAATAATGTTAATAAATTATGCGGCGACTAATTTTCGATATAGTTCGAGCAACGTGCGCGTGCGTTCCTGTTCCGGCGTCACGATCGAGTTCTGCGCTGCGCGTTCTTTGCGAAGTTCGAGCATCTGATATTCGCTGTAGATGCGCGGCAGAAGTTTGGAATGACCGCGACGTTCCAGGACCGCCGAAAGATTTTTAAGATACCGAGAACCATCTGAAGGATACTCCAGCACGAGTTCAAACAATGCATGTGCGTAGTGTTCTGCTGTGGTCATGCTGATTTCTTTTGTGCGAGCATCTTCTCCATGCCGAGAACGATAAGCTTGGCGACCTCCTGCTTGCTCTCAGCAACAGCCTGTGCCTTGAGCTCTTTCGCCTGACTCTCGGCGTCTTTGACAATGCTTGCGGCTGCAGTTTCTCCTGCAGAGATAATTTCGCGTTCCTTTGCAGAACCCGCACTGCGTGCCTGCGCGACGACAGCATCAGCCTCCTTGCCGGCCTCGGAAAGCTTCGCACCGCGCGTGCTCTCTATCTCATGCAAATGCTGTGCGGCATTCTCCGCATTGATGACACCTTCAGCGATCTTGTCGCGGCGAGCATCGAGCATGCGCATCAGTGGCCCATAGAGAAATTTCCACAGGATGAATAGCAACAACCCGAAGTTGATCGTGTTGATGAGCAGAAGTCGCCAATCAATACCGAATGCCGAAAGAAGTGCTTGCATGCGAGTCTGAAATTAGACTTAGACGAATTTGATAATGAAGGAAACGACGAGCGCGAGAATACCGAGTGCCTCTGCAAAGACAATAGCGAGGATCATGTTAGATACAACCTTGTCCGAAGCCTCCGGATTACGACCGATAGCATCCATCGCGTGGCTGCCGATCATACCTATACCGATAGCCGGACCGAGAACACCGAACCCTGCGGCAATTGCCATACCGAACATACGTGCTGTATTAATGTCCATACTCTGCGTGATTACTGATTACTAAATAATGCGAAAAACTATGTGCTTACTTTAGCACAAAATAGAGCGTGCGCCACTATTTTATTTAATGCGCGCCATGCGGTTTGACTACGGCAAGTTTTATGAAGAAGAGGGTTAGCATGGCGAAGACGGCCGCTTGCACTACGCCGATGAATGTCTCGAACGCCATGAGCGGGACCGGCAGTATATAAGGAACGAAATACGCGACGACCGCGAGCAATACTTCGCCGGCGAAGATGTTTCCGAAGAGACGAAATGAGAACGAGACGAAGCGCGACATCTCGCTGACGAACTCGATGAGCCCGACGGTGAAGTTGAGAGGCGAGGAAAGCGTGAAAAACTTTGACATATATTTGAAGAAACCGAGCGCGAGGATGCCTGCAACTTCTATCGAGATGACAGCGATTATCGCAAGCGCGAGCGTGACGTTCAGGTCTGTATTGACTGGGCGCAAAAGCGGCACTAATTCTCCGTGATTCCAGATGCCGATACTGCCAACGAACGGAATGAAGTCGAATAGGTTCGATGCTGCGATGAAAAGAAAAATGGTGGCGATGAGCGGGAAATATTGTTTCGCCATTTTTCTGCTGCCAAAAACATTTTCCATGTAACCAAGCGCGAAGTCTATTATCATCTCGAAAAAATTCTGTATCTTGCTCGGGATAAGCGAAGGATTGCGACCGACGAAAAATGCCACCAACCCAAGCATGACTATCACCACAAACTCCGCGGTGAGCGTGTTCGTGACGGGGATACCCCAAATGGTGAAAAGTCGTTCTGCGGCCAGCGATATATGCATATGTAGATAGGCTCTAATGTAACACAATTTTCTCTATCGCGACAACTGCCAGAACGAGCGTCACCTGTAGAAAAATCCCGATCGCCGGATGCACGCGCAGAGTCTTTCCTTTCTGTATCCAAATATGAAAACGCTGCAGTGCCTCGAGTAAAATAGTGTGCGTCTTGAAATAGACAAATTGAAGCGGATCCGGCACGATACCGCCGAGCGCTCCGATGAGGACGATGACGAGCGGAGCGTGGAAAATTCCGTATGCAAAAATGATGACGCTCAACACTATGCCGAGCAGCGCATCACTTCCGATACGCAGCAGGTCGATGAAAAATAATTTACCGAGACGCATGTCGTTGTTAAGCGGATTTCTCAAATCTTTTTCCGACGACAAGATCGTATAGTCCCAATGAGGGAGAGCGTCGATAGCAAAATGACTGGCAAAGGCGGCGACAAAAGCAACGTAAGGATACGATGGGAATAATTGTGCGGCCGCAGCACCGACCAAAGCGTGTGTCGTGAGAGTCATATAGGAAGTATAGCAAAAAGGTTGGTGTGCCTTCTATTCGCCCACAAACTCACGGAGTTCGCAATATTTACAATCTTTTTCCTCGCATCTTTTTCCGGCGAAGGACATCGACCAGATCTCTTGGCTTACGCGACGGATAAGCTCGACCAGCTCTGCGACTTCTTCATCCGAAATCTCGAATGATTCACAAGCAATACGCCCTTTTTCATCCGGTTCGATGAACTCTATCGTGCCGGCGCGCATCTGCCATTTGCCGCCTTCGAACAGCGTAAGTAGCAGTTTATAGAACACGAGCTGGCGTTTGTAGTCACCCCAATTTTCGGCGCCTTCTTTCCCTATCATCAGGCTGCGAGATTTTTTCTTGCCGGTTTTGTAATCGTAGAGCACCACATCACGGTCACCTTGGAATGCTATCTTGTCGAAGTCGCCGCGCAATCGAAGCCGAGGCAAACCTTCGATCTCGACAGACTGAAACACTGTCACTTTGTATTCGTTGAGCACAGACTTGTCCCACCTGTCGTGCCGCTGGTCATAATAAGCGCGCAATGCATGTTCGCCCTTTTTCATCGAGGCGGCATAATCGCTTTCGTTGAGCGACGACGTACGGAGCGCTCGGTTGAAATATGAGAGGAGTCCGTCGATGCCGACATCATTCCCCTCTTTCCACTGCTCGAAGAAATCGTGCAACGCCCGATGTATGGAAGTACCGTACTCGAGATTTTTGTCAGGCGACTCAGGCAAGCGGATGAGGTTGCGATAAAAATATTTCCACGGACACGAGAGATAATTATTGAGCGCGGTGACCGAGAGTCCCTGCTCGGCAAAAAGTTCGCGCACCAGCGCACGGTCCAAAGCATGTCGCACCGGTGCACGGCCAATGTTCAACGTGGGCGCGATGTTCCCTTTTTCTTCGTACAGCACAAGCTCGCTCCCTATCTCCTCGACAAACTGCGAAGGGAGTGCCGGCGTGCCGGACTCGCTCTCGCGCGAGAGTGTGATGGTGGCTGCGAGACGTGCGCGAGTAAGCGCGACGTAGAATAAACGGCGTTCATCGGCTTCGCTGTCTGTGTCGTCAACCTTACCGGAAAAAATAGGCGAGAAAAATTCTCGACTGGTCCTGTTGCCCCAGTGGCCGTTGTTGGCGTGGATCATGTACACGTGATCAAATTCAAGACCCTTCGCCCTGTGTGTCGTCATGAGGCGGACGCCCTGCCGCTCGCCGCTCGCGCGCGGAACAGAAAGTGAGAGATGATATTCCTCAAGCAATGCGAGATGCACGAGAAAATCCGCGATCGACGCGTCTCTGTTCGCCGTGCGCACCTGTCGTGCCTCGAAGAAAAGCGCATTCACCGCGGCGAGCTTTTCTTCCGGATGATGCGAACGCAAGACAGATGAGATGAGCCCCGACTCCTCCGCGATACGGTCAAGCGCCGCGAGCAAACCGTCATTTTCCGCAACGATCTTCCATCGTTCCAGCTTTTTCAGCAATGCAGTGAACGGCGCGGGGCGCGCAATGCCGAGCGAGAGCAACTTTTTCCGGTCACCGAGTGCATCGTATAAACTAAAGCCCTCGCCGCGTTTTTTGTTCGTCGACGCCAGCAAACGCGCCACGGCGAGCGGAGGCAACTCGAGAAAGTCGATATGCAATGCCGATGCAAGTACTTCACCGCTTCCGTATTTCGAGACAGCTTTTAACAGTGCAAGCATCTTTCGCACGCACACGTCCGAAAGGACATTCTGGTCGGACTCGATGATGCACTGAACGCTGCGGCGAGCGAGTGCCTCCGAGATACCATCTGCATCGCGGTTGACGCGATAGAGCACCGCAATGTCGCGAGGCGGAACACCTTCGCCAACCAGGCGAGCAACTTCATCGGCAACGAATGCTCGTTCATCATCGGGGCGAGGCAGCGACACGACGCGGATTTTCTCCCGCACTGCGGCGTCGTTCATCTCCGCCACGTGCGCACCCTTCGCTGACAGCGGCACTCGCGGCAGTTCCGGATGTGCTTGTGCGTGCGACATCAGCTCGTGCGCAGAGTCGAGTATCGCCTGCGTCGAGCGATAGTTGTTGCAAAGCGTCACGATGGTCGCGCCGCTGTACCGCTTTTTGAAATATAAAAAGTTGTCGAGCGACGCGCCTTGGAAACGAAAGATGGCCTGCTTCTCGTCGCCGACTACGAAGAGGTTTGGATTATCGTGAAAGCTCGCGAGAAGCTCCAGCAATTTGTTCTGACTTTCGTTCGCGTCCTGATGTTCGTCGGCAAGAATATATTGACATTCCTCCTGCACCGTGAGCAGTAATTCTTTCTCGCCTTCGAGCGCACGGATCGCTTCGAGCAACATATCCTCGTAGTCGTACAGCCGCCGCTCGGCGAGCTCCTCCTCATACTGGCGATACAGGGCAAGTAACTCGCGGTCGCGCAAAAGGCGTTTGTGGGTCTGCGCATATTTACCGCGCATCGCACCTTTATGCGCGCCTTTTTCGTGATACAGGTCGGGAATGGATCTGAATGATTCCTCGCGCTCGGTGAGCATCTTTGCAAACTTTTCCACGGAAATATTTTCGCGTTTGTACTCGCCTATCTTTTGTGAGATCGACGGCACATAGAAAAATTGATCGCCGAACGGTTTGAGATGTTCGAGCGTCGTCCGAGACACGAGCTCCTGCAGGATCGATAGACGTTCAACGTCCGACATCGCGCGAGAGCCGATGATACGCGGGAACGAATCGGGAAAGCGCGCGATCATATCGTTTGCGAATCCATGGAACGTGTGAATATGTACGCGATAACCTGCTGCGCCGACGATGTCGACCAGCCTCCGCCGTACGCCGAACGCCGCCGACTCGGTGAACGTAAGCGCGAGTATTGCGTCCGGCGGTGTATCGGTCTTTTGCAAAATATTCGCAATGCGCAATGTGAGGATCTGCGTCTTGCCCGTACCCGGCCCGGCAATGACCATCACCGGACCTTCGATAGTATCGACAGCTTTTTTCTGTTCAGCATTCAGCTTACCGTAGAGATTAGAAAACTTCGTGGACATACTTTGTAGTAGTATACACATTTTTATGTGCTCAATTTCTGCAGCTTGAACATATATATAGAATAGAGTAGTGTTTCAGACGGCCCGTTCGTCAATATATAAGCACTGATGTCTAGTGTCTGCACGGAGGCGGCAATGATGGAAACAGGTATCAGCGATGAAGATCTACTCACCATTCAGGCATTACGTAACTATGGAGTACTCGAAGACACTGATTCCAACCATATTCCACGCAACAATGGAACATTGATGGTCACCTGTGCCGATGCTGATCGCATTGGTGACATGATCGATCATCATCGCGCGTGCTGTTCATCTGATGGATGCCACCACCGGCATCATCACCTATCATTGAACGGCGGATCATTATTGATCCCGGACGGATCACCGGCCCGCCGGTCTCCATCCTCAAAAGAAGGAGAAGTACTACTCCAGCATATCAATGATGGTTGTGCATTGAAACAAATACACACGATCATCCTTTATGCTCACACCCCCTGTGGCATCGCACGCCTGCGCGGTATCACGTTACTTGATACATTACGCATTCATGTTGCAGCGAAGGACTGTGTTCGAGCTTGTGTGCAAGAGGGAACAACTATCGTACTTTTTTTCCATATCGACTATGGAGAGAAAAAGAGGACATACTTTTTCAACCGCCCAAGATGGACAGCATATCTCGGGAAAAACTACCGAATATAGTGCCGCCCACCGGCCAACCGATCACTCGGTTGGCCTTTTTTATACCAGCACTATGCACAGCACAATTTTCAATGAAATTTGCACATAGAAGAATAGAGTGGTATTCTCATACGTTGTTCACTGCAGAAATATCTGCACACCATGCTCGATCTATTTTCAAAAATAATCAGAACAAAAAAGACGGTCATTTCCACGGAGATGCTCGGGTGCGGCGACGTCGACATGCAAGAGATCGGCAATCGTCTTACTGTAAAAATACGGCAGCTTTTCAACGGCTCTCTCGCCATACGTCAAGTCGATGCCGGCTCGGACAATGCCGCTGAACAGGAACTGATCGCTCTCTCAAATGCGTACTATGATGCTGAGCGGTTTGGCATACACTTTGTCGCATCGCCGAAACATGCGGACATGCTGATGGTCACAGGACCGGTCACAAGGAACATGCGCGAAGCGGTTATCCACGCCTACGAATCAACCCCCGATCCTAAGATCGTCGTTGCGGTCGGCGACGATGCCATAAACGGAGGTATCTATAAAGGTTCATATGCGATTGTCGGCGGCGTATCAGATGTCATTCCTGTTGACTACAACATTCCGGGCGACCCACCATCGCCGCGCGACATACTCTGCCACCTGCTCCATATTCTCGACACAGAAGACGTTCGCCGAGCAAACAAAAAATAAGTATGTCAGCATTACTCCTCACACCAATGGGTTTCTTTTCGTTGTTTGCGATCTTTGGCATCGGCGCATTCGGAGCGCTCATGCTGCGTAAGTTCGATACTGCCGCAAACTGGTGGGGCAACATATTCGCAATACTCGGATCTCTTCTTGGTATTGCGTTTGGCATCGCCGCGCTCACTAGCATTAGTACATTTTCGTTCGCCATTACTACGGCAAGTTTTCCGATACACTTTCCATTCCAGATCCTATCCTTCTCCGTCGACAAACTATCTGCACTTTTTATCATTATTATTTCAGCGATCTCGCTCCTGTCATCAATCTATGCCATTGGCTATGTGAAGCATTTTTATAGACGATACAACATCGGGACGCTTGGCTTTTTCTACAATTTATTCATCGCAGGAATGTTGCTGGTGGTGTCGTCAGCCAATGCCCTATTATTCCTACTCGCATGGGAGGCGATGTCTTTGACGACCTATTTCCTCGTCGCATACGAACGAGCCGAGAAGAAAAGTGTCGATGCAGGTCTGCTCTATTTTTCAATGATGCAAGCGGGCACAGCGTGCATCGCCCTATTGTTCATGGTGTTCTATCATTTCGCAGGCTCATTCGAATTTTCCGCCATGCAGACCGCTGCGCAGCACATCCCGATACTGTGGCAGACCGTGATATTTATCCTAGCGATTATCGGTTTCGGTATGAAGGCCGGCATTGTCCCGCTGCACATCTGGCTCCCCGCTGCACATCCCGCAGCGCCGTCGCATGTCTCCGCTCTTATGTCCGGCGTGATGATAAAGACGGGGATCTATATGCTCATAAGAATTCTAATCGGTTTCTTCCCGGCGCAACCGATATGGTGGGGGTTAACTATCACCGGCATCGGCGCGATCTCGGCAGTCCTCGGTGTTTTATATGCACTCACTGAGCACGATCTAAAACGCCTCCTCGCATATCACAGTATTGAAAACATAGGCATAATCTTACTCGGACTCGGAAGTGCATTGACATTCTCCGCGCTGCACCTGCCGGCTCTCGCAGCGCTCGCATTAACCGCTTCGCTCTTCCATACGATCAACCACGCAACATTCAAATCTCTCCTGTTCCTTGGCGCTGGTTCTGTCATAACACAAACACACACCGGCAATATAGAAGAGTACGGCGGACTCTGGAAGAAAATGCCGCAGACGGCGCTCTTTTTCCTCATAGGTTCAATGGCAATCTCAGCATTGCCTCCGTTCAACGGATTCTTCAGCGAATGGCTCACCTACCAATCATTATTCGCAGGAATAGGTACGGCGTCTTTTGCGACCATACTCGTTTCGATGGTCTCTGCAGGAGCACTCGCACTCACCGGAGGACTCGCGCTCGCCTGTTTTGTGAAGGCATTCGGTATTACATTCCTCGCACGACCACGGAGCGAACATGCGGAACACGCACATGAGTCCGCTCTTTCTATGCGTCTTGGTATGGCACTAATAGCAGGAGCAACGCTCGTCCTCGGCATAAGCTCCGGATATATCGTCGGGATATTACAGACCATCAGCAAACCGTTTTTTGCATTCGCTGAGACAGTGCCGACAACACTCCTGACCGCCTCGCCGCAAACTATCAGCATACAAGACGGCTTATCGTCTTCAGTCTCCGGCAGCACGCTCGCGGTTGCGCTCATAGGAATGATTTTCTTGACCGCACTCTTCACTCTATATGGTATATATCGCAAACAGCATGTCACCATCGGTCGCACATGGGACTGCGGCAGCACGGCCACACCGCGAATGGAGATAACCGCAACGGGATTTTCCAGAACGATCGTGACTATCTTCAAGACTGTCTTGCGGCCGCGAATGCAAACATCTGCAGGGACAGTAACACTCTCTGTCGCTGACCTATCCCGTGTCTATATATATCAACCGACCTCCTCTCTCTCGATCGTCATAGCAACACAGGTGAAAAAGATACAAAACGGTACTATAAACACCTATCTTATGTACACAGCAGTCGCGCTGCTTCTCGGTTTACTATTTTCAAACTTGCTATGATTCCATACTTTTATCTCATTGCACAGGCATTACTCATACCGGCACTTTCCCCTGTGTGCATAGGCATCATACGCAAAATAAAAGCGCTGATGCAAAATCGTCGAGGCCCGAGCATATTTCAACCTTATAGGGACATCTACAAACTCCTGCATAAGGACGAGATAATCAGCGCCGATGCGACGCCGATCTTCCTTATAGCGCCTTACATCGTGTTCGCAACGACACTTGTCGTTGCTATGTCGATTCCGCTTCTCGGAACATTCCTACCGACCATAGGAACAAGCGACATCATCGCTGTCATGTACATACTGGCACTTGGCACGTTTTTCTTAGCGCTCGCCGGTATCGATATCGGCGGACCGTTCGGTGGGTTCGGAGCAAGTCGCGAGATGACGATCTCCGCACTTGCAGAAGGTGGACTTCTCTTCTCACTGTTCGCACTTGCTCGCATGTACGGCACAACAGATCTTCTTGCGATGCCACAGGCACTCATAACAATGCCGACGAACGTCTCGATCATGCTTGTAACAGCACTTTCATTTTTCGGTTTCAGCGTGGCGTTGCTCGCGGAGAATGCACGCTACCCATTCGATAATCCGGCGACACACTTAGAACTCACCATGATGCATGAGGCAATGATCATCGAATATTCAGGTAAGCGTCTCGCGTTGATGGAATGGGCCGCGGCAAATAAACTTTTTATTTTCATAACACTCGGAGCAAATCTATTTTTCCCGTGGGGCATCGCAACCACCACGAACATCCTCGCAGTTATTCTCTCCCTTGGAATATTCTTCATCAAGATGACAGGCTTCTGCATCGCAATCGCACTCATAGAATCGACCATTGCAAAACTCAGACTCTTCCGCCTGCCTAATCTTTTGTTGCTATCGTGTATCGCAAGCGGAATCGCCATTATACTCACCACACTTATCGCATAACTGTATGACTATACAATTCACAATCGCTTGCGCACTATTTCTGACAGTCATCTGTATGCATGTAACGCGCAAAAATTATACTGCAATAGCGCTCTATGCGGTACAATCTTTCATAATTGCAATCCTTCTTGCCTATACAGCACTTTCAGCAGGGTCGCGCCTATTACTTGCTGTCGCTCTAATCACCTTACTCGTAAAAACGATCATCGCGCCGATACTCTTCGGTCGTATGATCCGCAAAAATAAGACATTCTTCTCGGCACAGGCACACCTCGATCTCCCGATCGTCGCGCTCATCGTCGCCGCACTGACACTATTGCCACATCTCAGTGCACTTGCACCACTTGTCGCAATAGCGCCATCCTTCGCAACAGAACTTTACTTAACGCTCTCCGCACTATGCATCTCAATATTCTTCCTCATAAACAGGAGAGATGTGTTGTCACAAGCGCTCGGTATCCTTTCCATAGAAAACTGCATCGTGTCTTACGCGGTATTTTCCGGTCTTGAACAGTCCGCGATACTGCAAATAGGAATAGTGAACGATGTGTGTATCTGGATCATCGTCGTGACCATGCTCGCTTCCCGCGTCTATAAAAAATTCGACACACTCGACACCAATACAATGCAACAACTAACCGATTAACCATCCACCACTATGACAATGTTTTTTATACTCATCTTGGCTCCCCTTCTCGCATTTTTCGTCTGCTTACTTTCTTACAGACGCGAGGTGCTTGAATATACCACACTTGCCGGAGCAGTGATGTCCGCCGGCGCGGCACTCATGCTGGCACCGAGCGTCGCGTTCTCAGGACCCCTATCGGCGCTATCGATTTTCACCATCGACTCGCTCGGTGCGATCGGCATTCTCCTTACAGCCATCATCGGATTAGCGGTCGTCGCTTATTCAATAGGATATTTACGCGAGGAGACAAAACGGGGATTCGTCACATCACACCAAGTGCGCCTCTATTTCGTACTGCTCAACATTTTCATTGCTGCGATGATCATCGCATGTGCATCGGCGGTCCCGATCGTAACATGGCTCGCGATCGAGGCGACCACACTAGCAACAGTATTCCTTATCAATTTTTACAACAAACCGACTGCGCTGGAAGCCGCCTGGAAATATCTTCTCATCAACTCATTCGGACTGCTCATCGGCTTTTTCGGCACGATACTCTACCTCGCTACAACCATACACGGCGGTGCATCGCTCGTTACGTGGAGCGCATTGCTGGCACATGCAGGCAATCTTGACCCGGCTCTGGCACGTCTTGCATTCTTATTCGTACTCATAGGATACGGAACAAAAGTTGGCCTCGCACCTATGCACACATGGCTGCCGGACGCACACAGCAAAGCTCCCGCACCGATCAGTGCACTCCTGTCCGGCGTATTACTCAACATCGCACTCATCACCATAGTACGTTTCAAAATGATCACCGACATCGCAAATGGCGCGACAGGATACACACAAAAATTACTCATCGCGTTTGGATTATTCTCTATAATAATAGCGGCATTCATTATGCTGACGCAAAAGAATTACAAGCGACTCCTTGCTTATTCAAGTATCGAAAACATGGGAATCATGGCGCTCGGGTTCGGATTTGGCGGAGTCGGGATCACTGCAGCACTGCTCTACATGATCTACCACGCTCTCACTAAATCGACACTCTTCATATCGTCCGGCACAATATTCCTGACATACGGAACAACAAAGATAGAACGTGTGCACGGTATTTTAGCTACACTGCCGACGACCGGCTTTGTATTCTTCGCCACCATACTCTCGATCATCGGCTTGCCGCCATTCGGCACATTTTTCTCAAAAATACTTATACTGGCGACTGGTTTTGGCGCACACCCGATCGTGGTAGCAGCGGCGCTCTGTGCATTCACCATCGCATTCATTGGATTCTTGCGTCATACGACACACATGCTGTTCGGGGCAAAACCGGATACCGTGGCACCTGTCGTGATGAGCCCATGGCTCATACTCCCGCCTATTGCTCTCTTGTCTTTACTCGCTTTTCTCAGCATATACATACCGTCAACCCTCACCACATTACTAGCGACAGCAGCAACACAAATATGATAAAACTAGAATCAACCGAACATATAGTAGACGTCGTCCGCGCGCTATATGCAGACGATCATCTTTCCTTCAAGACTATTACCGCCGCCGATGAACGAAAGACATCTGGCTGTTTCAAAATCTTTTACCTATTTGGAATAAAAGGGACTGACGATTTCACCATCCCTTACATCGAATTGCGTGATACAGAGACATTCCCGTCGGTGGCGCCTTTTATCAAAGAGGCATCTGACTGCGAACGCAAGATCCATACACTCATGGGACTCATTCCCGACGGACACCCCGATGGACGGCGACTTTTACTCCATGAGACATTCTCTGACAACACATATCCGCTCCGTAAAGATTTTACCAAGCAGCCGGACGACAAACGCATAGAATCAAAACCGTATCACTTCACAGAAGTAGGCGGAGAAGGCATCTATGAGATACCGGTTGGACCGATCCACGCCGGGATCATAGAGCCTGGGTATTTCCGCATATCCGTCGCGGGAGAAGAAATAGTACTACTCGAACCGCGCCTTGGTTTCGTCCACAAAGGCAGTGAAAAACTTTTTGAAAAAATACTATTGTCCGATGCGGTTCGCCTATCTGAAAAGATATCAGGCGACAGTTCCTTTAACCACTCACTCGCATTTTGCACTGCGATAGAAAAACTCGGCGATATTACCGTCCCGTTGCGCGCCAATTATCTGCGTGTCGTATTCGCCGAACTTGAGCGAATCACTAACCATCTTGGCGATATAGGCGGCATATTGCTCGACACCGGTTTCAACTTCGGCGGCGCGGCAGGTGCACGATTGCGAGAGACGATGATGCGGCTAAACGAAGAACTCACCGGTAATCGCTTCTTACGTGGAGTGAATACAATCGGAGGCGTCACAAAAGATATTGGCACAGACGCAGAGACAAAGCTCGTTGAGCATCTCGCAACACTCCAAAAAGATCTAAATGAGGTCATTGCTATAGCAGAACACAGTGCAACCGTGCTTAATCGTCTCAAGACGACCGGTACGATTCCTCCGAATGCCGCACAGATACATGGCGCTCGCGGTGTTGCCGCTCGATGTACCGGAATCATGCGTGACGCGCGCAAAGATCATCCATACGCTGCGTATGCAAGACTTGATCATGTCATCGCCTTAGAACAGATCGGGGACGTCTATGCACGGTTCCATGTGCGTACTAAAGAAATCGCCAGCTCCTGCAATCTCATCCGAGATGCTTTACAAAAAATGCCTGGTGGTTTGATACAGCAAGAGACAACAACCATGCATCTCCGAAAAAATGCTTACGCAGTAGGAGTTAGTGAAGGACACCGCGGTGAGAATATGTATTTCATCGCGACCGATGCAGAAGGTAAAATCTCACGTGTTGATATAACCGATCCGTCATTTTTCAACTGGACGATAGTCGGAATGACAGCCGTCGGCAATATAGTCCCGGACTTCCCACTCATCAATAAAAGCTTCGGACTTTCCTATTCCGGATACGATGTATAGCCGTATAAAGTAGAAGTAGTAGAAAATGGCTAATAGCTACGGAGCTGTTTCGCCTTGTCATGTGTGCGAATGCGCTCGAGAGCCTTTGCTTCGATCTGACGAATGCGCTCGCGCGTGACACCGAACTTGCGCCCGACCTCCTCCAGGGTGTGGTAGACGCCGTCTTCAAGCCCGTGGCGCAGCTTCAATATCTCGCGTTCTTTCGGTGAAAGCTCTTCGAGAATAGCATGCAGCTGGTCGGCAAGAATTCGACGAGAAACCTCTTGGTCCGGCGAAAGGATCTTATCATCTTTAACGAAATCGCCGAGCACCGACTTGCCGTCGTCGTCGTCACTGCCGACGGGGCTCTCGAGCGACACGGTGTCTTGGTCTATTTTTTCTATCTGATATATTTTTTCCACATCGACACCCATCTCGAGTGCGATCTCTTCAGCAAGAGGGTCACGGCCGAGATCCTGCGAGAGACGGCGAACAACCTGCTTATACTTCGCTATCGTCTCAACCATGTGCACAGGAATGCGGATAGTGCGGCTCTGATCGGCAAGTGCGCGAGTGATGGCCTGGCGTATCCACCACGTGGCATACGTAGAAAATTTAAATCCTTTTGTGTAATCGAACTTATCCACAGCTTTGAAAAGACCTAGGTTGCCTTCCTGGATAAGATCGAGCAATGTGAGATCCGGACTTCTGCCGACGTATTTTTTTGCGATTGAAACCACGAGGCGGAGGTTCGCGCGTGCGAGGAGATTGCGAGCCTCGCTGTCTCCGTCCATGATGCGCTTCGCAAAATCGCGCTCCTGCTCAGTGTTGAGCAGCGGATACTTCCCTATCTCGCGCAGGTACATCTGAATGGAATCATACGATGAGTCGTTGCGCCCAAGTTTCTCCGGTGTCTCGTCATTCATATCCAACATGCCGCCGCCTTCGAGCACGTCGATACGCGCCGATGCGAATCGGTCGTACAGATCCTCGAGCACGGAAACATTTTCCTCGATGGTCGGGAATGCCTTCAATATCTCGTCATACGTAACAAAACCGCGCTCACGTCCGCGCGCGAGGAGCTGCTCTGTCTTTTTAGTCTGCTCATCCATTTTTTTCTGAACTTTCGGGTTGGAAGATTTAGCAGGCGCAGCCTTGGTCTTTTTGACCACAGATCTTTTTGGAGCAAGCGCGACACGGCGTTTCGCAGCAGCAGCACGAAGCATTCGAGCCTTTGCCACGACGTCTTTAGCCGGTTTGCCGACCTTCTTAGTCACCTGCTTGTTCATTTTGCGGGTAGTAGCCATTTCGAACACTATACCAGAAAACTATAGGAAAGGGAAATAGAAATCACTTACGCAATTCTTGCTCTCTGCGTTTGAGAGTTTCTATTTTTTTCATCTGCTCAAGCTGGGTTAGTGGGTCGGCTTCGCGGAGCGAGGCGCGGAGTGCCGCTATTTTTTCTTCTATCACCGACTTCTCTATCGCAACCAAGAGCAGACCGATGGAGGTATTCACATCGTCACTAAGCGCCTCAAAATCAAAGCGGGATCGCTCCGCATCCGGAGAATTTTTTTCTTCTATCTGCGCCAACCGTTCATTCCCTATCAATGCAACCAGTGAGCTCTTCACTTTCTCATCAGACGAGCAAGAAAACAGAAGCAGGCACACGGCGCGTTCGAGCTTTGACGGAGCTGACGAAGTTTCTGCGGACGGCGAAGAGTCACCGAAGACAGGGGTGTCGGCCTGAAGTGCACGTTTCTTTGCAACCTCCGAGCGCACGGCCTCCTCCGGCACGCGGATCGCTGACGCAATGATACGAATGAAATGTTCCTGATCTATCTTGCTTTGGAGGACTGAGACAAGTGGAATTATCTGCATCTCGACCATCTTTTTATATGCCCGATCATCGCGCGCCGACGGGCGCAATGCGTCGAGGAAAAATTCTATCGCCGTGCGCGAAGTGCGTACTGCTGCCTTGAGCGCCTCCGGATCATCCTTGGCAATATCGGCAGGATCCTTGCCGCCATGAAGCGCCGGAACTTTCACATCGAAGCCGGCGGCGTATGCCATCATTGCGCTTTTCTGTCCGGCACGCATGCCTGCAGCGTCGGCATCGAGCGCAAGCACTAGACGTTTGGAAAGCCGCCCGAGCAACGAGAGATGCTCCTGCGTCAGCGCCGTACCCGATAGCGCCACAGCGAACGGCAGCCCAGACTGATGACTCATCACGACATCGAACTGCCCCTCGACGAGAAGGATGCAATCCGTTTTGCGAATTATATTTTTTGCTTTGTCATAACCGAAAAGTACACGCGACTTTTTGAATAGATCAGTCTCGGGACTGTTCACATATTTCGCCGGATCGCCTTCCTCTTTCGACCCCTCCACTTTTTCGAAAAATCTGCCGGAGAATGCGATCACCTTCCCGCCCGCGTCGCACAGCGGGAGTGCGCCCTCGCGAACTGGACGGCGGGCTTCTTGGATTACGGCATCGACCATCCGAGTCATTTGGTCAACGTCAGCCCCCAACCGTTCTCGCTCAAGGGGGTCAGTAAGTCCATCTGAGTCAAGCCGCAAGGCGGTGACGGGAGTGCGTAAGCGGTGAGCGAGGTCGGCGACTTGTTCGCGTTCACCGCGCAAGAGTTCACCGATTCGGGCAGCCAATCGATTAAGCAGTTCCCCCACCTGCCGGATCTCTGGTGGTCCAGCAGGTGCCACATGGGTGGATAGGTCACCGGCTGCCAGTCCCTCAGCAGCGGCGGCTAGCGCCTTGATCGGAGTCAAGAAGGAGCGAGCAAGTTGGTAACCGACGAGCAAAGCAAGGAGCAGCAGGATCAAGCTCAGCCCGATCAGGGTGAACCGAGCTTTAGCAACTCCGCGAAGGAGGTAACTGTCGGGGATGAATACTCGAACTACTGCGTATGTCCCCCCCGACGTTGCACCAACTGGATCAAGTAGTTCCCGGCCCCCTGTTACCGGCACGAACGCTGCCTGCGGGTGTCCGGCAGCGAATAACGCCCTGATCAACGCATCTGGAGGCGCGGGGACACCGGCCACTGAGTTCCCGCCACTTAGGAACACCGTCGCCGGATGAACGGCCCCAGCGTTGAAGACAGCAACCGTGGTGGCCAAAGATGTTGTACCGCCGCTACCTGCATCCGCACCAAGAAGTGCGACTAGAGGCTGCACCTCAAGGGCAACTTGGTTCTGTGCCTTGTCGATAGCGAATTCGCCAACCAATATC
>CAIMFR010000049.1 GCA_903840375.1 Candidatus Adlerbacteria bacterium
ACGACAAACATCGCGTAATGGGAACATCGTAAAAACGATGGTAGCTATTTCTGTTTACGCGCCCACTAAGCTAGGATTGAGTCATGGAAAAAGAAAAAGTCCTGATAATCAGAAAGCCGATCATCCATAAAAAGGAATTGAAAACCGTCTCATTCCACGCCCTGCAAGACGATGCATATTTCGACGGCGTACTGATAAAAGACACTAAAATCGATTCTGCCGAGGCTGTCGATGTTGCTATCGAGTCATCGACCGTAGACGGACTCGAACTTCCTAATTCGAAACTACAAGGTCTCAAATTGGTAGATGTTCATATCGAGAAAAGCGACTTTGCCAACTCCACATGGGAGAACGGTTTCCTGGATAGGGTTGAGATATCCAGTTAACGACTGACCGGGCTCAAGATCGCTGAAGGCAGCTTTCGTGACGTGTACATTAAAAACAGCAAGATCAACCTGTCTGTATTTCGCTTTTCTAAATTTAGAAATGTTTGTTTCGAAAATTGCGTCCTCACTGATTCCGACTTCTTGGAAGCAAAGCTGACTAACGTGAAGTTCGCCGCATGCGACTTGTCGAACGCCGAATTTTCCCATGCAAAATTTGAGCATGTTGATTTTAGCGGTTCAAAAATTGAAGGAATAAAAATAAATCCTGAACAACTGCGCGGAATTATAATTGACTCTTCTCAAGTATTTTCAGTCGCGCTGTTGATGGGAGTCATCATTAAATAATTGACTTTGTTAAAAGTTGTTATATATTTCATACGGACAACGGTAGGGATCTAAACCTTCGGAGGGCGACCATGAGCCTGCGTAACTTTTGGTCGGTGACGGCCGTCGTGACAACAGCGCTGGGGTTGGCTCTTGTGCGCCCCGATATGATCCAGAGCGCACTCAGCAATCTGCTCGGCGCTATCATTGCAGCAGTCGCACCACTCTTGCCGCCACTGCTTCAACTGTGTTTTTTGATAGTCATACTAATATATGCTATCAAACTCATTACAAGAGGAAAGTGATATATGCCCTCAAAGGAGAAATCCTTTGAGGGCATTTCTTTATCATCATTCCACAACCGGTGTGATGACGGAGCCATACAGCCGCGAAATTTTGTCCGTGTAAGCGGCAATATTGTTTTTGAAATAGGGCGGATGGTTTTTCTGTATCTGCGCCACGATGTAGTAGCCTATCGCCATCATGGCTGCATAGTCGGCATGCTCAAGCAGCGGAATGAACAGCCGATCCTCCGGCTCGCCCCAGTCTTTATTTTCCACGCCGAAGCTGACAAACAATTCGCCCGACGGGACGACAGTGGTCGCATGCCGCATATACTCGGACGTTTCAATATCGCGCGCGATCATGCGCCCAAACAGTTCGATGAACTTCACCCGCAGCATCCGCATGATGCCGGAGAATTGCGGCGGCACAATGAAAAAGAATTTGTCATGCCTCGCCAAAGCGGAAAGGTCGAGCGTATCGATACGCTCGAGGATGAAGCGATGGATAGCGGCAGGATCCTCTCCAGTAGAACCGAGGACCATGCCCATATAGGTCGACGTGTTGTAGGTATACGGCTCGCGATTTTTCGGGAAGAGATATTCGTCATACGGATGCAGGTGGTCGAGTTCCTTGCTCGCCGACGATCCCGCTGTATTGGTGATGAGCGTGACATGCTTGCCATATTTCTTTGCAGTACGTGCAATGATAGGCGCGTGTTTTTCGCCCGAAGCGGAAATGATGATGACGCCGTCGATCGCATCGATATGCTGCAGCTTTTCTTCGAAATTACTCTCGGAGGCGAACACGGCGTCTGATCTGCGGAACACTATCCTGCCGGCCTCCTCGGCATTGCCGGAACCGACAACGAGCGGCCTTTTGTACGCACTGAGATCCATCATCGGCAATGGCACTTTTTGGAAAAGTTCGAGCGCGCCGAGCACGGCAACATCGAGGCCTGGAAGCGTATGAGCATCGAATGTCTCGAGCACGCGGATGTTGGGATAATCGGTCATGACGTTGAGTATATCACGTGACATTTCCGCACCGACGAAAGAGAGGTACACTCGACACATGCAGCAACGCATCACTCTGACAAATGAAAATATCCCACAAACGGCGCAGGCGGCGGCTTCGGTAATACGTAATGGCGGCTGTGTTCTCTACCCAACCGACACTTTGTACGGACTCGGCGTCGACACTTTTTCCAAAACCGCACTTGAACTGTTGTATTCAATAAAAGGTCGTGATGAAGGCAAGTCGGTGCACAGCGTTGTCTCCTCAACCAATGAGGCGAAACGCTACGTGGTCGTGACTGACGCCGCGCAAAAGCTTGCCGACAAATTCCTTCCCGGAAAATTGACACTAATCATGTCGCGAGTTGATGTCGTTCCATCATTGCCCGCACTCGGTGGCGGCAAGTTCGGCATTCGTATACCTGACAATCAGTTTTGCCTCGCGCTCGCCCGCGAACTCGGCACGCCATATACCGCGACGAGCGCGAACAAAAGCGGTATGACGCCGGAGCGCGATGTCGACGCGATTCTTGAACAACTCGCTGGAGCGGCAAAAAATATCGACCTCATTATAGATGGCGGAACCCTGCCAAAATCATTGCCAACAACCGTCGTAGACACTTCCGTCGACCAGCCGCACATTCTCCGCGAAGGCGCGATACCGACTATCACAATTGCGAACGCGCTTGCCGAATAAAAAAAATACCGCCCGTCGCCGAGCGGCTTCAATATTAAAACGGTCTTGGCGGACGAACCGCTTCTTTTATCTTACGCACGAACACGTCGATGAACTCCTGACTTCCGAGTATTTTTAAAACATCCTGTTCGCCTAAGCCGTGAAGCGCCAACTCTCTGATGAGTACATCACCGAGCCAGCCGGGAATACTCGGAGTTAGTGTCGCCGGCGGACCGATCGCTTTCTCTTTCTCTTTTCCTTTTCCTTTAGGGAAAAACCGAACAACTTCGCCCATGGCACACCTCTCTGTTGGAGACTTTTCTTCCTTTATTGCTATACTCTCACCATGCAACTGTCAAGCGACATCATCGGCAATTTCCGACTTGTTGAGGCGCAAAAAGGTGCGCTGCGCAGACTTAACATCGGAACGGTCCGCGACTTACTTTTCCATTTCCCTTTCCGCTATGAAGCAAGCGGCAACGAAACGAATGTTTCCGGGCTTGCACTCGGCGCAGATGTTTCCATCATTGGCACGCTTGAAAAATTGGAAACTAAAAAATCGTGGAAGCGAAGAATACCCATCTCAGAGGGATATCTGCGCGACGAAACGGGAAAAATAAAAATGATGTGGTTCAACCAGCCATACATCGCAAAGATGTATGCCGACGGCACGCGAGTAAAAGCGATAGGGAAAGTCGCCGGTTCAGCCGGTAAATTATATTTGGCAAATCCAAAACTGGAACGAGTGTCGGCAGATGCCGTGTCAGACACGGGACTCTTCATCGTCGACGCAAACACCGGTGAGAAAAAAGCCGACGCACATGAACAAAAATTATTCGCACAATATCCGGAGACTCGCGGCATCACTTCTCTGTGGTTTCGCCATGCGCTGGAAAAAATATTGACCGCGGGTGTTTTGGACCAGCTCGAAGACCCTATACCTGCAGACTTGTTGAAACGATATAACCTTCCGACACTCACCGCTGCGCTCGTGTGGATCCATACGCCGCAGACGGAAAAAGATGCGGCGGCGGCTCGCAAACGGTTCGCATTCGAAGAAGTTTTCCTGATACAGCTCGAACGCCAACTCGAGCGGCTCGCACAATCTCGCGAGAAAAGTTTTGCCGTTACCGCGTCGCAAGATGCTATCGAAGCGTTCATCGGCGCATTCCCTTTTTCCGCAACTGTGGCGCAAAAGCGCGCCATCGACACTATATTAAATGACATGCGCACAGGCAGACCGATGTCGCGACTACTTGAGGGCGATGTAGGCTCTGGCAAAACAGCGGTTGCCGCGAGCGCCGCACATGCCACCATCTGCACGCGGCCGGAAGGACAGAAGTGCGGCACGCTACAGGTCGCGTACATGGCGCCGACGGAGATACTTGCAAAGCAGCACTTCGAATCGTTCATACATTATTTCGAGCAATTCCCCATCAACATCGGGCTCATCACCGGGAGCGGCTCCTACAAATTCCCGTCGAAAATAAAACGCGAGAAAGCGACTCCAGTCTCGCGCACACAACTTCTGAAATGGGTCGCCAACGGCGAGATACCGATACTCATCGGCACGCACGCACTTATCGAAAAGTCGGTGCAGTTCAAGCACCTCGCGCTCGTCGTCATCGACGAACAACATCGCTTCGGCACGAATCAACGCAGAAAATTGGCACACAAAGAAACTCGCATACCGCACCTCCTCTCAAT
>CAIMFR010000050.1 GCA_903840375.1 Candidatus Adlerbacteria bacterium
GTCCCAACTTGTTTTTTGGGGAGCATTGCAGCATATTCTTCCTCCGTAAATTTCTTTGTCATGCCCCTTATCTTATCATCTTTAGCTACTTCAGAATGCCTCCTCAAATAAGAGGGCTTCTTTTTTCTCTGTGGCGAGAGTTTTTGCCGAAGTCGCTGTATCCCTTGATAGTGCTAAAATACCCCTTATGTTGCCTCAAAGTTTCGGTTCTGATACCGTTCAACATGCGGAGCAGATGATTCTTGCGGATGTGTCCTATCCCCACCGGCGATTGGACAGCAAACTTTAACAAAATACGGATGACTAAGAAGATACCGCAAGGAATAAAAATACTCCCGATCCTATTCGCTCTACTACTCATATCCCCCATACCCACACACGCCCAAAGCGAAGCAGTGCCAGACATAATCGTTATTGAAAAAGCTCAAGTCCTGGAAGCCACCAACCAACACACCACAACTGTTCCCGGCACAGATACATCCACCACGGTGCAGACACTCAAAGCAGAAGTGGTTGATGGACAGGACAAGGGGCGAGTCGTCACATTCGAGAATGATTATACGCAATTAGGAAATGGCGATCTGTTTTACATTCGCCATGAATCCAACACATTGGATGCCATAACAGACTATTGGACGGTCTCCGACCCGTATCGCCTCAATGTTCTCATCGGTTTAGCAGTCGCATTTATTCTCATCCTCATTCTCTTCGGCGGAATGCAGGGCATACGCGGGCTGATTAGTTTCGTCGGCAGTCTCATGCTTATTTTCTGTCTGCTCCTGCCAGGAATACTCGGCGGATATTCTCCCATATTAGTAAGTATCGGTGTCGCGTCGCTCATCATTATTGTCGGTTCGTACATCACGCATGGCTTCAACAGGACCACCACTGCCGCGGTGCTGGGCATGATCGCCACAGTTATCATTACAGGACTCGGCGCATACTATGTCGTTCACGCAGGACACTTGAGCGGCTTTACCACAGAGGAAAATGTGTACCTAAACTTCGACACGCACGGGAGCATCAACATGATTGGTCTGCTGTTCGGCGGTATCATGATCGGTCTCTTGGGTGTGCTCTATGACATCGCCATAGGTCAGGCGATAGCGGTTGAAGAATTGTTCAGTGCAGGAAAACATCTCACCCATGTGGAGATCTACAAGAAAGCCATTCGCATCGGTCGGGAACATATCGGCGCATTGGTGAACACGCTTGCCATTGCCTATGTCGGCGCATCTCTGCCGCTGCTCTTGCTCGTACAGCAGACTTCCACAATGAGCTTGGGGTCGACGCTCAACAGTGAGATCTTCGCCACGGAAATTGTACGTATCCTCATCGGCAGCATTGGGCTGGTGCTTGGCGTGCCTATTACGACCGCGATTGCGGCGTATATGCTTTCCGGACAACATGGACAGACCACAGAGACTGAACACGTGCGCCATCATTAATTCAAATGTGTATAACTATTGCAAGTAATTTGCATTAGTGTATATTGAACCTGTCTATGGCTCAATGTAAAAAAGCTGGAACAAAAACGATAGTCGAAACCCTTCAGACTAAGGGGTATCGCCTGACGACTGGCAGAATCGCATTATTGGAACTTCTTTTGGAGGCGGGACGACCTTTGAATGTCCGAGAGATCCTAGAAAGCTGGAAAGGACATCCGCTTAATCAAGTGACATTGTATAGAGCTCTCGAGAATCTATCGGATACTGGCGTTATCAACCGTGTCGATCTAAACACCGGCACCGCCCGCTATGAATATACGCCGAATAAGCCTCACCATCATCACCTTGTGTGTACCAAATGCGACGTGGTCGAAGATGTGGAATCATGCACAGTCTCTACACTGCAAAAAAAGGTGCTCAGTGGTTCGCGTCGTTTTAAAAGTATTTATTCACATAATCTGGAATTCTTCGGCATTTGCCGAAGTTGCGCCAAATAACTTATGATCGCACTTTTACTGGGCTGTGCCGCATTTTGTTCGACGATGATTGGAGGGTCGCTTGCACTGCAGATGCGAGATAAGTTGCATATCATTCTCGGTTTTAGCGCCGGGGCCGTGGTGGCAGTTGCGTTTTTTGATCTGATGCCCGAGGCGCTTGAGCTTGGCGGCAAGACGCACGAGCTTTCGACAGTCGTGGCTTTTACGGCGTTGGGTTTTCTGCTCTACCTGGTGTTGGACCGACTCATTCTGCTCCACAGCCATGCGTCTGAGTCAGATGAAAAAGAACCGGTTGAATCGCGCGGTCATGTGAGGGCTGGATCGCTTTCAATACACTCATTTCTCGATGGAATAGGTATTGGATTGGCGTTTCAGGTATCTGCGGCAGTGGGCGCAGTGGTCGCGGCTGCCGTTTTGGCACATGATTTCAGCGATGGGATCAATACGGTGAACGTCGTCGTGCGCCACGGTGGAGAACGTAAAAAAGCGCTGCGCTGGCTTTTGGTCGATGCAATCGCTCCTGTTGTGGGAGTTATCGTCACGCTCTTTTTCGCAGTATCGCAGGAATCGCTCGGACTCCTGCTTGCAATGTTTGCCGGGTTCTTCCTCTACATCGGCGCATCTGACCTTATACCCGAGAGTCATCATCAGCACCCAAAATTTCTTACGACTGCTATGACTGTTGTTGGAATGGCGGTGTTGTATATCGCCATTCACTTTGCAGGGTAAATCATTTTAGTCCGAGGCCGGGACGATAGTCGCAATAGTCGCCGGCATCGTCGGCTACTTTGTCGTATTGCGCCGCTCGTCGTTCGCAGCGCACGAGCTCTCTCACATCGGTTTTACCGGCGCAGCAGGAGCGGTTCTATTTGGCCTCAGCCCGCTTCTTGGACAGGAGTCATAGCGTTTGTGATGGCGTGGAGGGTGAAGAAATTCTGGAATGAAACCCCTGACATGTTCGTCTAGTGTGATCAACTTTCCAGGGACAAAATAAAAAACAGACCGACATTTTTGCCGGTCTGTTTTTTGTATAACGATCTTTTTTATTTAGTACTAACCGCAGCGGTCGCTGCGTTGCTGGTTATTCCACCGCTTGATGCCGTGATATATGTGACGCCGCTCTTTAACGGAGTAACAAGACCATTTGCGCTCACTGTGGCTACGCTCGGGTCGCTGGATGCCCACGTAAGAGTAGCGACGATATCGTTATTTGCCTGATCGTGTTTTGCAGACGCCATCTGCACTTTAGCCTTTCCGACGATTAGAGTCGGGTATGTGGGAGAAATGTAGATCCACGCCAACTTAGGCTTGAACACTGAAATGACCGATGCGTTGCTTGTGACGCCTCCGCTCGATGCAGTTATGTTCGCTGTGCCGTTGTCGACAGGAGTAACCAAACCCGCAGCACTCACAGAGGCAACTGTCGAATCGCTCGAAGTCCACATAACTCTTGCTGCGATCGGGCTACCAAACTGGTCGAGATTCTTTGTCACCGCTAGCTGCACTTTTGTTTTATTGAATACTAGAGATGCTGTTGCAGGAGAGATAGTCATCGTGGTGAGCACCGGTTTTGCGGAGGTGATAACAGAAGCATTGCTCGTCACGCCGCCGCTTGATGCGGTTATATTTGCAGTACCATCGCCGACGGGCGTGACGACACCGATCGCATTGACCGTCGCAACTGATGTATTGTCAGATGTCCATGTGAGCGTTGCAACTATCGGATTACCGAATTGATCCAACTTCGTCGCTGCTAATTGGACTCTGGATTTGCCGACGATCAGAAGAGATGGAGATGTCGGTGTGATGTTGATGGTCGTAATTACACGACTGACTACAGTGACGGCAAAAGCATTACTCGTGACGCCGCCGCTTGAGGCGGTAATATTCGCAGTGCCATCGCTGACCGGTGTTACCACACCCGACGCGCTAACTGTCGCGACAGATGTATTGTCGGACGTCCAGCCAAGCGTTGCTGCGATTGGATTTCCCAACTGATCCAACTTTGTTGCCACTAGCTGTGCTTTTGTCTTTCCAACTATCAGAGATACCGATGTGGAAGTGTCTAGAGACGGTGTTGTAGAAACAATACTGATAGTCGTAATGACCGGTTTGAAGGAAATAATGACGGAAGCATTGCTCGTCACGCCGCCGCTTGATGCGGTGATATTGGCAGTACCATTTCCAACTGCAGTAACTAGACCTGCGGCGCTGACTTTAGCAATAGTTGGGTCGCTCGAAGTCCATGTGAGCGTTGCAGCCATCGGATTTCCCAGTTGATCCAACTTCGTAGCTGTTAGCTGTACTCCTGCTTTACCGAATGTTACAGAAGCTGTCGCGGGAGTGAGGTTGATAGTCGTAAATACCGATTTTGCAACAGTGATAACGGAAGCATTGCTCGTGACATAGCCGCTTGAGGCAGTGATATTGGCCGTGCCATTTCCAACGGCAGTAACTAGACCTGCGGTGCTGACTTTTGCAACAGTCGGATCGCTCGAAGCCCACGTGATTGGTGCGGAGATCGGATTACCGAATTGATCAAGCTCCGTCGAAGCGAGTTGTATGGTGGGCGCTGTCTTCCCTGCAGCGACAGTAAGAGATGCCGTTGCCGGGGTAATAGTGATGGAAGTGATAACCGGCGTTGTAATTGTAAGAAGTCTTGCGCCATTCGGTGAACCAAGTCCGGTCGGCGCGTCATAGCCTGCCATTGCATTACATAAGTAACTATCGGTACAAGTACCGTTGCTACCGCCGACAACATCGTTCAAGTTAGCGGAGTTGGCATAGAGCTGCTGACCTGCGGTAGCCCCCGCATCAAGCTTGCCCTGCAAGGCATATATGGCGGCAACGATCGGGGATGACAAACTGGTCCCTCCTGTCTGAAACCAGCCTGAATAACCGACATAATCACTGTCATACACAGCGGCGCCGGTCGCAGGGTCGGCATCAGCCGAGATGTCATTATCGGTGCGGTTGGTGCATGTTGAATCTGTCTGCCATGTTGGCTTAGGCTCATAGGCACTACAACCGCTGCCTGTCCCAGCCCAAGTGAGCTCCTGGAGATAAGAATTACCATCCATCAAAAGAGTTGTTCCACCAACTGAAATAACATTTGGCGATGCCGCAGGATATCCGACTCCATAGCCGGTATCTCCTGCGCTGAAGGTCAAGACCACACCTGGATACTTGAGATAACTGTCTATGACTCCTTCGCCGGAGAATTCACCGCTAGAACCCCACGAGTTGGATACGACGACAGCCTTACTCGCGGCCGTTCTTACAGCGGTGATCATATCTTGCCAGCTGCCGGAGCTAGACTCGACTAATGCAATGCTGCAGTTTTGACAAATAGCATGAGCAATCTCAACATCCAGCGACGTCTCTAGCGACCATGACGAGTCCGGAGCAGGTAGAGGAGTTGCTGCGCCAGTCTCATTCATCTTCTGAAAACACGGTTTATTGGATGCGGTGATAGAACCACTGCAGGTTGGCAACTGCGGGATGCCGTACATTGCACTGTACGTACTTAAATCCTTCACGATGTTCACATCATCACCCGCCACTGTAATACCGATTATTGGCGGCGTAGGTGAAGCGGATAAACCGGTCAAGTTATAAGCTCCGAGAAGTTGGGATGGCCCATAACCGCTCGGCAAAGCGGCGGTACTTGCGCTTTCGGTAATAGTGCTTGTACTTGTGCCCAAAAATGTGTTTGCAATGGGAACACCTCTCGCATCTACCACAACCTTCGCAAAACAGGAGATATTGCCTCCGGTAAAGGAATTACACACGTTTTTATGTTTTACCTTGGCAACCTTCGCAAGCTTGCCACTGACCAGCGCCTTTAACTGTGCCTGCGTACCCGAAAACCTAGCCAGCCTTACGCGGGCAAAATCTGCAACAGTGGACGTGCCCATGGACTGACGTGCCCTCATCTGGGTAGTAGTGCCCACGTACTGACCGGTACTACTGGCAGTTGTCGTGCCTAACGTATTCGGTATCGTCTGCGCATAGACGATAGCTGCACCCTCTATCAAAATGGCGACGCCGGTCAACACAGTCACCGCTGAAACTATAAATTTATTCATTCTGTTCATTTTATGAATACTTAATCTGAAATGTCTATAAATAATAATTAAACTATACCTGGTATATAGTAACAAAAAAATAGCCCTCTATTTGAGAGAGTTATCAACTACCCTTCGTAGATCTACGAATTAGATTAAGCTCTATTGTGGCGAATGTTGTCGAGCGCCCAGATATATTCCATAACGATAGCGGAGATCCACTGCGGTTCGCCATAGGAAATAAACAACACGATACCAAGAAGGGCCGCTGTGGTGTTGATGATGAGGAAAGCGATATCGAACTCCTCTTCGTGTCGAGACACTTCCTCGTTATTTGTGATGTATAGCAATAGGCGTTTTAAACTCATACAGGGCTTACTATATCATAAATAATGTGCGTTGTCCACACCCTCGAGACAGCAGACTTCCCCGCTTCTCATTTACATATTTTACACCCCTGATACACTAGATAGGACAATTGAATAGTGCGTATCAAGAGTACGGCGAGAGGTTCTGGCTCTGCGACCCGTCAGCAACTTGTTTCTAGAAAATCTAGTCACAAAGTGCTTCCAGCCCTTACGGGGAAGATACTGTGTGTAATAATATCTCCCAATAAGTGGAGATATTATTTATATTCACTGTAATTTATGAACAATCTTTTCACCCGTTATACAACAGAGTCAGTCACCTCGGGCCACCCGGACAAAGTATGCGACCAGATATCAGACGCGATACTCGACGCCTGCCTCGCGCAAGATCCCACGTCTCGTGTAGCTGTCGAGACGGTCGGAAGCCACGGGATGCTTTTCATCGGAGGAGAAGTGCGCACCAATGCAGATGTGAAGTACGCGGACATTGCAAGAAAAGTGTACAAGGGTATCGGTTACGACGAAGACCTCGACATAATCGACCGCGTCGACGTACAATCCGGAGACATAGCGATGGGTGTCGACACCGGAGGTGCGGGCGACCAAGGCATCATGTACGGCTACGCGACGGATGAGACCAAGGAATATTTGCCGCTCGGCGTCGTGCTCTCACACAAGCTAGCGCGCGGACTTGAGAAATTGCGCAGAGACGGCACACTCCCCTGGCTGCGCCCCGACGGCAAAACGCAAGTGACGATAGACAACGGTCGCGTCATCACCGGACTCGCGAGCACACAGCACGCGGAGGATGCAGAACTGGAGGATATCCGCACTGGTTTGACTGAACATCTTTTTACACCGATACTCGGTGACCTTGCTGACATTGAAATATTGGTGAACCCGACGGGAAGGTTCGTCCAGGGAGGATTCGCGGCAGACGCGGGATTGACCGGACGAAAGATAATGGTGGACACCTACGGAGGCCTCATGCCACACGGCGGCGGCGCATTCTCCGGAAAAGATGCAACAAAAGTGGACCGCTCGGCGGCATACATGGCGCGCTTCGCGGCAAAAAATCTCGTCGCAAACGGGTATGCGAAGAAAGCGCTCGTCTCGGTCGCATACGCCATCGGCCGTGCCGAACCGGTAATGATAGAAGCATTCGATGAGAATGGAAAAAACCTCACTGATGTGGTCGTCAAAAACTTCGACTTCAAGCCGCGCTCGATAATAGAGCGTCTCGGACTCACTCGGCCGATATTCCAAAAGACGGCAGCATACGGACACTTCGGCACAGACGATCGCTCGTGGGAGATGATAGAAAAGATGTAGCTGCGCGCAGCAATTATGTTAACCTTTAGCTGGAAGTATTGGTTGTATAAGCGAATAGTTCCTTAATACAAAACAAAGGAGGCGAACATGTTCAGATCGTTCTTCTGCGATACGAGACGAGCGTGGATCGCCTACGGAGGCGCCTTTCTGCTCGTGATGTTGATGGTTCTGCACGTCGGCACATCGTACCTTTACGCCGAGATGATGAATGTCTTTGGCGAGGTACTCCAGCGCGGTGCAGAATCTGATTCGGTACACCAGTATCTGCACACCATTGTATACTATGCAGGCACTTTTGTTCCACTGCTTAGCGTTGATACGGCAAATCGCTTCATCTCTGACCAGAGCATTACCCTGACAGGGTTGTACGGCATCGTAATGTACGGCTTCATTCCCGTGCCAATACTATACTGGATACTGAACAACGGCATCCAGTATGCATCAGACAGATACGTCTGGTACTGGCGTGAAGCGATAACAATGCATTACATTCAACGCTGGAACGTGCGCTCTGCAAAACTTGAGGGGTCGAGTCAGCGTATACATGAGGCTGCGAACAACTTCGCGTCTTCTATGCTGGACATCTGCAGGCCGATCGTTCGTTCTGCATTGGCGCTCTTCGCATTCGTACCTATGCTGTGGGCATTGAGCAAAGAGTTCGAGAACTATTGCCACGTACCGGGCATCCTTCTGTGGACAGCTATCTTGTTCAGCGTCTTCGGAACACTCGTCTCACTGCGCGTCGGTAGGCGGTTACCACAGTGCGAGTGTGTGGTCCAGCAAAATGAAGGTCACTTCCGCAGCAAATTGGAATCGATCAATCGCGGACGAAGCGGTGGCACCATCTATGACACCGCCACTTTGTTCGAGAACTTGAGCACAAGCTGCAAGCGGTTGCATCGGCAACGTCTGAAGTTCAACCTTTGGCTCGTATTCTACCAGCATGTATGGGAATACATTCCCCTCTTCCTGCTTGGTTTCCTAGTTGTAATCGGCGTGACATCCTTCGGCGTAATGATGCAGACACGCAACGCTTTAGGAGAAGCAAAAGGTGCATTGTCGGTATTCTCCGACACGATGCCCATCTGGACCAGACTGAATAGTTTCGTTCAACGACTCAATGAGTTGGAACAGACTTTCGAGCCGAACCAAGTGAAGGAACTGGAGGCACTCGACTATCAGATCTAAAACAAATGCCGCCCCATCGAATGTGGGACGGCTTTTTCTTTTTGTACACTTTTTAAATCTTCGTCTCCCTCCCGTAAGAATCTTCATAGCGAACAATATCATCCTCGGACACGTCCGGTCCCCACGCAATTTCCACAACAGACACACCCCGGTCATTGTCTCCACACAGCCGATGCAGCCAACGTGTTGGAATATAGACGAATGAACAGATCCTCAGGTGGTCGTGCCTGTTCAAACTCCTGTCGGCCGTCTCGCGTATGGAGATACCACCGCCGGCACAGCAGATCCAGAGCTCATTTCTTAGTTTATGCAATTGCCAGCTCAACCGCCCTCCTGGCTTTACGATGATGATCTTCAACCAGAGATGCTTGACTGCAAATAGAACATACATGTGTCCCCAAGGCCGATCGAGCCTCGTGAAGAGAAACGATACTATTTTACCGAACATCTCAATAACCCCTTGTTAGACGGTCCATTTCCAAGCCAAATATACCACAAAGAATATTTTGGTCACGCCTGCGGCTCACAAAATATTCCCCGAACATTTTGTGCTTGGGGCCGGGATCGAACCGGCGACCCCCTCCTCTTCAGGGAGATGCTCTACCAACTGAGCTACCCAAGCATTTTCAACTGCATAACTACTCCCCGCTCTATTATTGCGTCTTCGGCAATAGATTCTTAATGATATCCTGCGCTTGAACCTGGAGCGTCTGTAACTGCTTACCACCCTCCTGCACTTGACCATACACTTTCTCCAACTGCACCATATATGGCTGTATGTAGAATAAATATGTTGCCCCTCCAGCTGTCAGAACCACAGCCCACCAAATCATTTTGAAGAACGTATTCCATCGTGAAGAACGATGCAGACTGCGCACCATCTTGTTCGTCTCCTGCGACAGAGCAAGGTTCTTTTGAACTAAGTCTCTCAACTCTTCAATATCCATGTCCATACTTTTTCCAGTATAGCAAATAAAATAAAAATATGCATGCCCCGAGTAATCAGTAGCAATGTGCTTCTGATACTGTTGATCCATAACCAGAACATGCCAATGCGCCGAAAAAAAAGGTCGCGGGTAGCGACACAATCGTCAATACTATATTGATTATTGCAACACTATGAAGTACATTTTTTGCTTTATGTTGACTTGGAGACATCTCGGCTTGGCTGCGTTTAAACCCTACTATTATCCAGTAAGCGTATACTACGCATAAAATCAACACTACGCATCGAGTCAATAATCTGATTGTTTCATAATGCTGCAAAATATACTCATTCATTATCATCAATAATAGCAGACTTTGCACTAGTATGTGCCCCTGGCCGGAATCGGACCGACATCTTCTCCTTAGGACGGAGTTGCTCTATCCATTGAGCTACGGGGGCAGAAACAAGGACCGAACGTAGTCGGCCCTTGCTAGTATGCGACAAAAAGTATGAATCAGCTAGGCAGTGATCCCGAGCGCTGCCGCCACTTTGTCCTGATCAAAACCTACAATAGTTTTCCCGTCTATAATAATACCCGGAACACCCATCTGACCTGTCTTCTGTACCATCTCTTCACGCTTGGCGGCGTCGGTGGAAACATCGTAACCGGTGTAAGCAATCTTATGCGAGTCGAAAAAATCCTTGGCCATGTGGCAGAAGTGACAGGTCGGTGTGCTGTAGATAACGATGTTTTTGTCCATACAACTTTATTAACGGATATGTACATATCATATCACAACAACGGTGTGGATATTCGAAATATCCACCGTCGTCGCTCGGAAAACAAAGCAAGCTTTATTTTCTCTCACTCCTAGTGCGGATAGGGATAATCGAAATCCCGCCTACTGCTTGGGAAGCAGTCATTCTGCCACTAAACTATATCCGCAAATTTAGACACACGCCGCGAACTAGCCCAATTTACCACACAAACAACGTACGGAACAAACGCTGCCACAGACCTTCCGGTGCAGCATTCGCAGACGTGTCCGATGCGGTGTTTCGTACTATCTGTATAACGCCTTCGCCTGGTTTCGTCGCACCGAAACGCTCACGCATCTCTGCCTCCACACCGCGCGGCGAAGAAAGTTCACCGACGGAGATCTGCAGTTGTTTTTCTCTCGCCTGCAACTGCGTCAATTTGTCCTGTGAATTTTTACTGCCCTCCGACGCGTCGCTTAATTTGCCATACATGTTCCATGCACCGCGCACTGCAAACACAGCGATGACCAGCAGGGCTATCGTGCCGGCGATGCTCACACCAAGACGAACCAACTCCTCTTGCCTGCTCCGCTTTTTGAACTCATGGACCATGTATGATAGTCTATCATCATGAACATATATACTGTATTAGGTAAGAACAATAAGAAAAAACTTCAGATACTGACCGGTGTGCTCGGCGTCATTATCATCTTGAGCATGGTCCTCGCGTACTTCTCGATCCTTCTCTAGCTTACGCTGTTCTAACGTAAATTACTCTGACTTGATCATCTTGATGAAGACGTCCTCCGGGATGTTCACTGAACCGCGAGCTTTCATGCGCGCCTTGCCCTTCTTTTGCTTCTCGCGAAGTTTCATTTTGCGGGTTATATCGCCGCCGTACATGTGTTGCGTGACATCTTTACTCATTGCGGACAATGTGCGCGAGGATATGATGCGCCCGAGCGCTTGTGCCTGTATCTTGGTGGTGAACATCTGGCGCGGCAGAGCCTTGTACAATTTTTCAACTGCCGCTATCGCCTCTTCATCTGCACGATGCCGCGCGACGATGCGTGAGAATGCCGGCACTATTTCATCAGCAACAAGAATATCGAGACGTACCACATCGGCGACTCGGAGCTCGCGCAATTCGTACGAGATGGACGCGTAACCGGAGGAAACGCTTTTTAATTTATCGAAAAAGTTGCGCATGAGTTCGCGCAGTGGCATCACCACTTTCACTATCACTCTGTCCTCGGAAAAATTCACAGTTGACTCTGCAACCGCTTCGTGTTCGAACAGGAGCGGCATCAGTATACCGAGATATGCCGTCGGCAAAATTATCTCCGCGTCGACGAATGGCTCCCACACTTTCTCTATCTGTCCGTACTCCGGAAATTGAGGCGGAGAATAGACTGTGTGCCGCTTGCCGTCACGCGTCTCAACTTCATACGTAATAGTCGGCGTGGTGACGACGAGTGACAGGTCGAACTCACGATGCAGACGTTCGGTGACTATCTCGAGGTGCAGCATGCCGAGCAATCCGCAACGGAAACCTCTACCGAGCATACCTGACGATTCTTCTTCAAATGAGAGTGACGAGTCGGACAAACGCAGACGAGAGAGCGCTTGGCGAAGCGCCACAAAATCATCCTGACTTTCCGGATACACCGACGCCCACACAACGGGTCGCGGCTCTGCATAACCCGACAGCGGCGTGGCGCGCGAACCATACGCGCGAACCGTGTCGCCGACGCGCGCAAGGCCCGGCTCTTTTATGCCGGTGACAATGTAGCCGATAGAGCCTGCACTCAACCCTTCGACGAGCGGTGTCGGAGTCGGCGCAAACGTACCGACTTCGAGTGCATTAAATTTTCTGCCGGTCGCGGAAAACTCAAGTGTGTCGCCTTTTTGTATCTGCCCGTCGAACAACCGAATGTAAACAATAACTCCCTGGTGGTCAGAATACTGGAAGTCGAAGACAAGCGCGCGAGGGCTCTTAGTCGCAGAAGAAACCTCCTTCTGCACAAAGACCGAGGAATCGAATGCCGCAGCAGCAATCTCCTTTGCAAATGGTCTGGCCTCGCCTTGCCGACCGGGCGATTGTCGGCGAGCGAGGAGAACCGAGGACCTTTGCAAAGGAGATTGCTGCTGCGGCTCTGCGCACAGATCTGTATCATCCCCTGTTTTCGGCGGAGGGACTCTTTCTATGACCGCTTTCAGAACTTCCTCGACACCTTCGCCTGTTTTTCCCGAACAGAGGAGAATGGAATCCGGCTCGACTTCCAAAAGCGCTGCGACTTGTGTACGGACGTCGTCCACTTGCGCAAGAGGAGAATCTATTTTTGAGATGGCCGGTATGATGACAAGCCCAAGCTCCCGAGCAGTGCGGAGCGTCGTGAGCGTTTGCGCCTGTACACCCTGCGTTGCGTCGACAAGCAGGATAGCCCCCTCGACGGCGGTGAGAGCTCGCGAAACTTCGTATGAAAAGTCGATGTGTCCCGGCGTGTCTATCAAGTTCAGAATGTAATCTTGCCCCTCACTTCGCTCAGGATCTTTAGCATGCCAAAACATTCTTACGGGCTGCATCTTTATGGTGATGCCTCGCTCGCGTTCAAGCTCCATCGAGTCGAGCACCTGCTCGCGCATCTTGCGCTTTTCGATAGTGCCTGTCAGCTCCAAAAAGCGATCAGCGAGCGTAGACTTGCCGTGGTCGATGTGGGCGATGATGCTAAAGTTTCGTATCTGCTGCATTTGACAGAGTGTAGCATCTTATTTGTTCTAAAACCACCACATCGAATCATGATGACACGTCTGTCGCCTCGATGGAAACACCAAGCGTGTCCTTGAAACGGCGGCGAAGTGCGCCAACAACTTCGGAAAGTTCAAGA
>CAIMFR010000051.1 GCA_903840375.1 Candidatus Adlerbacteria bacterium
AGTTCGCGATGCCGGTCAAGGCTGTAATCGATGATATGGGCAAACTTGTCGACTCCGGAAAGTTTAGCGGTCTTTCAAGCGACGATGCTCGCACGAAAATGACCGAAGCTTTTGGCAAGAAAAAGACCACGTACAAACTTCGCGACTGGGTTTTCTCGCGTCAGCGATATTGGGGCGAGCCTATTCCGCTTATTCATTGCGAGAAATGTGGCGTCGTGCCCGTACCGGAAAAAGATCTGCCCGTTCTCTTGCCTGATGTCGCGTCATACGAGCCGAGCGGCACCGGCGAGTCTCCGCTTGCGAAGATCTCAGACTGGGTGAATACGACATGTCCAAAATGCGGAGGCCCTGCCAAGCGTGAGACGAACACGATGCCGCAGTGGGCCGGCTCAAGCTGGTACTACTTGCGATACATGGATCCGCATAACGACAAAGAATTGGTGAGCAAAAAGAATGAGAAATATTGGGCACCTGTCGACATGTATGTCGGTGGCGCTGAACACGCGACGCGACATCTTATCTATGCGCGGTTCTGGCATAAATTTCTCTACGACATTGGTGTCGTTAGTACTGTCGAGCCCTTCATCAAATTACATTCCGTCGGTCTGATAATCGCCGAGGATGGACGAAAGATGAGCAAGCGTTTCGGCAATATCATCAACCCAGACGACATTGTTGCGCGATATGGTGCAGATACACTCCGCGTATATGAAATGTTCATGGGTCCGTTCGACAATGCGATGGCTTGGAATACCAGCAACATGATAGGCGCGCGGCGTTTTATTGAACGTGTGTGGAATATTTCACAGTCGGTTACCGACGACGATGTTGAGCCGGTGGATGCCGCTCTCCAAACTGCGATACAAAAAGTAGGTGACGATATATTGGCGTTCAAGTTCAACACCGCCATAAGTCAGATGATGATATTCGTTAATGTAATAGAAAAAGAGAAGCACATCGGTCGGGCTCAGTTCGAGAATTTTTTGCGGATACTAGCACCGTTCGCACCACACGTGACGGAAGAATTGTGGTCGCAACACGGACATTCTGAGTCTGTTCATGTATCAAAATGGCCGGTCGCGGACATGTCAAAAATAAAAAATGTCATCGCGAAAGTCGCCGTGCAGGTAAACGGCAAGGTGCGTTCTATATTGGATATTCCAACTGACATGTCGGAGGAAGATGCTCTTGCATTTGCTCGCGGCGACGTTACTGTCGCCAAGTGGCTCGCGCAGGGTAGGGAAGTGAAGGCGGTGTATGTTCCGGGCAAAATTATTAGCTTCGTAATAGTCATTTGACCTAAAAAACAAACTGTGCTAGAAATAGACTATAACAAAATAGTATCAATATATGGCCCAAACATTAGATAAAATAAGTTTCAAGCCTAAGGTTCTCGTTAAGAAGCTACTCTCCTCGCTTCCGGAGCGTTCACGTATCGTGCTTGAATCTCGTTTCGGTTTGGCTGCAAACGTTGACCGTGTGACGCTCGAATCCATCGGCGATCGTTACGGTATCACTCGCGAGCGTGTTCGCCAGATTGAGAATCACGCGCTCGGTTTGCTTAAAAAGTCCCCGGCATTTTCCGATTCTCAGGTAGCTTTTGATGAGCTCGAAGGCATCATTGACTCGCTCGGCGGCATCATTTGTGAGAATGATCTCCTCTCTTTCATTTCTAAAGACAAAAGCACACAGAACCATGTTTACTTCTTGCTCGTGCTCGGCGATCCTTTCAAGTATCGAAAAGAAGACGACGAGGCCCAACGTTGCTGGTACGTCGACATCGACCTTGCAAAAAAGATCGAGACGGCGCTCACCAATCTTTACCACGGACTTTCCAACGAAGATCTCATAGCCGAAAGCGAGATGGTCACCCGTTTCCTCCGCGAGTTGCAGGACATCAACGACAAACATCGCAATGAAGAGGTGCTCAAGCGCTGGCTCTCCATTTCCAAACGCCTCGGCAAGAATCCGCTTGGCGAATGGGGTCATGCATCATCGCCGAATGTTAAGACGAAAGGTATCCGCGACTACGCATATCTCGCCGTCAAAAAGCACGGATCACCGCTCCACTTTAAGGAGGTGGCAGATCTCATTGGCAAGATGTTCGGTCGCGTTGCGCACGTTGCGACCACGCACAACGAGCTCATCAAGGATGACCGCTTCGTGCTCGTCGGTCGCGGTATGTACGCACTCAAAGAGTGGGGCTACACCTCCGGCGTTGTGCGCGATGTTATCCGCAAAGTATTGCGCGACAGCGGTCCGTTGACGAAGAGTGAGGTCACTGAAAAGGTCCTCAAGGATCGACACGTCAAGCCTGGCACTATCGCGGTCAATCTCCAGAATCAGAAATATTTCAAACGCGGCAAAGACGATAAGTACTCGCTGGTGAAGTAATAACAAACACCAAAGCACAAACAAAAAATTCCCTG
>CAIMFR010000052.1 GCA_903840375.1 Candidatus Adlerbacteria bacterium
ATCACCCTCTTCTTGTCCTCAAGTAACATTTCCTGTACCTCCTGCTTTCTTGTCTGTGTAGCAAAATAAGTTTGAGCGTTGGCAATTTCACTCTTTGAAGGATCCCCATTTTGGGCTATAAGATAACACGCGTAACGCGAAAGGATATAGTCTTTCCCCGGTCTTCCACCGACGTCAAGAGTTTTTGCCGGTGCCGGCAAAAACTCTTGACTAGCCTCACCACCAGAGGTGTTACATGAGTCTTTTGCCCTGTTTATGGCATCTTCAAATCGGCGCCACGTGTCATAACCAAGAGAAGACATCAGATCTCTCGCCGTCCAATATTCTGCTCCGTATTCAGTCACTCTTTTAATTTTTTCAAATGGCGTACTATCCATATAGCTAATATTTAAGTTCTACTAAAAACCCCTCAACCTTTTGATTTATCTCTGCCCGCTCTTTCTCTAGCACCGCCAGTTCCTTACGCACCACAGAAACATTGATCACCTCCTCCTTGTCTCCACTCTCAATATAGCGGCGTACATTGAGATTGTATTCGTTCTCCTCGATTTCTTTCAGGTCGACGACACGGGCGTAGTTTTCAATATCGATATAGGCATCGAACGCTTTGACGATCTTGCTGATGTCCTGTGGGCGCAGCGAGTTCTGGTTTTTACCTTCAAGAAAATCTTTCTCGGCATCAATGATGAGCGCCTTGCCTTTACGATTTTCCGGCTTGTTTCGGTTGAAAACCAGAATCGCCGCCGGAATACCTGTGCCGTAGAAAAGTTTTGACGGAAGTGCAATGACCGCCTCAATGAGATCGTTCTTAAGAATCTGCTCTCGGATGCGTCCCTCGGCGCCACCACGGAAGAGCACGCCATGCGGCAGCACCACACCCGCACGACCGTTGGCGTTCATGGACTTGATGATGTGAAGCACGAACGCATAGTCTGCGTTTTTGTCCGGTGGCATATCGTAGCCGTCCGTACGGCCATACTTGTTTTTAAACTGATCGAACTCCCAATCTTTAATTGAGTACGGCGGATTCGCAACCACAATATCAAAGGTTTGCAGACCGCCCTGCTGGTTGAGAAATTGCGGACCCGAAAGGGTATCGCCGCGGCGAATGTCGGCACTATCAAGCCCGTGCAAGAACATGTTGATCTTCGCAATGGCGAAAGTACTCAGGTTTTGTTCCTGGCCATAGATGTAAAGCGTCTTGGCGATTTTCTCGCCAGACTTTTGTTTGAGATAGTCGTATGCTTCGAGCAAGAAACCGCCGGAACCGACCGTGGGATCGTAGATGTGATCTTTTTGATGCGGCTTGAGGATACTGACGATTATCTTTTCCACTTCGCGCGGGGTGTAAAATTCACCACCCTTCTTCCCTGCATCAGCAGCAAACTGCTTTATGAGATATTCGTACGCATCGCCAAGCAGGTCGGAACTTATGTATGTGTTGCCGAAATTGTATTGCGAGAAATGGTTGACGAGTCGCTGGAGCGTTTCGTTCGGAAAGCGATCTTTATTGGCGAAATCGAGGTCGTCAAAGATCTTGTCGAGCTTGGGGCTATTGGCATTCGTGAGCTTGTCGAAAATATCATTAAGTTTTTGACCGATGTTTTCCGCCTGCTCGGTTACGGCATCCCAGCGACATTCTGCCGGCACTTGAAAGCGGTGGTTGTAGTCGGCTTTGGCGATCGCCTTGTCGCTGTACTCTTTCATCACCGCCTCATACTCCTCGTCCCACACATCGCTCATGCGCTTGTAGAACAAAAGGCCGAAGATGTACTTTTTGTAGTCGGAGCTATCGATCTTGCCGCGAAGGATGTCGGCGCTTTTCCAGAGGAAGTTTTCAAGCTGCGGCAGGGTAAGTTTGCTGCCCATTCGGTCAACAATCGCCTCAATATCCTGCGGGCGATATTTGCGGTCGCCGCGCTTCCCTGCCCTCAGAGGCACCAAAATACCCTCCTTTTCCCAGTTGCGGAGGGTGTCGGGGTGAATGGAAAAAATCTCTGCAACCTGACCAATGGTGAGCAGATCGGGCATTCCCTTGAGTTTTTCTTGTATATCTTTACGCATATGTTGTAACTTCATCCTATCGCGCACAAGATACAGAGTCAAGTGTTCATAGGTTATCATAGGTCTATACCTTAACTCGCCTTGTAAAATATGGGTAATTCGTGATAAACGGCTAATATCGGCGCTAGACTTTATGTTCGATGGGCGTCATTCATCAACCCATGGACGACGATATCGATGCCATAATTGCTGCCGCAAAAAAGATGCGGTTTCAGGGCAACGGACGTCGTCCATTCCTCAACCCGCTTTCTGCCCTTCCGTCGTCCAAGCGCAATCTCAAGACATTCATCAAAGAGCGCGTAGAGCTGCTCTATGCCGCATACGTCTCTCTGGCGACATTCGTGCCGGATGAGGAATGGGAAAGTTTGTGGGATATAGACGAGGGGCTGGCTCGGCGGCAAAAAGCGACCATACGGAAAGTGCTGCGGGACATGAAGAGGAATGAGAAAGAAATACGGACATTTTTGAGCACAATCGAGTTGTCTACTACGGGTGGCTCGGATGCTCTGGACTCCTAGAGCAAGCGGCGTCATTGATTGGTGTATGGAAACAATAACAAGAGCGCCGCTGGGCAGTATTGGCACGCGGACCGTCCAAGCTCCCGTAA
>CAIMFR010000053.1 GCA_903840375.1 Candidatus Adlerbacteria bacterium
AATGCGCGGCTCGTCATCGATCTGAATCTCGTGGTTGATGTTGATGCGCTCGAAAAAGAAACACGCGCCGGCAATACTCCGGTATTCCTCGCTACCAAAGAAAAAGTGCTCGCGTTGGTGATGGTTGCCGACACGCTGAAAGAAAACGCGAAGGAAGCGGTTGCCCGACTGCATTCGCTCGGCATCACCGTCGTGATGTTGACCGGCGATGACAAGAACACTGCCGCATACATCGCACAGCAAGTCGGCATCGACGAAGTGGTTGCGGAAGTTATGCCGGAAGACAAACTCAATACGGTAAAAAAATATCAGAAACAAGGACGGATAGTCGCGATGGCTGGCGATGGTGTCAACGATGCTCCGGCGCTCGCACAAGCGGATGTCGGCATAGCGATGTCGACCGGCACGGATGTTGCGATAGAGACCGCTGGCATCACTCTGCTCAACGGCGACATCTCCAAGCTGGTTAAGGCTATATCCCTGTCGAAAATAACGATGCACGGCATCAAGCAAAACTTGTTCTGGGCATTCATCTACAACATTGTCGGCATTCCCCTCGCAGGCGGCTTGTTCTATCCGATATTCGGGTGGCTGCTCAACCCTGCATTCGCCGGACTCGCGATGGCATTCTCCAGCGTCTCGGTCGTCAGCAATTCGCTCCGCATAAAAGCTAAATCACTCTAACTCTATGAGTACTCAAAAACTTACTCTGCATATCGCAGGGATGCATTGTCACTCGTGCACGCTCCTCACGGAAACGGAAGCACTGGAAATTCCGTACATCACTCGCGCAAGTTCAGACCTCACACATAACATGATAGAAGTCGAAGGAGATTTTGCAGGAAGAACGCCGGAAGATGTCTCTGCAGAACTAACTAAAATACTGCAACCGCACGGCTACACTGTGTCAGTCGAGAAACAAATACACACGGCGAAGAATTGGTCCGACTTCAATGTAGCGATACCGATAGCGCTCGCGTTTGCCGCAGGCTTCGTGCTTCTGCAAAAACTTGGCTTGATCAATCTTGTCAATGTCGGCACGGTTTCGTACGGCACGGCGTTCGTGATCGGCATCATCGCTTCGCTCTCGTCATGCATGGCGGTCGTCGGCGGGCTGGTGCTCTCGATGTCGGCGACATTTGCCAGAGAAGGCGAACGAGTCAAGCCACAATTATTGTTCCATGTCGGCCGGCTCATATCATTCTTCGTGCTCGGCGGCGTCATCGGGGTGATGGGTTCGGTATTCGCGTTGAATGCTATAGCAACATTCATTCTAAGTCTGTTCATCGCGACGGTGATGTTCATTCTTGGTATCAACCTGCTCGACATATTCGATTGGTCGAAACGATTGCAGCCGGCTGTGCCGAAGATATTTGCGCGGCACGCACTCGGCGCGTCGAAGCTTGAGCACACGCTCGCACCGTTTCTGGTCGGCGTTGCAACATTCTTCCTTCCGTGTGGATTCACACAGTCGATGCAAATATACACGCTTTCGACGGGTAGCTTTGTCACCGGCGCGCTCACGATGGGATCGTTCGCGCTCGGCACATTCCCGATACTGGCGCTGATTAGTTTCAGCTCATTCAGTATCCAAAAACGCGCGTACTCCGGCATCTTCTTCAAGACAGCCGGTCTCATCGTTATCCTATTCGCGCTCTACAACTTGCTGAATAGTTTGGCGGCGATCGGATTTATTCGACCATTATTTAGTTTCTAGTCACCCGATACATATATGAAATCAACTTCATCAGCAATTATTATCGCTGCTGTGATACTAGGCGGAGCTCTGATGTTTTCTTCCGGAGGTTCATCTCAAACCGGCGGCTCGGCACAGGCAAGCAATGTGAGCATCGTCAATGGAAAACAAATCGTTGAAGTGTCGGTGAAGGGCGGCTATCATCCGCAAAGAAGTGTCGCGAAATCCGGTATTCCTACAATTCTGCGCTTCACCACTAATGGCACATATGATTGTTCGTCGTCAATTCGTATCCCCAGTCTCGGCATTGGCAGATCTCTTCCTGCGTCAGGTTCAACCGACATCGACTTGGGAAGTCCGCAGACGGGAACGCTGCAAGGCACATGCGGAATGGGGATGTATTCCTTCGAGGTAGATTTTACGTAGGTAAGGAGAAGAACGCCGTTATTATATGCCGACGAAAGTATGGTGTAATAGGTAGCGTCTTTTCATATGGATAAAAAGAATCGGAAGAAAGTTTTGTTCATTACTTGTGTTGGGATCAGTATTTTACTGCTTCTACTTTCGCTACTGCTGCTGGTTCAGCCGACGGCGAGGGTATCGCATCAGTCGGGAGCACAGCGGCCGGCGTCGGACATAGTTCAAGCACTGGCTATGCAAGTCGCCACCACTTCACCGCAAACAGACGCGCAAATTTCCACGGACGCGTACACAGTAATAAAAGTGATCGACGGCGATACAATAAAAATTGATCTCAACGGCACTGTGGAAACTATTCGGCTCATCGGCATCAATTCGCCGGAGACGGTTGATCCGCGGAAGCCTGTGGAGTGTTTCGGCAAGGAGGCATCGGACATGGCAAAGCAGTTGCTGACCGGCAGAAAAGTTCGCATAGAAAAGGATTCTTCGCAGGGTGACTTGGATAAATACGGGCGGACGTTGGCATACGTGTATCGCGACGACGGTCTATTCATCGATGCATACATGGTCGCAAATGGATACGCGTACGAATACACATACGATGCTCCGTATCGCTACCAATCTTTGTTCAAGCAAGATCAAGCAAATGCCAAAGCCGCGCAAAAAGGTCTGTGGAAGCCGGGCGTGTGCATGATGTTTTCAAAAAGAATGAATGTGCACATCGCAATACGAATAGATAAGTAAGTTTTACTTTTGTAGAGTAGTAATCCAACCGCAATAGGTGGGATTTTTCTTACACGGCTGTCGCTTCCCGGTAAAAAATTGCGCAACTATCTTTGGCTATGTACATGGTGACAAAAGCGACTTACGGCAATACTATCAAAATTCATCCCGCCCCATTGTTTCCTTTTTATTATTCGATAGGTCATTTACTAAATTCAGATCACCATGCGGAAAATATCCGGAGTTATAGTCGCTATTCTATGTATTGGTATTCCAGTCACCCGTGTATCTGCTGCAGATTCAGTTCTGGTGATCACAAAGATAAGTGCAGTTAAGACGTTTGCTATTGCCGACGGAACTTTTACGAATGGATGGAAGTTGGTATTTGACATGACCGTCCCCACAAACGAATCAGTCTTGCAACTAAAATTTGCCGATTGGACCGATGGAACGAGCACCCTCACGGCAGGCGGCAACATGCAGTTTTATGCTGCACAAGCATTAAATGCTCCTGACGAAAATCATGCTCTCGCGATAGGCTACACAAGTACATATAGCGGAGCGATGCTCCTAGATCCAAACAAAGATCTGGACAGTTCACAGGATGGTAGGCAGATTGAAGTAATCGTTGAGATGCGAGTTCCGGAGGGTTCTTCGGGTGGTTCGTATTCGACACTCTATGGAGTACAGTCGAACCAGGACACAGTCGCACCCGCGATACCCATCATTACAACGTCGGCAAAGGCAGTGAACACAAATGCGATTCACATTGCAGGGACAGCGGAAGCCGGTGCGGTTATCACCATCGCCGATGGTGCTGATATCGCGACGAGCACGGCAGATGTGGATGGCAATTATGACATTGCCGTTACTTTGAACCAAAATGCTGTTAACGATCTTAGCGTCACCTCAACAGATGCGTGGGGCAATGTAAGTTCGCCTGCAACTGTAACTATCATTCACGACAACATTCGACCGGTCATTACTGTCACGACATCCGCCAGTCTCACCATTCCGACCGATCAGGATATTACGATCTATGCCTCGGCAAACGAGGGTTCTTTGAATATGACATCTTGCACTCTTAGTGGGAATGCCATTTGTCGATTCAGTGCGATTGATTCCGCAGGCAATAGGGTAGTCAAAGAGGTCGAGGTAACTAATATAACTAAGACCATCCTGGTCATGCCGGTCATGGCGCTAAACGGGGGCACTGTAATAAATGTTGGGGTTGGCGATTATAGAGATCTCGGGGTCTCTCTCAACGAGCCTGCGACTGTAAGTGCTACATATTTTAATAAATATATAGCGGGTACATATACCGTTACCTACACGGCGATTGATACTGCCGGAAATCAGGCTGTGCCGATCACTCGGACAGTCAATGTGCTCAAATGTAATCAAACCATAGACTTCGGTCCGCTAGACGATAAACAGTATGGAGATCCCGACTTTGCTGTGTATTCGATCCCGAGCTCACGGTTGGATACAAACTTTACTGCCACTGGCGATTGTACTGTCGACGGTGGTATTGAGATCGCCAACGTGCATATGACCGGAGTCGGGAGCTGTACTATCACGGTGCATCAGGCGGGAAATTATATCTACAACGCCGCACCGGATGTTAGTCAGACGTTTAACATTCTATGAACACCGATATGAAAATCACAACGTATGTTTCTGCTGTTCTGATTTCGATGCTCATGGTTGGCAATGTCGCTCTGGCTTCGGAGGTGACTGGAACGTTGTCAAATCTTGGTGGGGGAGTTGAGGGAGTTGTAATCTCATATCCTGTTGTGAGTCTTGCTCCCGGCACATACAGCTCCAAACAAAGTGTCGCTCTTACAGCTTCGAATGCGTCGAGCATTCACTACACTACAAACGGCACGACTCCTACGTGTTCAGCTGGTTCGGTGTATGAAAATCCTATAGTGATAAGTTTGTCACAGAATGTGCGCGCAGTCTCCTGTTATCCAGGTGATGTGAGTTCCGGCGTATCCTCTTTTGCGTACACGCTGTCGCTGATCGATGGCAATGGTGCAAATGTTGTCCCGAGTTCTGCGACTGTCGGCGAAGCAAGCCTGCCGACCGGAGCAACTCGTATCATGCTTACCGATAGCACCGTGCTGGATCTTTCAAACTCTACTTCGTCGCAGCAGACGACCGATGCGACGGTAGGAGGACATGCGGTGGAATTGACGCAATCGGTCATGTTGTATTCTGGTGTTAGCGGTCAGCCGATCGTATTGGCCAACTCAAGTCTGGGGAATGTCACTGCGAGTATCCCGGACGGAACTAAGATCCAAAGTCCTGACGGGTGGGACGGTAAGATAATGCCGCCGATCGCCGGCACTTCGATCGGTGGAAATGCTCCAGCCGGATTTAGCGTTGGCAACACTGCTGTTTCTATTGGTTCTCCGGACGTAACGTTGATATTTAATAATCCTGTTGCGATAACGCTCGCAGGCATCGTGGGTGTTTTTGGATATCGGCCGTCCGGTTCGAATACGTGGATACAAATTACCAACGCCTGCGATGGAAATTACGATGCACCAAGAGCTCCTGTTTTCCCGGGCGAATGTGCGATCTCAAATGGTATCGATACTAAGATAGTGACGTACCACTTCACAACATTCGGTTCGCTTGTGGTGATACCCGCGGCAACAATTCCTGCTAGCTCCGGTGGGGGCGGAGGCGCATCGGTCGTTGGTTCTGTCGGTACGTTCAATGCCCCGGTTATATCTACCGTTACAGCGACATCATCCGCAGCAATCACGGCGACAACCACAGTATCGACCACGACTGTAGGTGTGCAAGGCCAGGTCCTCGGTGCGGCCGCGTACAACTTCACAAAGAATTTGAACATCGGTTCGCGCGGTGCTGATGTCACAGCCCTGCAGTAATTTCTCATCGACGCAAAGTTCTTCACCGGCACGGCTACCGAATACTTCGGCTCATTGACGAAGTCGGCAGTTATGAAGTTTCAAAAAGCGAACGGCATCGCACAGGTCGGCACTGTCGGTCCGGCGACTCGCGCAGCGCTCAACAAGGGGACAATTGCTACCGCACCTGAATCAGCATTAGGAGCTGCGGTTGTGTCGTCAACGTCTACGCTCACTGCTTCACAGGCACAGTCCATCATCGGACTCTTGCTGGCATTCGGAGCGGATCAGTCTGTAATAAACAACGTCAAGTCTTCGCTTGGCGTCAAATAAAAATAGGTTCGGTTTGAGTTCATAAAAGTGCCCGTCAAATGGGTGTTTTTGTGCTGTATACTTGACAGGTATGGCGGTAAAGAAGAAAAAAGGTGCGAACTTTTTTCATGCTTTGCACACTGTGTTCATGCCGCATAAAAAGAACGGACGGCATCCGCACATTTTGCGGTACGGAGCGATCATCGCCGTCCTGGCCTTCGTTTCTGTTGTAGAATTTGCAGGCGTATTCCAATCGCTGTTGCTTACTCATTCGACTGATCAAATCGGTGCGGTGCTGCCTGCGGTCGTCGTCGACTTGACCAATCAACAACGTTCGTCGAACAATCTCTCTGCGCTTACTCCGAACACTCTGCTCGCCGAGGCGGCACAGAATGCTGCGAACGATATGGCGGCGAACGGATATTTTGCGCACGTCAGCCCGAGCGGGAAGACTCCTTGGGATTGGCTGAACGATGTCGGCTATCAGTACCAGTACGCAGGGGAAAATCTCGCCGTCAATTTCGACGACTCGCAGCAGCTCATGGACGCGTGGATGAATTCCGCATCGCACAAGGCGAACATTCTCGGCCAACATTTCACACAAATAGGAATAGGTATGGCGACGGGTACGTATCAAGGGCAGCGTGTTGTATTCGTCGTTCAATTTTTCGCATCGCCGAGAGCGGATCCGAGTGTGCCACAACCAACTCATATCACTGCGACGAAGACTCAACCCCGAACAATAGTTTCGACACCGTCGGTCTTGGGAACATCGACACCGATGTCGCTGGCGGCGAAAGTTTCTTCATCGCCGCACACGTATGTTGACTACACACTCTTGGGGTTGGCAGCATTTTTTATCGTCGCACTCATTGTTAACCTGATACCGTTCCGCGGACTTCTGGCACATCCGAAAGCGTTTCTAAACGGCTTTGGCATCTTGGCTATTCTGTTTGCCGTCATACTGATCAACCAAAACGTCTTATTTAGCAAGGTGTTTCTCCCGACAGATAACCAATTCGCCGCAGTGATCTTTTCGATCGACGGAGCTCGATAAAATTTGAGACCTCTTGCATAAATGACAACACTATGGTATGGTGCTGTTGTCAAATTATGCCTAAAAAGGAGGAAATATTGTCGGGCATCAAACGTTTTATTACACCGCCGATCATTATCGGCGCTGCTATTGTCATCGCACTTTTGGCGATGGGCATAGTATTTTTTACAAACAATAAGCCGAGTGATCAGACTGTCGAAGTCGTGCATGATCCTGCTGTAACTAGTGTTGAAGCGGTCGGTTCTGTCACTGCCGCGAAGAGTATTGACCTCGGATTCCAGCGTGGCGGCACTATCAGCAGTATATCGGTAGATGTCAGTGATCATGTCGTGCAAGGTCAAATGCTCGCGTCACTCTCGAATGCGGATCTTGTCGCCGCGCGCGAAGGTGCGAAGGCGAACTTGGATGCCGCAGAGGCGCGTCTTGCTGATCTTAAAAATGGAACACGTTCTGAAACTGTAGCAGCTGCACGTTTGACCGTGGCGCAGGCGATCATCGGCGGATATGTCACGTCGGATGACGCCGTACACAATAAAGCGGCTCAGTTTATTACCAACCTCGGCACACCTCAGCAGGTTCTCACTTTCCCGATGTCTGACCAGCAACTTTCTATCGACTTGGTGTCGAGCGGGATCGCGCTTGAATCTACTTTGAATTCGTGGAAGGGAGATCTCCCGACCGGTGACACTTCTTCTGAAACTGATCTTGTTGCGCAGTCGAGTACCGCGCGCGGATATTTACTTGCTGTCGGAAATTTTCTCGACATGACGGCGGAAGCTCTTTCAGATGCTGTGTCGACCAGTAACGTGTCTGCTACAACTCTCGTCAATTTTAAGACGAATATCGGTGTTGCGCGCAGTTCTGTGTCCGGCGCTCTCGCGGCACTTAACACGGCAGCCGGCGCATTGTCAGTTGATGAAGCCGGCGCATCTACCGATTCTATTGCCGCGGCACAGGCAGCTGTCGATGCGGCACAGGCAGCACTCGACGGAACAAACGCCGCACTCGCACAAACAGTGATCCGTTCCCCGATCTCCGGCATCATCACTCGCCAGGATGGAAATGTCGGCGAGGTTGCGGCCGCAGGGCAAGCGTTTCTTTCTCTCGACTCTGATGCGCGCTTCGAAGTGAAGGCATCCGTGTCTGAAGCTGACATTGCCAAGGTGGCGGTTGGGCAGCCTGTTTCTGTCCGTGTCGATGCCTACCCCGATGTGACATTTGCCGCGACGGTTACCGCCATCGATCCTGCCGCGACCATCTCAAACGGCACGCCGTCGTACACCGTCACCGTACAGTTTAAGGATGTTGACCAGCGCCTAAAAGCCGGACTGACCGCGAACTTGTCCATAGCAATTCAATAATATGAAAACAAACACCTCTCCGGATATCAGAACATTTTCGCGACGCACATGGATGCAGACCGTTGTCGCGGTCCTGTGTATCGTTGCTGTGGCGGGAGGTGTCTGCTTCTTGCACATCGCGAGCACTCGCGTGTTCACGGACAAGGCGTCGGTCTACGCACCGGAAGTAGATCTCGCACCGCATCAGGGCGGTATCTTGGAGCAGGTGTTTGTCGATGAAGGCGATACCGTTTCAGAAAATTCCATCGTCGCGCGTGTCGGCAATGAACTCGTCAAAAGCAAAGTTGCGGGTATCATCGTCAGCGTTCCGGATAAGATCGGCAGCACTGTCGCGCCGGGCGAGGCTGTCGTCACCATGGTCGACCCGACAACGTTACGTGTGGTGGGAAATATCGATGAAGACAAGGGCCTCTCGCGCATTGCGGTTGGCAACATTGTTTCGTTTACGGTTGATGCATTCGGCGGCAAAGAATACAAAGCGGTAGTCGATGAAGTTGCGCCGGCGTCAAATCAATCCGGCATCGTTTTCAATATTTCAGATCAGCGCCAGGTCAAACAGTTCGCAGTGAAGGCCCGCTTCGATGTTGCGGCATATCCTGAATTAAAGAACGGTATGTCTGCACGAATGTGGATCTATACCAACTAATTTTTCGCGCGTCCGTATGAAAGAGGAAAAATCGGTAGCGAAGTGGCTCGTGCTTACGACTGTCATCGTCGGCACTTTTCTTGGTCGCCTTGACCAGACGATAGTCAACCTCGCGCTGCCAAAAATAATCAGCGACTTCGGTATCACCGTCTCATCGGCAGGCTGGATAGCGACGGCATATATTCTTGCGAACGCGATGTTCGTGCCGATCTGGGGGAAGCTCGGCGATACGATCGGCCGTAAGAGAGTATATATTTACGGGTTTTCAATTTTTATTTTTGGTTCAGTACTTGCTGGGTTCGCGTGGAACTTTAGTTCGATGATAGTCTTTCGCGTCATACAAGCAATAGCCTCGTCTGCCGATTATCCAACCGCGATGGCGATCCTTGCAGTGACATTCGCACCGGGCAAAGAGCGCGCGCGTGCACTTGGTATCTGGTCAAGTTCATTTGCGGCCGCATCGGTGTTCGGTCCTCTCATCGGCGGTACGATGATCGACACTTTCGGCTGGCGCTCGATATTTCTCATCAACCTGCCGGTCGGACTGATAGGTCTCGGCATGGCGCTTGTCTTTATTCGCGAATCAGTGTCTGAAAAAAAGACGGTGATGTTCGACTGGTGGGGTGCGACGATGCTCGGCGCGGCGCTCTCGTCGATGGTGCTCGTGCTCGACAAAGGGCTCGGCTGGGGCTGGCTCTCGGCGGAGAGTCTATTCTGTTACGCGGCGGTCGCGATCTTCGGATTCCTCTTTTATCGCATCGAGCGCGACCACCCGGAACCGATAGTCGATCTGAAATTTTTTAAGATTCCTCTTTTCGTGAACGCGCTCGCGAACAACTTCGTCATCTTCGTCGGACTCATGGGAAGTATGTTTCTCATTCCGATATTCGCGCAGACATTCCTCGGTTACAACGCGACGCAGACGGGTATGCTTTTTATTCCGATGGCTGCATGCATGATGTTGGCGGCACCGATAGGCGCGGCGATGATCGGGAAAGTAAAAGGAAGCATGGTTATTTTCTGGAGCACGCTGGGCACTGCGTTTGCCATTTATCTGTATTCGTTCATCGACCCGAGGACGACTGCTCTGGAACTTATGGTCCCGCTCGCGATCATGGCGATAATGATGGGTCTTGGCATGCCACAACGCACTGCGGTAGTCGCCGCAGCTGTTCCGCAAAACGAGATAGGCGTCGCGTCCGCGATACTCGCACTGGTGCGCAACACGGCGGGTGCATTCGGCATCGCACTGTTCGGCACAGTCTTGCAATATTCTGAAGAATCACACCTCGTTTCAACTGCGGCACATAGTGTCATTCGCAGTACCAACCCGACGATCATCGCACAGGGAATCGCGCTCATCGAACTGAAGTCACAAGTCTCGGCGTATGGTGATGTGTTCATGTTCGCGGCGGTGTTTATCGCTGCAGGCGCCGCATTGTCTCTTTTTATGAAAATGGATTACGAACACGTGCCTCCGTCGCAAGAACAGGAGGAGGCGTTGTTGATGGCAGAGTAAACCACACTTGTACTAAGTGTTACATGGTATACTAATCGTGCTTTTAGCATGCTACTTATCTCACTACTTTCAATTTCGCTTTTAGTCTTACTTCTTATCTTGCTTGTCGATTTTTTATACCTGTGGTCGTTGTTGATGACACGCTCGCCGTTCATCCCTATACCGCAAGAGCGTGTCAGTGCGATCATCAGCTCGCTCGGGCTCGTCGACGGTTCGACATTGTATGACCTTGGCTGCGGCGAAGGTCGTGTGCTTATCGGCGCAGCCGAGGTGTGTGCATCTGCGAAGTGTGTAGGTGTTGAGAAATCGCCGATCGCGGTTTTCCTGGCAAGACGGGCATGCAAGAAGGCCGGAATGTCATCGCGTATATCGATAATCTCGGGCAACATTTTTTCGCAAGACCTCTCCGATGCGACACACGTGTTCTGTTACCTCTACCCGGGAATGATGTCCGACTTGGAATCGAAGTTCACTGACGAGTTGCAACACGGCGCGCGACTCGTCTCCGCCGATTTCCCGCTCCCGACTAAAGAACCGAAAGAAGTTGTAGCTCTCGTCGACGGTTCTCCGCTCGGCAGGAAATTATTCGTGTACGATTTTTGAGCCCAAAATATAAACAGCGAGGGTATGGACTTTTTGTCGTATAATAGAAAGTATTAGTGCGTAATACCCACCGTAAATAAAACTATGACAAAAGGATATGTAGTAAATATAGAAAACGAGTCGACACAGAATGACAATTTTAGGAAGGTACTCTACACGACGAAGAACTGCCAGCTCGTGGTGATGAGTCTGCTGCCGGGCGAGGAGATAGGCGAAGAGATTCATCATCTCGATCAGTTCATCAGAGTCGAAGTCGGCACAGGCAAGACAGTGCTTAGCGGTGTTGAAAGCGCGATAGGTGACGGCTTTGCAGTCGTCGTGCCGGCAGGAACATTGCACAACATCATCAATACATCGACAGATAAGCCGATGAAGTTATACACAGTGTATGCGCCGCCACACCACCGAGATGGCGTGGTGCATCAGACGAAGGCGATCGCCGAGGCGGACACTACAGATACATTCGACGGCAAGACAACAGAACAGCTTTGATAACGACCCATAGTTTTTCTATCGGGATTGTGTATAGTTCTGTTGGATGTTGAACTACAAAGGAGGTTGGTCATGCGCCGGCCGTCAAGTTTGGATATCGATCGCGAATCATTTCGCGTTGTGGTTACGTGCCTGGTGTACAGGATAAGACAGGAGATCG
>CAIMFR010000054.1 GCA_903840375.1 Candidatus Adlerbacteria bacterium
ACGTACAAAAAAGAAATGGACACTCGGTGATCGAGTGTCCGTGAAGTTGGTTTCTGCCGATATGATAACGCGACAGCTAGAATTTTTGCTGGTGTGAGATAAAACTCACTCCTCGCTTTTGTCGTTGTTGCCGTGGAAAAAATGTTCCTTCACGGCCGTTGGGATCTTTTTTGACCCGACAGTCTTCAAGACACCGAGGTCATGCAGCTTTGTCCCGACGGGTCGCCTGAACACCGTCCCGTCTATGTAGACGTAGACGTGGTTTCCGTGCGTGAATTCACACAAGTTCTGCATTTCTATCTCAACATCTTCCGACATCGTATGTACTCCTGTTCATCTGCACATCACCCGATGTGCCTTCAAGAGTTTTATACCACACCTCTGTTTACTTTGCAACAGCAACAGCATCTTCAAATCTCACTGACAAAAGTTTCGATACGCCGTCGCGCCCCATCGTCACACCGTAGAGAATGCCTGCACGGCTCATTGTCTCGCGATTGTGCGTGATGACGATGAGCTGCGATGAACGCGCAAGATTCCCTATCATGTCGCCATAGCGGCGAGAATTCGCTTCGTCGAGCGCGGCGTCAGTCTCGTCGAGAATAAGAAACGGCGGAGGGTTGACCTGCGACATGGCGAAGATAAGTGCGATAGACGTGAGAGCTCGTTCGCCGCCCGATAGCATGTGCATGCCTTTGAGCTGTTTGTGCGGAATAGAAATAGACACATCGACGCCTTCTTCGACGGCCTCGTCGACATCGGTGCGTTTGCGGAACGGCAACTCGCGGACGATAGAAAGGCCGGCAGAACCCCCGCCGAACATCAGTTTGAAAAATGAGTCGAACTCAACATTTATTTTTTTGATCCCGTCTGCAAAACGTGTCTCGAGCGTCTTTGTCAGCTCGGCGATAAGCATGCGGAGCGATGCTTCAGATGCCGCCAAGTCTGCAAGCTCGTGAGCGAGAAATTCGTCGCGCTCGGAGGTCTCCGCGTGTTCTTTCAGCACCTCGCTCTGATTGCCCGCACCGGATTCTTCCAGGCGGATCTTCATTCGCTCGATCTTCTTGAGGCGATCTTCCTGGCGCACACGCGGTTCGTCTGCAATATCTGCATCAGAAAGTGCAGAGCCGCCTTCATCGCACACATCGAACTCCGCATAGCCTGCGACCTCGCGACCGATGAGGAACGCCGCATCGCCTATTTCCGACTTTAGCTGTGACTCCTCACGAGCAAGCATTTCCTCGCGTGCGTGCAGACGTGCCATCGCCGTCTCAAGCTCGCTCCGACGCGACATCGCCATGTAAAGTTCGCGCTCGGCTTCCCTGCTCGCATCTTTCTCGCCGTCTGCGTCTGCACGAAGGGCGGCAATTTCATCTGCAATACGAGACTCTTCGCTCTGACTATCCTCAGCTTCGCGCTCCAGCGCCAACTTTTTCTCCAACAATTCGTGCGTATCATATGTGCCGACTTCATGCATCGGATGCACGATGCGACGTAAAAATTCTTTTGCTAAAATAGTAAGTGCGATCACGCGATGCTTCATCTGTTCCGAATCGAGTAAGACTATATCTTCCGACTCTTTCTCCACTCGCTCGGCAAACTCGCGCGCCTCGTCCGCGGGAATACTTTCTCGGACCGAGAGATGCATCCGCTCCGCCGCCGCCAACTCACCTTCTATACGCCCCAAGTCACGGACGGCTGTTGAACGGTGCAATGCGACAGCTCGCGACTCATCCTCAAGCCGAGCCAACTCACCATCGGTGATATTATTCTGCTGCACTGCAAGTTCTGCGCGCAACTGAGCAATGCGCCCGGCGAACGCCGAATGTTCCTGCTTTGGTTCATCACTTTCCTCGGCCAGCAGTTCTTTCGATACTCGCAGGTACACACTCTCGCGTTTGAGATATTCCAAATAGTTTTCCGCGAGTACATCGCGCAACTTTTGCGACTCCTCAAACTTCTTGACCTGCGCGCGTAAAAACTTCAGGTGCGGTGCTAACTCGCGACGCAGACTTTCTACCTCGCGAACATTCTCGGCGGTCTTCTCCAACTTTTTTTCCGCATCAACTTTTTTATACAGGTATGCAGTGAGCCCGAGCGCATCCTCCAACATTTCGCGCCGTTCGCGCGGCGATGCCGACAGTATGCGATCCGCCTCGCCCTGCGAGATGATATGATGCCCCGACGCACCGATGTTCGCGTGCGCCAAAACTTCTGTGATGTCACGTAGGCGAACCGGCGAACCGTTGAGCACATATTCATTGTTGCCGTCACGGTTAACGACGCGCTCGAGCGACACCTCGTCAAAGTCTAGATTAAGCGCGCGGTCTCTATTATCAAAAACAAGCTTGACCGATGCGCGCCCTGCACGAGGCACGGCCGGCGAACCGTTCCAGATCATGTCCTCACCGCGTTTGCCGCGCATACTCTTCATCGACTGCTCGCCGAGCACGAAACGGAACGACTCCGCAAGGTTGCTCTTGCCCGACCCGTTCGGCCCCACGATGGAAGTGATAGCCGAAGAAAATTCAAGCCGCGTCTTTTTCGCGCAAGACTTAAACCCCGAAAGTTCGATGGACTGCAACCGCATCACTCTATTGTATCAAAAGATTTCCTACCACCCTTTCTTTTCCAGTGCGGCACGCGCGGCATCTTGTTCCGCCTCTTGTTTGCTCTGACCTTCACCTTGCGCAAGCTGTTCTTTCTTCGCATACACACCGACTACGAAATGTTTGTCATGGTCCGGGCCGGTCTCCTTGAGCACCTCGTAGGACGGAGTCACACTGTCGACTTCCTGCACCTTTTCCTGTAATGCTGACTTGGAATCCTGCCACAAGCGCTGGCGCACTATCTCGTCAATTTTCGGCAGAAGAAATTGTGTGATGAACGAACGTGCAGCGTCGTACCCTTGATCGAGATAGATCGCACCGACAAGCGCCTCAAATGCGTTCGCGAGCAAGATACTCCGTGCGCGTCCGCTGTCCTTCGACTCGCCGCGCGAGAGCAAGAGATAATCGTTCATGCCAATTTCATTTGCAACCTCGGCACAGGTGACGGCGTTCACGAGCGACGCGCGATATGCGGTCAAGTCACCCTCTGTCTGGTCAGGATATTTTTCGTACAAAAAATGCGTGGAGATAAGTTCGAGCACAGCGTCGCCCAGGAACTCGAGCCGCTCGTTGTGACCCGGAACTTCGCCGCGATGTTCGTTCACATACGAACGGTGCGTAAAAGCCTGCCGCAAAAGTGCGGCATCATTGAAATGGAATCCTATTTTTTCCTCAAATATTTTTAGATCTTTTGGCATAGTGTTGGAGTCGAGAATAATAAACAAGGTTGCAGGAGGCTTCTGAGCGCGACGGCGCGAGGATTGAGCAAATTTTTAGCAAAAAATTTGAGTACTCCTGCGGCCTTGGTTTATTATTCTCGACTAACTTGTTACTTTTTCGTAATCTGCTGCACTGCTTTGGTGATGACCGGCTGCATGTCGTCGTAGAAATTCAGCTCAAGTGCGTCTTGCAAACGAAACCACTTCGCATCGTCGAGCCCGCCCTTCTTGGCAAGCTTCACGTCAGTGAACGGCGACTTCGCGAGGAAGTAGATGACGTGTTTGCGCTTCTTTCCAGCTTCAGGGTCAGATGCGACGTATTCGTTCTCACCGAGGCGCTCTTGCGGCTCGATCGTTAGGCCTATCTCCTCTTTTATTTTGCGAATAACTCCATCTTCCGGCGTTTCCTCCGGCACTAATTTTCCTTTGGAAAGCGTCCAGTGGCCGAACACATCGTGCACCAATGCAAGATATATGTCGCCGGCATTCTTGGCGTACACGACCGCGCCGACGAGCCGTTCCTGCGGCATCTCTTCGTACGGAACTTCCTTACGCTTTTTGGATACTTCGTCCTTGCCCGGCTCGCCGAGCTCCTTGTAGACAGCGCCGAGAACGCCGTTCACGAAACGACTACTGTTCTCGCCGCCAAAACTTTTCGCCAATTCGATAGCCTCGTTGATGGCGACTTTCGCCGGCACTTTTTCGCGGTCGGAAAAAAGAAGTTCGTAGAGCCCGAGGCGGAGGATGCTGAGGTCGATAGGCGCAATGCGATCAATGGGCCATTCGGGTGCGGCCTTTCCTATCACCAAATCGAGGTCTGACTTGCGCGCAATTATTCCGACGAGAAGATCCTTCATAAAAGGAACATCGCTCGCGGTCGGAGCGAACTCACTGATGTCACGTTCAAGCACCTCGCGAGCCTTGTCCGTAGACAAACCTCGAAAATCCCACTCGAAGAGTGCCTGGAGGACAACTGAGCGTGAGAGATGTCTGTTTGCCATAATTCGCTTATATTTTGAAGAACGAACTCACTTTACTTCACCGATTCTTAGATTCAAGAGCCAACCCGCGCTGTGACGCTTCTCGCTCCTGCATCCAAACTACTTCGCACTCTTTTCTGCACCTGCAGTCTTGGCGCGTTTAGCTGCTTTCGCTTGCGCCTTTGCAGCCATGTCGATAACAACTCGCCCTCGGTAGCGGCCACACGACGGACACGCGCGATGTGACACGCGTACAGAACCGCACTCGCATTTAGCGAGCACCTGCTCCTTAAGCGCGTGATGCGAACGGCGATTAGCCGTGTGCGCTCGTGTATGTCTCATGCGGACTACCATATCGGCACTATACCAAAACGAGTCAAAAAAGCAACATACGACTTTTGTGTACAGAGTTATGGAATACTATATAGTCGTCGTTCCATTCGGACTAGACTATACTATTGCCATGCCGCCGTTTACCAACCTACACGTCCATTCGCACTATTCCCTTTTGCAGGCTTTGCCAAAACTGCCTGACCTTATTGCCGCCGCGAAAAATGAGGGTTGTACGGCGCTCGCTTTGACCGACCTCGGCAATCTTTATGGCGCGATCGAGTTCATCAAGGAGTGCAAGAAAAAAGGGATAAAACCGATCCTCGGCGTCGACGTGCGCCTCGCCACTGACGGCAATCATCGACTCGTACTCCTTGCTGAAAATGAGGCAGGCTACCGCAACATGCTAGCGCTTGTCACCGACTCCTATCTTGCAGAAAAAGGCGACGAGTCAGAAACGGTTAAACATCTCGTGACGCGCGAAAATCTGCGCGCGCATGCAGTCGGACTCATCGCCATCGCGCCGTCATTATGCGGAGAGATAGCCTCAGCACTGCACGCACAGACGACTGATCATGCGGAAAAGTTGATACATGAGTACCGAGACATTTTTGGTGATAATAATTTTTATCTAGAGATCTCAAAACATGAGGAGCTCGACGGACATGATGAACTGATGCTCAAACTGAGTGCGCTCGCCGAGAATATAGGCACACCGCTCGTCGCCGGGCAGGAAGTTTTTTACATCAACCGCGACGATCGTCGGGCATGGGAAACTTTGCGCAAGATCGAGAACAGCGGCGTGCACGGCGGCGGTGTCGATGAGAACGGCGGCATCGGAGCAGAGGAAGCTGATTGCCCTTTTATGTGCGCGGCAGAAATGGCGGAAAAATTTTCAGACATGCCGGAGGCCTTGGCGAATACGAACAAGATCGCCGATAGGTGCAATGTGGATCTTACACTCGGCAAATTCGTATTCCCCACATTCGTGCTGCCGGAAGGAAAAACGAACGATGACGTGTTGCGTGAACTATGCATGAAAGGCCTCAAAGCTCGCAACCTCGAAGGCCAGCCGGAAGTGCTTGAACGTCTTGAGTACGAACTAAACATCATCAAGATGAAAGGCTACGCCGTGTACTTCCTCGTCGTGGAAGACCTCATCCGCTTCTCGCGCGAGAACGGCATCTATTCCAACATCAGAGGCTCGGTTGCCGGCTCTATGACGACGTACCTTTTGCAGATCACAAAAATAGATCCGCTTGTTTACAAAATTCCGTTCGAACGTTTCCTCAACCCGGAACGTCCATCCGCTCCCGATATCGACATGGACTTCGCAGATGAACGCCGCGAGGAAGTCATCAACTATGCGCGGGCAAAATACGGCGCGGACCATGTCGCGCAGATAGGTACGTTCGGCACGATGCTCGCACGCGGTGTGGTGCGCGACGTGACGCGTGCGCTCGGTTATCCGTACGGCCTCGGCGATCGCATCGCGAAAGAAATTCCGTTCGGTTCGCAAGGTTTTGCTATGACACTCGATCGCGCGTTGAATGAAAATCCGGAGCTGGCAAAGATATATAAGGAGGATGAGGCGAAAGAAATTATCGATCTCGGCAAGAAAATAGAAGGTTGCGCGCGACACATCTCCGTGCACGCCGCAGGTGTCGTCATTTCGCCGCTGCCGCTTGTGCACTACTCGCCGATGCAGCACGACCCAAAGGGCGGCAAACTTATCACGCAATACGACATGTATTCCGTCGGCGAGGACGGTGTCGGCCTGACAAAATTCGACTTCCTCGGCATCCGCAACCTCACTATCCTTGCTAACGCGGTCGACATCATAAAGAAGACGCGCGGAATCACTGTCGATATTGAAAATGTAAGAGTCGATGATGCCAAAACTTTCGCTATGCTCGCGCGCGGCGAGACTGAAGGCACGTTCCAGCTAAACGGCCCAGGCATGACAAAGTGGCTTGTCGAGCTACAGCCGACGACCATCCACGACATCAACGCGATGGTCGCACTCTACCGCCCTGGCCCGATGGAATCCATTCCGCAATATATTGAACGCAAGAAAAATCCCACACTGACGCACTACCTCGATCCGCGCATGCGGCAATACTTGGACGCGTCGTTCGGCCTGCTCGTGTACCAAGACGACGTGCTCCTCACCGCGATCACGCTCGGCGGCTACTCGTGGTTGGAAGCAGACAAACTCCGCAAAGCGATGGGTAAAAAGATTCCGGAGGTCATGCAGGCTGAAAAAGATAAATTATTGAAGAAGCTGATCGAGTACGGCAAACTCACGCCGCAGCTCGCCGACAAATTGTGGAAACTTATCGAGCCGTTCGCCGCGTACGGGTTCGGCAAGGCGCATGCTGCAAGTTATGGAAAGGTGGCGTATCAAACTTCGTATCTCAAAGCGAACTTCCCGGTGGAATATATGTCGGCGGTGCTCACGGCGGAGTCGGGCGACATCGACACGATCTCGATCATGGTCGGAGAATGTCGTCGCATAAAAATTCCCGTCCTCCCGCCGGATGTTAACGAAAGCTTCGGAGATTTTACGGCGATACTGGCAGACCCAGTGACGAGAGCTCCCACAACAGCAGCTACCTGCGAAGGGTACAGCAATTTTTCTGCTGAAAAATTGCCTGAAGTTGCCTCGTCAGTCACTCGACAAACCCCCTTCTCAGATACTGCTGTTGTGGGGGCTCAAGCTGCACAAGATTCCATCCGCTTTGGCCTCTACTCGATAAAAAACTTCGGACGTGGTGTTGCGGATTCCGTCATTGCTGAACGCGAGGCGAACGGACAATTCACTTCGCTCTCCGATTTCCTTCGGCGCGTCACGACAAACGGCCTCAACAAAAGAGGTCTCGAGTCTCTCATCCAGTGCGGAGCACTCGACCGGTTTGGCGAACGCGCGCAGATGTCCGCCGCCATCGAACAACTTTTGGAATATCATCGCGACGCGACAAAAGAACAATCGCACGATTCCCTTTTCGCCGACCTCGGCAGCTCGGTCGCTGATGTACATTTACCGACAACAGAACCGGCAACGCTTGAGCAGCGACTGGAATGGGAAAAAGAATTGCTCGGCCTCTACGTCTCCGGGCATCCGCTCGACCGCTATCGGGAAAAACTCGCGAAGCGTCCGATGAACATCAATCAACTGAAACAAAAAGTGCGCGTCGGTGTAGACATCGTGACTGCCGGCATGCTCGCCAACGTTCGCATAATTCTGACGCAAAAAGGCGACCAGATGGCATTCCTCAAACTCGCCGATGACGAAGGTGCGATAGAAGCCGTGGCATTTCCAAAAACGTTTACCGAGTATAAAGATATAATAAAACAAGACGCCTGCATAGCGATAAAAGGCAAAATTTCAAACCGCAACAACGAGCTATCCATCATCATCGACAAGATGAAGAAGTTGTAAGCTATTTTGCAAAAAGGTGGGGCTGGAGTATTGTTTAGTGTATGACTTCGATCGAACACAGCCGGCATACTTTGGCACACCTTTTAGCTGCGGCGGTTTTGGAATTGTTTCCTGATGCTAAGCCGACCATCGGCCCGGCTGTCGACAACGGTTTTTATTACGACTTCGATTTCGGAAAAAATGCTCCCAAGGAAGAAGATTTGACTCGCATCGAGGAAAAGATGCGGGCACTGCTCCCGGATTGGGACTCATTCACACGTGAAGAAATTTCTGCCGATGATGCTCGCAAACTTTTCAAACACAATCCGTACAAAATAGAGCTGACCGACGAGATTGAGAAAACGGGCGATGCTGTGTCTATCTATACCTGCGGCGGATTTTCTGATTTGTGCCGAGGCGGACACGCAGAACATCCCAATAAGGATATCAAGCCGGACTCGTTCAAGCTCGAGCGCATCGCGGGCGCGTATTGGCGTGGCGATGAAAATAATACGATGCTCACGCGCATCTATGGCCTCGCCTTCCCCACCAAGAAAGAATTGGATGCATACATCACGCAGCAGGAAGAAGCAAAAAAGCGCGACCATCGCATCCTCGGCGCGCAGTTGAAACTTTTCACCCTATCACCGCTCGTCGGTTCAGGCCTACCGCTACTCCAACCGAACGGAGCGATAATCCGCCGCGAGATCGAGGAATATCTCTGGGATCTACACAAGAACAAAGGATACGATCGAGTATGGACGCCGCACCTTGCAAAGGAAGCTTTGTACGAAACATCCGGTCACGCATCAAAATTTGGCGATGAATTGTTTCGAGTGCAGGGCAAGGAGGAAAAGTTTTTCCTGAAGCCGATGAACTGCCCGCACCACATGCAGATATTTGCGGACAACCATTTCTCCTACCGCGACATGCCGGTGCGCTACTTCGAGCCGGCGACCGTGTACCGCGACGAAAAGACCGGCCAGTTGAGCGGCCTCACGCGCGTGCGCTCGATCACGCAGGACGATGGCCATCTCTTCTGCCGCGTCAGCCAGATCAATGAAGAAGTCTCGACCATCGTCGGCATCATCAAAGAATTTTACGCGACTATGCACATGCTCGAAGGCTACTGGGTGCGCCTCTCACTTCGCGGCGCAGACGGAACGTATCTCGGCAGCGACCAAGTGTGGGAGACGGCACAACAAGCATTGCAAGATGCCGCGGAAAGCAACAAACTTCCTTACAAAGCAGTCGAGGGCGAGGCGGCATTCTACGGACCGAAGCTCGACTTCATGTTCAAAGATGCGATAGGTCGCGAATGGCAGCTCGCCACCATCCAGTGTGACTTCAACCTGCCGGAGCGATTCGACCTCTCGTTCATAAATGAACAAGGCGAGAAGGAGCGACCTGTCGTCATCCACCGTGCGATCTCCGGCTCGCTCGAGCGCTTCATGGGCGTGATGATAGAACACTTCGCCGGAGCATTTCCATTGTGGCTCGCTCCGGTGCAAGCGCGCATCTTACCGATAAGCGAGGCGCATAAAGATTATGCACACGAGATACTCAAAGCATTGAAAGCGGCAGACATTCGCACAGACATAGACGAGTCGAACGAAACCCTCGGTAAAAAGATCCGCGAAGCAAAAACAAAAAAGATCCCGTACCTCCTCGTCATCGGCGACCAAGAAGTAGAGAGCAAGACCGCCACGCTCGAAAGTCGTGACAAAGGAAAAGTCGGCGCACTATCCGCAAAAGATATCGTAGAAAAATTGCAGGAAGAGATACGCGAGAAGAAATAGGAAGATTATCGCTTCCCCATTCGGGTCAACTGCTGCGCTATAAAGTCATCGACCTTGTCGGCTGTATCACTTTCTATTTTTGACGGGGTCGGAGTCGGAACAGGCATCGCCGCCGGCACAGCTTTTTCATTTTTTATTTCAACAATTTTTGTCGCAGCACCATCTCCGAAAAGAAATACTTTGAGCCAACGGAAGAATTTCATATGAATGCATTTGACCGCCAACTGGTATGCCGCGACGATACAGAACAGTATCAAGACCGACCAATAGATGACGAGTCCGACAGGGCCGAGATCAAGACCGGTGTACGGAACGGCAGCCAACGCGACTGAAACAACCGAGGCGGTTATTCCGGATGCGGCTATCACCGACACAGTCGTCGCACACTCCATAGTTTGCCCATACACGTTGGTAAAGGTCGCAATGTATGTCTGGGTACGTGCCGGCGTCACCGATGTCGTACCGCTTGAGCTGACATACCCGACCCCTGTTATCCATCCCGGAGTTCCAAACGGACCAACCCAAGACAATGTTGTTGAGTTTCCGAATGTGACGACCGTCGGAGATGCGGAAAATGAACATGGTCCGGTAGTGAGGTAAGTCGCCGGTGTATAGGAGTATGCCGGCACAATGCCGGGTGTCGGTGCAGGTGTCGCCGGGACGTACGTCGACAGCGATGACACCTGCGTGTACGTCGCCGGTGTGTAGGTGAATGTTGGGACTGTTCCGGGAGTTGAGCCTGATGCTGGGACGTAGGTTGAGACTGTCGTACCAGGTGTGTACGTCGCCGGTGTGTAGGTGAATGTTGG
>CAIMFR010000055.1 GCA_903840375.1 Candidatus Adlerbacteria bacterium
GCAAACAAAAAATACACTTCGCAGCAGATGGTACAAATGCGCGGATTTTCGCCGCAAGAATAGCAATACATCAGGTGGAAGTTTTATTGACTGAGAGCCCTCCAGAGATTCTGCTTACCGAAATAGTAGAGGAATAGATTGAAAGGGTGGTGATGCAACGGCGCCATATTGAGCCAAATTATACAGGAGAGCATCTTTATTTTTTTCACGTCGTATCCTTCCCTTTTGGCAAAATCCATCAAGACATTTTGACATTGTACCAGATTATCCTTGCGCAAAATGTCACAGACAATGTGACCGTCTTCGTTCATATCAACGGTAAATAAATTTTTATGCACTAAACTGTGGCTAACGGTGAGGTTGTGGTTGAGTTTCGCAAGATCGTAATACATGTCGCCCCCCTTGAGCAGCCCGCCAAAATTATGCCGCCAATCAACAAGACAATAACCATCTTCTGTCTTTAGAATATTATCCAGAATAAAATCCCCATGAAATTGATATTGCTCGGCGTTGCACAGCCAATCAAAATCTATCTGCTCGAGCATCTCCGCAATTGTCGGAACAGATTCTCCATTTATGATCTGCGCTTCATCTTTCAGATTTTGTGCATCAAGAAATTGCCGAACTCTTTTCTTCGTCTTTTCTAGATAAAAATCCAGGCAGACTTTTTTAAACTCCTCATCGGACACTTCACGCACTTTGTGCCATAGATTCTTTTGCGCCCAACTTAGAAAATGCGCGAAATCAGAAGGGGTCGCCACGTCTGAATAGAGTTGTCCGGGGACATATTCGTACCGATAAAAATGTTTTGACGATCCTTCAATTTCCGGAACAAGCGAACCGAGTGTTCGCGCCCGCGCCACGCGTTCTTTTATTATATTTTCATCGTGAAAGAATTTTATGACAAAATCATCGAAAAGAAAGATCGACTCTTCCATTTTGTCGAGATTATCAAAATGATCTTTTATCTCTTGCCTCGTGCGCTGCAGCGCGGAAGTATTGCCAATATCGTACCACTCATCAAACGGACGCATTGCAAATGAGCTCCCGCTCCCCTGCATTGCCACTATTACTTGGCAATCGTTCAATGTTTGGTCATTTACATTTGCGCCGTACAACCGCTGAAGCATTTCCCAGAATTGTTGATAATCGTTGACGCCGACGAGACCTATGTGAATATAATCAAAATCTATCGCACCCTTGTCGTTGAAGATAGGCGTATTACCTCCTGCTATATTCCAAGACGCATACTGAGAAGCATCGCCACCCTTAGAGACACCTATCCAATTCTCGGTAGGAGCGGCAATTTTCTCTGTGACGATAGTGTCTGATGCGTGGTAGATAAATGGGCATTGCAAAATGTCTTTCGCCTGAAGCATTGAATAGCCGAGGCTTGACCCATGACCGGCAAAATTATCGACCTCGATATATTCGATATTCCTGTCCGGATATGCGAGCGATAGAAATTCCCGCACATGATCACCGAAGTATCCTACCGTCACTACGAACGGCGTATCCGCTGGATATGATTCGATGATATATGAAATAGCGGGCTTTTTACCAACACGGACGAGTGCCTTGTTGGTGTACTTTGTTATCTCGCCAAGACGCTGCCCGATACCCGACGTAGTGATGAGAACTTTATACTTCATAGATTATTGCATCTCTGCAAGTCGCCGGTCGATGTTAGCCCTGACTTCAATAAGCTTGTCGCCAACATTTACATCAGGTTTAAAGATAATAGATGTACCGCATACCAGCAGGTTCGCGCCACGAGCTATCATCTGAGGCGCACTCTCCGGAGTCACGCCGCCGTCTATTTCGATTAGAATATCTGGATGCGACACAAGCTTCTCTTTCAACTCACTGATCTTGTCGAGCGCGCGTGGAATAAGTTTATGCCCGACAATGCCAGGGTTTATCGCCATGAGCATCACAAGTTCTATATCATCAAGCACATAATCGAGCACACTGAGCGGAGTACCTGGGTTGAGTGCGACTCCGGCGCGAGCACCAAGATCGCGAATCATTTTGACCGAACGGTGCAGATGTTTCGTCGACTCCGCATGTACTACAATAATATCAGCACCAGCCTTCACGAAATCCGGAATGAAAAAATCCTGATTATCTATCATCAGATGCACATCGACCGGAAGTTTCGTCATCAGCTTTATCGCCTTCAATATTTCCGGATGAAGCCCGAGGCGTGGGACAAAACTTCCGTCCATCACATCAAAGTGCAGGTAATCGATACCGCCACGCTCAAGAGACCGAATATCGGATTTGAGATCCAACATATTGCCACATATCAACGATGCTGCGAGTTTGTATGGGGTTCGCTTATTCATATTATTTATTAAAATCATTCTAAATTGGAGTGGCGAGCCCACAACGTGTCATGAGTCTCATTCATTTCGTGCATCAATTGCAGTACCACCGCATCGAAAAACAACCCGAGACACTGCTCATTCAGAGTTGTCATCGGCTGCACCGAGGCAAATCCCTCAACTGCCTTGGTCTTCGATCGAGCGGTAAGCCTCACGACAACATCCGCCAATTTTCCCATACGAGACTTCGGGTTGCCCGTTATCAATGCAATGTTCGCCTTGTTCTTTTTGGCAATTTCCACCAAGTCATAAATTGTTTGAGTTTCCCCTGATCCGGAACTAACGAGCAACAGATCGTCTTCTCCTATCGAAGGTACCGTCGCGTCACCAAGCATGTATGCAGAGAGACCGAGGTGTCCGAGCCTCATTGCAAATCCGCGCGTCGCCATACCTACACGACCAGCACCAACGGCGACGATCTTTTTTGCAGCACGTATTTGCCCGACAAGATCATCCACTTCCTGCTCATCTACTTTTGATAACACTGTTTTTATCTCACCCAATATCTTTTTTATGTTTTTCTGGATCATATAAAATAAAGTGTATTATTTGCCCCACTCTCCTTGCCCTGCGTTCAACTTCATACCCGACAGATCGAGCGGCGTAAAGAATTTTTCTGCAAGATGCCAGCATGCTTCCGCCACGGCACCAGCACCGCCCTCTTTCTCCGTAACAAAATTCGCAAGCTCTTTTGTCTTGAAGAACGCGTTCGCGGGCGCGATGCAGTAGCCGACTTCGCTGAAAACTTTTGCATCAAAGATGCCGTCGCCCATGTATACAACCTCTTGCGGATCAAATCGTTGCCGAATCCATTCTACACGCTCGTGCGTACTCACCATATGTAGCGGAAAATGCATATCGGTTTCGACACGCTTCTTGCTGATCTCGAATCCTTTCTTGTCGCCTGTGACCATTAGAATGTTCAGATGCTTTTTTATAAGAAGAAGAGCGTCATGATCGTCCGGACCAAAGAGCTTCATCACTTTTCCCTCCGCAGTGTAATAAAATTTCCCGTCGGTAAAAACTCCGTCGACGTCAAGAATAAAATGCTTCAGGCTAGGCATTGTTCTATGGTACTTTATTTTCGACCCTTAATCAACGCCATCATCTTTTTACCAAAATGTAGAACGCTCGGGGGGATGCGGCCGAGAATGGGAACTATCGCTTCCCACCTTTCGGCAAAATAAACATACTTGAACGGATGCACGAGCGCGAGCGCTTCTCCATGTCCGGACTCTATCTCTGCTTTGAGCGCCGGATACTTGCCGAGCTGATCCTTTTTCACATACATGAGCGTGTTTTGTTTATACCAAAACTGCACCTTCTCATTATTCCAAATATGACGACGGATACAGTCCACGGGGACATATCCGCGCGACGCAAAAAGCTTCTCCCAATACTCCGACCATTGTTCGTTGACGTGATGCACACCGCCTTGGTGCGGAATCGCCGCGGAAAATAAAATAACGGGTGCAAGCCTCACTAGATTGTCAACCATGATGTGCGCCGCAGAAGTGTCCAAATGTTCTGCGACTTCGAGCGACACGGCGAGGTCTACCGTGCGACCAAGGTTGAGCGGCGTTTCCAAATTGTGCGCGCGATATTCTTTCTCTGCGATAACGCGCTTCGCGCTATCATATTTCCCTGCATCAATCCCAAAAATACTGGTCGCTCCATGTGTGCGAAAAACAGAAAGCCACGTGCCTGCACCACATCCGATGTCGACCACGGACTTAGGCTTAACGAACTTCAGCACGAGCGGCACAATAACCTCGGCCGAACTTCTACTCTGTTCCCACGCATATGTTTTTTCTGATTCCATAACTACACTATTATTATACCTTTTTCCAAACGCAAGTAAGACCCGAGAAGCCAAACATTGTATAGCCTTTTTCACTGAGAAAACGGAACAGCTCGCTATGTTCCGGATTTTTTGGGTCGAATATCTCATCTTCTACAGCAATCACAGATGGTGGAACAGACCAATCATGCGATTTCAGAACCGCCAAATCTTGTCCCTCCACGTCGACATTCAAAAAATCTATATGCCTTATTCCATTCTCTTTTACAACATCAGCAAGAGATTTACATTCAATCTCTCGACTTCCGAGGTATTTCAAGTACGGCATTTTCTTTCTCTTTTCAGCTTCGTCTGTGTCGAGCGTATTATACGCTCCATCGCTGAAAGAGTGGTAAAGCTCCCTACAATCGCACCCGATCGCTGTATTGATAAACACATCACGATGGCGTAGCAGACGATAGAGGGGCGACATTGTGTGGTTGGGATCAACGACAAAACCATGCCAACCACGGCAATAGAGAGCATATGTGTTCGAATAGAGTATCGGGTGATATGCACCAACATCTATATATGTTCCTCCTATAACTCCCCTAAGTGCGACCTGCACTATAGTATCTTCGCCGAATTGCCCATACGAACGGCGGACGCCGCGCCCGAATAAGCGTTTTATTATGCTTCTTACGGATTCTTTCATCGCAAAGATTGTCATGATGTTTTGTTTTGTACCTTACAAAGAACTCTGCAACGACTTCATGCGCGAGAGGTACGAATCCGAATCGGCGAGCATCTCTGCCGGAGCGCCATGTTCATCTATCTTTCCTTCTTTAATAACGAGAATGTCGTCTGCTTCGAGTACGGTTGCCATGCGGTGTGCAATGATAATAAGCGTCACACGTCCGTGCATCTCCTCTATCGCACGCTTGATGGCGAGTTCCGACTCCGAATCGAGCGAGCTTGTTGCCTCGTCAAGAATAAGGAGCGAAGGATCTCGTGCAAGCGCACGCGCAAGTACGATGCGCTGCCGCTGGCCGCCTGAAAGCATGACGCCGCGGTCGCCTATCATCGTATCGAAACCGTGTTCAAGCCCGATGATGTGATCGTAAATATACGCCTGTTTTGCGGCGCGAATTATAGCTTCATCGGTCACGTTCGCATCGTAGAAACGTATATTGTCGCGGATGGAAGCGTTCATAAGAAACACATCCTGCGATACATAACCAACATGAGTGCGCCACTCGCCTATACGCACTTCGTCTATCGGCACGCCGTCGAGCAGCACCTGACCGCCAGTCGGCTTGAAGAGGCGCAGTATCACATCAGCGAGCGACGTTTTGCCGCCGCCAGACTTACCAACAATACCGAGTAGAGAACCTCTCGGAATGGAAAATGAAATATCCGAGAGCGCCTGCGTGCCGGAAGAATACATAAGCGACACATCATCAAAATCGAGCGACTGCTCGAATATAAACGAACGATGTCCGCTTGGCTGTAGACTGTCTGTACGCATTTCACTCTTGAAGAATGCGATGTTGTCAACGAATGGTACCAATCCTGCAGCGGCCTGTACTGCGGATTGCGTTGATTGCAGATAGGTAAAAATTTTCTGTATGAGGTAAATAGTTGCCGCGAACGCGGCCAGATTGAAACCCGGCAACAGGTATGCGATCGAAAAAAGTACGACGACAAAAATGAGCCCGAATGGCTGTATTAAAGATGTGCCGATAGTTTGTATAAGCGTCGATGCGATGAACATGTGCCGCATGCGGTCGAGCAGCGAGACATCTGTTTCCGCAGCCAC
>CAIMFR010000056.1 GCA_903840375.1 Candidatus Adlerbacteria bacterium
AATCCCCCGCCGCCACCGCTTCCGACACATCGCGTATCTCGGTGAAAACACCATCGCGCCCGCCGGCGATTTCAGAAAGCAGCCGTTCTTTTGCGCGCGAAACTTCATGCGCGGTCGGAGCCAGGCGAACCGCTGCGGTAATTTCCTTTCGCATCGCGGTCAAAACTTTTTTCGTGTCGACACCCTCCGCCACATGCGCCGTAAATGAAAGCAGTGCTATGTCTCGAAGCGCAGGCACGGAAAGATACAGCTCAGTCGCAAGACCTTTGTCTGCTATCTTTTTCTGCAAGCGGCTCGCGAAACCTCCGGCAAGTATCGCCGCGAGTATCGTGACAGCCGGATAATCTGCATGTGTCGCGGACGGGATCTTGTATGCAAGCGTCGCGATGGAAATGCCGAGCGGCTTCTTCATCGTAACCATGCGCGATTCTGTTTGCTCCGGTTCGACGACGGTCATAACCGGAATTACCTGCGGAGATGACTTGATAGATGCGAAATGTTTCAAAACAGATTTTTCCATTTCAGCGAACGACGCATCGCCGAAGACCGCGAGTGTTGAATTGTTCGGCCAATAAAATCGGTCATAAAATTCACGGAGCTTCGCGGCCGTCGCGCCCTCGATGTCTTCCTTTAGACCAATGGTCGGAATGCGATACGGATGCGTCGTGTACGCCGTGTGCCAGACTTCCTCCTCAAGCAACTCGAACGGATTGTTGCGCGAGCGCTCATATTCATTGCGCACAACGGTCATCTCGGACGCAAGATCCGCATCGGAAAAAAGAGAATCGCGCATACGGTCTGCCTCCATCTCGAGCGCCTCGTCAAGACGTTCTCGCGGGAGCACCTCGAAATAGTTGGTGCGGTCGAGCCATGTCGAGGCGTTGGTGTACGCGCCGAACCATTCGAGATAATCGGTAATGCCATTGCCGTTTTTCTTGTTGAACTTTTTTGAATCTTTAAAGAGGAGATGCTCGAGGATGTGCGTCGAGCCGGTGTGGCCTGCATCCTCATTGCGCGACCCGACGTGGAATGTCACACACACTGCAACCACAGGCGCGGCGCGCTCGCGCTTGTAGAGCACACGCAAGCCGTTCGTCAAGCGGTATTCTGTGATACCACCTACCGTCTGAACTTTTTTAAGAGAGGCTTTGGTCCGAGCCATGACAGGCAGACAGTAGCACATTTCCAAATCCTTTCCAAATTATTATTTTTTGACAAAAAATGTAAAAATGCTACCACTCTATCGGAGTTTTCTTATGCTCCACGAGATATGTGTTCGCTTTGGAAAAATGTTTGCAGCCGAAGAATCCGCTGTATGCGGAAAACGGCGACGGGTGTGCAGCCTCCAACACGAGATGCTTCTTACGGTCGATGTGCGCACCTTTCGCCTTGGCATAATTGCCCCAGAGCATGAAGACTATGTGTTGCCTATCACGAGAGAGCGCCTGAATGGCCGCGTCGGTGAATTCTTCCCACCCCTTATTCTGATGTGAACCGGCAAGCGATGCGCGCACCGTGAGTGTCGCGTTGAGCAGAAGCACACACTGCTTCGCCCAGCGTTCGAGGTCGCCGCCTTGCTCTTTCGCAGGCGTGCCGATATCTTTTTCTATCTCTTTAAAAATATTTTGAAGCGACGGCGGTAACTTGGTCTCTTTATCCACAGCGAAGCACAGACCGTTCGCTTGCTTCGCGCCATGGTACGGATCTTGTCCGATGATGACCACTTTCACCTTGTCGAACGGACACAGGTCGAACGCGCGAAAAATATTCTCTGGGTCCGGGTAGACGGTGTTCTTCTCATATTCCTCTTTTATGAATGCGGAAAGCTTAACGAAATACGGCTCCGCGAATTCATCGGCAAGTTTTTCTTTCCACGACTGGTCGATTTTTATTGCCATACACAAAAAAACTAGAACATCGGAGCTGTCGGATTCTCATCTTTTTCTATCGACCGTTTTGCCCGTTTTACAGAGACTGCCCGGGCAACATCCGGCGCGGGAGATGGTGTCGCAACCGCAACGATGCCTGCGACAACCGCTCCGCGTGCCGACATCCTTTGCAGCGTCTTCCCGGCTGCTTCGCGGTATGGGCAATACTCGCATGCGACACTGGTCGGCGGGATCGTATCGCTCATGAGCAATTCTTTTATCTCCAGGAGTGTGGGATCGATCCATTCCGATATGCCGAGACACGGCAGAACATGCACGGAAAATTCCAATTTGCCGTCGAATGCTTCAACATCTTTTCTGCCGTTCACATACACGAAGTAGCCGGTGTCGGACACAGGGAAACCATTTTGCCGAAGCAGCCACTGATACACTTCCATCTGCCTGCGATACTGCTCACCGAGGTTTCCGTCGAGTGTTGGTGTGGATTCTTTCGAAGTTGCTTTGTAGTCGACTACGATAAGCTCGTGCTGCGGATTGATCCAGATGTCGTCCACCGCACCGAAAACGGAAAAATTGGTCGGCTTATGTATCGTCTGCACGCCGGTGAAATTGTGCCGCCACTCGTCCATCTTTTCATGTGCAAAAGGTATCGCATCTATGTGGTACGACTTCATCATCGGGTGCGGCGTGCCTGCGGCGCGGTGCACATCGAACTCTTTTTTGAGCAATGCGTCGACTGCAATGTTAAGCGTCAACGGAAAAGAGTCCGGCTTCTTCACGCCGAAACGCTCCTCCATCCAAAAACAGCGCTTGCACTTTACATAATTGTCGATGCGTGTACGACTCAGCCTATACGGCTGTTGAGAGCCTGGCTTGAACCACATTGATTCTTTGCGTACAAAATAGCCGAACATGCAAGCAGTATACTACACCTTTATTTTTTATTTATTTCCCTATTTGCCGTTATGCGCTCGTAGAATGCGTTCCAATGAGGCAAGAAGCACCAACACGATAAGACTAATTGCCGTCACTGCGAAAGCGAGCACATATAGTCCGAAACCACATAGCATGCCGACACTTGCCGCAACCCAGATGCCGGTTGCAGTCGTCAATTCCGAAGGTTGACCGTTACCCGTCATCGCCAAACCACTACCGATGAACCCGATACCCAACACAACGTAGCCTGCGATCTGAAACGGGTTTATACCGCTAAACATGGACAACTGTTGTGCAGCTATAACACCAACAAGAGTGAACGCACACGAACCGAGCGAGACAAGTCCGTAGGTTCTTAACCCCGCATGCTTGCCTGCTATAGACCGCTCCACTCCCATAACAACACCCAACACGACCGCAACAACAAGTCTCCAACTATAACTAAGTTCCAGTAGAGTCGACGGTGCGAGCGCGTGGGTAAATGTATGCATGATTTGTTTTAACAATTATTTAGTCTGGAATTGAGTGAGCATCGGATCGCCGTTCGCATCGCGGATCGCCGGATCGTTCTGCGCCGAGTACATATGGTCACCATCATCGCGCGACTCTCCCACCAGATATGTCTGCCCCGGCAATGTCCCACGGAGAAGCTCCACGACACCGCTTTCCCTTCCTGCGACAAAGAGTCCCGCACCAAGCACATTACCCGGCTGACCATTGTGATCTTCGTAGATCACGACCCAGGTCGGCACAGATACAACCATGTGCGAAACGGTCACCTCGAGTCCGGCACTCTGCGGCGTGGGGATAACGAGCGGACCGTTATCTGAAGCGGTATTCTCAACAACAGGGCTGACTGAAGGACTGGTTGTTTCTTTTTTAGGTGTAGGTGTAGTTACAGAAACATCAGGAGTAGTTGTCGCGACTACTTCGCTTGCCACACTTGCCGGAGAATTACCGCCACCGCCATGCATCGCCACAAGGCTCCAAATTGCAACAATGAACACCACGACTCCTACTATGATATAGAACAGTACCTTCTTTGAATCATCCGGAGTGATCGGAGCGGTCACCATGATAGGCTTGTTGTACTCTCTGTGCCTATTCTGATCTCTACTATTTTGGTCTCTGTTATTCTGATTATTATTCTGGTGCCCGCCGTTATTGCCTTGCATACATTCTGTATTCGATAAAGTTTATTAATACATTTATTATATCCACTTACCCGGTTGGCACAACATACCGGCCTCGGTGATAATCTCGCCTATGCGTTTTTCCGGGATACCGGCACGAAGAAACGCACTACTGTTCTGCAAAATGCCATTACACAAAACGACTTTCTCACTCATGAGAGCAGCCTTCTCGCGATTGGAAATACTGGTGAGAGCGGTTATCGGATAGAGGTGAGTTTCGTCGATAAGATCATGCAGGTTGCCCTTGTCAGGATATTCCCAGCCAAGCAAGCCGAGCCCTGCGCACGTGGAATATTGCACAACCTGCGAAGTGAACTTTGTGTTGGTCGCAAGCAGACCGAGCACAGCGTGAGGATCTTTGACAGTCGCACGAATATCATCCATGCGAGCCTTCACATAGAGCGAAACTTGCAGATCGGTCTTGAAACCGACGGTGTTGTGGAACTTCGCTTCGATATATGTCGTCACAGCATCTTTCATCATCACGACATCGACTTCGTGCTCGACACAAGCGCCTTGGATTATCTGACCTATCTTTGCGGAATAACCTTTCGCACGAAAGATCTCCGCCAGATATGCCTCGAATGGAAAGCCCGACGGACCAAACTCCAGCATCGCGCGTTTGAGCGAGTACCGCGAAGCGGCAGGATGTTTGCGTTCACGTAAATGTGCAAATGCCCGGCGATAAATTTCCGTCGTAGTGATGCCCTCGTATAATTCTTTCGCTATTTCATTGACTATCTCTTCGGCTATCGCATCATCTGCACCTGCATGCACAAGCGAACCGTGCAACTTTGCAGAATTGAATTCCTGCGACGTGCCGTCTGCTTTTGTTATCAAAATCGCCATGCGATAAGTATACACCACTCAAATGAGAGTCGCGGTGTCGACTATGCCACCACCAAGACACCTGTCGCCACGATAAAGAACAAGCGACTGCCCTATCGGGACGTACTGCGGCTCGTGCAATACCACAACAGCAGTTTCGCCGTGTATGGAAAGTTCCGCATCGATAAGTGTTTGCCGATAGCGATATCGTGCCTGACATTTTCCAGGTTCAACTTCTCCTAGCAAATTGACATCAGTAAGAGAAATTTTCGTCTGCTTAGCACCGGTCGGGTAACGATCGACCGATACGGTAACGGTATTTTGCTCGACATTTTTGCCTATGACAAAATGTGGCTGCGTGTCAGGTGTTTGTGAAAATAACGTAAAGCCATGCCGCTGCCCGAGCGTATAAAGAACAGCTCCGTCATGCCGACCGATGACATTGCCATTCTCGGAAATGATATCGCCCTGCTGCGGTGACAATTCGCGCTCCAGCATATCTTCAATGGCGATGTCGCCGAGAAAGCAGAGACCCTGACTGTCAGGGCGCGCGGCATTCGGCAAACCAAACTTGTTTGCCAATTCGCGCACGTCTTTTTTATGCAAATCGCCGACGGGGAAAATGACATGTCGCAAAACTTCTTCCGGCACCATCCAGAGAAAATAGCTTTGATCTTTTTCTGTGTCGGCGCTGACACGGAGACAGGCGGCATCCGAGAAAACCTCTTTCAAAAAAGTCCTCGGTTCTCCCAGCTCGCCGACAATCGCCCGGTCGGCAAGGCTGGGCCAGACTATTTTTGAAAGAGGTTTTCTCGGATGCCGCTCACACGCAACCTTCGCATAATGTCCAGTCGCTATGAAATCTGCACCTTGTTCTCGCGCGTAGTTATAGAATGCGCCAAATTTTATATCGCGGTTACAGAGCACATCCGGATTCGGCGTTCTGCCTCGCGCAAACTCGCGCACCGATGTACGAAAAACTTCCTTCTCATATTCTTTGGAAAGATCGATCTCACGAAACGGAATATGCAGATGCGCCGCCACGCGCATCGCAGATATCTTATCCGAACCGGCAGAGCATGGATATCCGGGCAAAGCAATGCGAATGAAAACTCCGGTAACATCATATCCTGCCTCCTTGAGCAGAGCAGCAGACACGGCAGAATCCACCCCGCCGGAGAGTCCGACAAAAACCTTTGTTTTATTAGAGATATTTTCTTTTGTTCGCAAGATGTTCCGCATACGTCGCAGCATAATGTATTACGCCTTTTTTGTCAGATAGGTAATACAAATACGGCGTGTGCAGCGGATTGGCGGATGCGAGAATTGCGTCCATGCTCGGGTTAGAGATCGGTCCGGGAGGCAAACCTTTGTTGGTGTATGTATTGTACGGAGATGATGTCTGCAAGTCGGCCAGCGTAAGTTGCAAAGAATATTTACCGATAATGTACGGAAAGACCGAGTCAACCTGAAGCGGCATACCTATCCTGACCCTATTCCATAATATGCCGGCAACAATGCGGCGATCAGTAGTGTCCGATGCCTCCTTTTCCACCAGCGATGCCATGGTCACGATATCGGAAAGAGTATTGCCGGACCGTGCTACTGTTTGCACGACTGACAAATCATTTATATGCGAATTGAAATTATGTTCGAGCAAAGACATAACCGTTTCCGGATCAGCTCCCGGCAAAATGAAATAGGTATCCGGCAGAAGGTATCCCTCTTTTTTCTGTGCTTCTACGAGAAATGTGCCTACATCAAAGTCGGGCACTTCCTTCGCAAGCTGGTCGGCCATCTCTTTGGATGAGATCCCTTCGGTGAAGGTTACGCGAACCGGAGTGATGCCGTAGTCACCGTGCAGCATGCGGTTAACCATCGTAAAAATATTTTCCGAATCAGAAAAAAGATATTCGCCGGCGACGATGTGTTTATTACCGCCCTCGAGTCTTGCTGTGATCGTGAATACTCCGGCAAAGCGAACCATGTTGCGCTGCTGCAGTGATGCTCCTATTTCCTGAAGCGTCATACCGCTCTTTACCTTAAAGAGTGACGCCTGCGGAAAATGCACCGGCGCTGAAAAAAGAACAGTGTAAAAAAACAACACGAGCACCACCACCCAAGCGACGACAAGCGCAAGATGACGCCTGCGCTTATTGCGAAACCACGCATTGTAGATCTCTTTGTAGTGCGCAGTATTCATGCAGATCATTATTGCATTGTCGGCAGGTTAAGCGGAGCCTCCGCACGTCTCGACGGTACACGGGTAAGGCCTGGAGTCTTCACTATCGAACCTGGGAAGTGCCAAAGTGTCGCAAGCTCTTCAGTATTCAGAAACACCGGCGTCTGGCTATAAGGCACATAGAAAAATGCTCGGTGTTTATAGCGGAAGAATAGACGCCTCCTCTGCCCATCCTGCAAAATTCCATGGAAATCCTGCCACGGATAATCGTACCCGATGAGGCCGCGAGTCGGACCGAGCGCATTATACTCGCGAGTCTGTTCGAGCGAACGGAAGCTGTTAAAGATCGTTATTACTCCGCCGATGTTAGAGACTTTAAAATTTTCCTTTTTACCAAGATACAAAACGCGTATACCGCACTCGAAGATAAGCTTCGATAGGGAACGTTCTATCGCGTCGACTCTGCGACGCTCGCCCTCCGTCATGAGACTCATCATCATTTTCTGCGGACTTGCCACATCTGCGACTCCGAAACGCTGCGCGGCAGCCTCCATCGTCTTTTTTATATCCTCCGTTGCCGGGCCTTTGAAATCATCGGTTGCCTTATAAAATCCATACCACTCGTCTTTCTTACGAGCCTTGAGCACTATTTGCATCCACAGATACTCGCCTTTGCCTATCTGACCCAAAAACTCTACAACGTTGCTTATCGGATCTATCTTGTATTCTTCTTTTGTGTCTTTATCCAATTTGTAGTCGATGTATGTTTTGATCGGCAACGCGTCTGGAGTGCTCTTTTTAAATTCGCATCCCCAAAGACTGTACTCTTTAAGATTAAAAGGAACTTTTGACACGTAGTCGTCTACTTCCATTATCTTAGCCTCTGGGAATTGACCGTAGAGACGGGCCTCGATGATGTCCTTCTGGGATTTACGCGTGTGAATATAAAAACTCACCCGCCCTTCGTTGCTGGCTATCTCAAGCGACCACACCATGCGAAATCGCCCGTTTAAAAGACGGTTGATGAACGTGGCTTCTCCGCCGGAGTTCCATAATGTCGACAGGAAAAGATCGAGCGCGAGCGGTGACTTCTCTACCTCAGGCGGAAGCTGTATTTCCAGAAGAGTATTTTCCTGCTGAAACCAGAAAGCGTAACGAACATAGGTGACCCACCAAATAATAAACACCCGTCCGAGAATGACCGGTAGCCACAACGGGGAGATCATCATAAGTGCGGCAAGTATGCTCACCAGCGCGCCGGGATCATACAGCAACGCGATTATAAACATGACGAACAGCATGAACGGCGCAGTCACCACAGGAGGCAGACCCCAACCTTGAAGCCAAGATGCGCGACCTTTCGCAGCTTCGTGTGACAATACCGATGCACTTGCCATATACAATTAGTATATACTGTATCCATGGATACCGTGAGTGTATTTATGAACGCGTTCTTGGCACATCCGCTTTCATACATTGGCGGCATACTAAGTCTGCTGGCCGCCGTCGGCTTTGTCATATGCTTGTGGGGATTTGTCGAATACTTGATGGCACTCAACGGCAACGACGCCGAGAAGAGTCACGGGAGTGTCTCGATGGTGCGGGGCGTCACTTGGATCATAATTATGTTTATAGCGTGGGAGGTATTGCGCCTTCTAGCGGGATATTTTTCTTAGGTGTGAATGTCCAGATTTG
>CAIMFR010000057.1 GCA_903840375.1 Candidatus Adlerbacteria bacterium
ACATTCAGAAACGATTTATCCTGTTGACGAGCAGTCATCAATACCTGGTCCATGATCTTCTGATCGAGAGTGCCCCAGATAGTGACGTTGCCGACAGAACCGCTCGTGCCGGAACGGAATAGGGAAAATACGCCTATTCCGACGACTATCATAGCTAAGAAAATCCCTATAAATACTATTTGAAAAGTGCTTGTTTGCATTGATTTTATTTTTATCTCACCTTTTCATACCTATTGTGCACTGTAATTGGGCTTTTTGCGAACCACAAATCCCCAGTGGTAGCCACCAGCCGGAATATCCTCGACATATGAAAATCCCCCACTCTTAAATAGATCTCGCGCGTCATCTGCGGTAATTACATTGTCAGGGTGAGGACCAAGACAATTAAAAGAATCGCGCCAGTCTATCGCCAACACTCGGCCACCGTTGCGCAGCACGCGATACGCCTCGGCAATTGCTGCCGACTTGTTCTTAACGGCGAAAAGCAGATTGGACATGATCACGAGATCGAAATGTTCTGCGGGCAAATTGCTGCCACCCTCTTTTTCTACATCGCCGCGCACGACCTCCACATTGCCGAGGCCGGCGGCAGTCGCGTGATTTTTTATACGAGAAAGAAAATCCTTGCATCCGTCGACTGCCCACACCGATGCGCGATTGCCGACAGTCTGCGCTGCAGCAAGCGTGAAGTGCCCCGAACCTGCGCCGAAGTCCGCGACCGTCATATCCTCGCACAATTTAGCAGCGCGCAACGTATCTACAGGGCTGAGAAATGTACTTGCATCCATCGTCCTATAAGTATATCAGAGTTTTTCACCTGCAATTCATTCGCCTTGTGAAAAAAGAAGCACACCGCACAACAGGTGACCGTATACTACTACGGAACATGACAAACGCCGCGCGATCTGCAAAGGTCGCGTGGCATATTTTTATATTTCGAAACACAGTAAACACGATTACGTTTTATGCAAAAAGAGCGGTTGCAATAGTTGCTATAAAGGAATGATAATCCTGTCCTTGGCGCTGTTCGATGTACACAGCAAGTTCATCGAGTGTGAAGACACTGAAATCCGGCTTCAGTTTATTGAAGGCACAAACCGTCATAAACACAATGACTGCGGTACGTTTATTCCCATCCACAAACGGATGATCTTTGATCAGAAAATACAAGTATGCTACGGCTTTTTCTTCCAGTGAGGCGTAAATGGCATGCCCAAAATGGACTGCAATAATACTGTCTACAACAGCTCCAATTCTGCCTGCCGCATCTTGAACGAGCGGAAAGGAAACTAGGCCATGTTCGTAGAGCAACTCATATACCCCGCAGACGTCGCTTGACGTCAGCGGTTGAAATATTTTTTGTACCAACATCATAGGCGCGGAGAGATTCTATTACAGCCTTATTCTTCTGTATTTGTTTTCGTGCAACACGCATCACGCAGCCCTGCCGCATTTTCTCATGATCCTTAGTCTTATCGAAATTAAAAACGTTAAACATACCAAAACTATACCACGTCCGCACACAATTTCATATATACACATTCACATGCTACAAACAGCGGTACGTCAACAAGAATATTCCGGAGATTACACAAAAATGTAATCCAAGATTCTGTGTTATCAACTATATTCGTTGAAAGACCAAAATAATTTAAATATTCTCTGAACTCGCCAGCAAGATGCCCTAGAGTTATAAACTCCAACAATTTATCATCTGAATTTTCAGCCGATGTTAAAAAGTATTCAATTTCCTTTGTGTCGTAAATATCTATATGCACAACCCAATTAGCATAGAATCTAATCAATCCATAGGGAAATATTTTTTCAGTTTTAAGATGATCTAACGATTTTCTTGACTGAACGAAGACATACAGTACGTCAGATTCATTCTTGATAGGCTTTTCCAAATGCAGGCGTAACTATTCCAGAATATCTGACTTCATATTATGCTCGGAATATTGTATTAACAGACACAATTTAGAGACATACGAAGCTCGCAATAGAATCACCTTCGCGGAGTTTCATTATGCGTACGCCTTGCGTACCGCGAGAGAGCGATGGTATCTCAGTGAGGCTGGTGCGGATCACTTGGCTCTTTTTGGAAATGACGACTATCTCTTTTCCCTCTTCTGCGCCAATTTCTTTCTTCACCACGTGCGCGGCAATAAGCGGGCCGGTCTTCGGCGTAACTTTCACAGTCTTGATGCCGGAACCGCCGCGTTTCTGGACTTTATACTCCTCGGCAGGCGTAGTCTTGCCGTAGCCGTTGCGAGACACGACGAGGACCTCCGCGTCTTTCTTGTCTGCCTTGCGGATAACATCGGCACCGACAATAAAGTCGCCTGTGCTGAGCTTCATACCTCGCACACCACCCGCGGTGCGACCCATCACGCGAATGTCGCTTTCTTTAAATCTGATCGACTGCCCTTTTGTCGAAGCGAGCATGATATCGTCGCCTTTTTCGACGAGAAGAACCGCGATGAGTTCGTCGCCTTTTTCGAGGCGCATCGCTATCAGTCCGTTGCGGCGCACGTCGTGGAATGCAGTCGCGTCCACCTTTTTCGCAACACCCTGCTTGGTGATCATATAGAGGAAGCGTTCGCCGGCCTTGTCGCCCTTGCGCATCGGAAGGACCGACGAAATTTTTTCGCCGTCGGAAACAGCCAAGAAATTGACGACAGCTTTGCCCTTCGTGGAACGTTTACCTTCCGGAAGTTCGTACATCTTTATCTGATACGCTTTGCCGAGGTCGCTGAAGAAGAGCAGGTCGCTGTGGCTCGATGTGGTGAGGAATGTCGTCACGAAATCTTCCTCCTTTGTATCAAGGTCAATGACGCCTATGCCGCCGCGCTTTTGTTTGTGATATTCCTCAGGGTTGGTGCGTTTGACATAGCCTCCTGCCGTGAGCACGAGAACCTGCTCCTCGTCCGGCACGAGATCTTCTACATTTATTACACCGGCTGCGCCTTTGATTATCTTTGTCGCACGAGCATCGCCATACCGCTTCGACACGGCAACTATCTCGTCTTTGATGACACCGAGCATTTTCTTGTCGCTCTTGAGAAGAGCAACACATTCCTCGATGAAAGCCTCGATCTCTTTTAACTCGTCTTCGAGTTTCTTGCGCTCGAGGTTGGCCAGGCGCGCGAGTTTCATTTCCAAGATCGCGTCTGTCTGCAAGTCGGAGAATTTGAATTTTTTAACGAGATTAACATGCGCCTCGGAAACATCCTTCGATGCTTTGATCGTCTTTATTATCTCGTCGATATGGTCGAGCGCTTTTACCAAGCCGAGCAAAATATGCTCGCGCTCTTGTGCTTTGCGGAGGTCGTACTCCGTGCGGCGGCGCACCACCACGCGACGGTGTTTGATGAACTCCTGCAGGATACTTTTCAATGAAAGAGTCTGCGGTACGCCGTCGACAAGCACCACCATGTTGAAATGGAACGTATCCTCGAGCGCCGTGTGCTTGTAGAGAAAGTTGAGCACCTTCTGCGGATGAGAACCACCCTTGAGGTCGATAGCGATACGAATGTCGCGCGTCGATTCGTCACGCAGGCCTTTTATGCCTTCTATCTTTTTCTCGCGCACCAAGTCGGCGATGCGCATGATGAGGTCGGCCTTGTTCACACGGTAAGGAATGGACGTGATGATGATCTGGAAATTGCCTTTCTTGTCCTCGACAATTTCAGCATTGCCGCGCACCACAACGCCGCCGCGGCCTGTCGAGTACGCATGCAAAAGATCCTTTTTATTGTAGGCGACCGCGCCTGTCGGGAAGTCAGGACCGGAGACGAATTGCATAAGATCCTCGACTGTCGCGTCGGGATTTTCTATCAAATGAGTGAGCGCATTGGAAAGTTCGGTGAGGTTGTGCGGCGGAATGCTCGTCGCCATACCGACGGCGATGCCGAGGGTGCCGTTGAGCAAAATGTTCGGGATCGCAGACGGAAGCACTGTTGGCTCTTTAAGCGTGCCGTCGTAGTTGGGACGCCACTCGACAGTGTCCTTCTCCAGATCACCGAGGAGCTCCTCCGACAGGCGCGACATCTTCGCCTCGGTGTAACGCATTGCTGCAGGAGAGTCGCCGTCTATTGAACCGAAGTTTCCCTGCCCGATAACAAGCGGATAGCGCATGGAAAAATCCTGCGCCATTTTGACCATTGCGTCGTACACGGACGCATCGCCGTGCGGGTGATACTTTCCTAGCACATCTCCGACCACTGCGGCTGATTTGCGGAAACGCGCGCCCGCCGAGAGCCCCATGCGATGCATCGCGTAGAGGATGCGGCGGTGCACAGGCTTCAATCCGTCGCGGACATCCGGCAACGCGCGCGAAACAATGACCGTCATCGCGTAGTCTAAATACGACTCGCGCATTTCTGTCGAAATGTTGCGCTCTATGATGCCTAGATTTATTTCTTTGTTTTTTTCCGGTTCTTCTGCCATGGGGGTCTATTGCTGTGTTTGCTGTTGCGCAGGATGTGTCGCATCCGTCTGTACAACTTCAAGTGTATTGCCTTGCGACTGCACCGGATCGCTATTAGCAACCGATGCCGTCTGCGACTGATTCCCTGATGACGTGTTCGTCGCCACATTCGACGACGTCGCGGGGTACGCCATGCGGACACCAAGAGTAAGCAGCCACGCAGTGAAAATACCCGCGGTCAAAATGCTCGACACGCGCATAGCATGCTGCCTGCGTTCGTGCGGAGTCTTATCCTTCATGTTTTGAATATATTTCATATATAAAATTATGCTTGTAATAGCACGATCTCGCCTTGTTTGCCTTCCAGATCTTTTTTCTTGATGGTGAATTTTTCTATCGGCTGCATTCCCTCCGCACCAGCTTCTTTCAAAAAAAGTTTGAGTGTCTCAGGCGTATAGTGCATCGGAATTATAACACTCGGCTCTAATTGTACTGCAAGTTTGTAACTCTCCGCATGGTCGAGCACACCGTTGCCGCCGACCGGCACGAACAAAATGTCTATGTTGTCCAACTCTTGCTTTGCCGACTGCGGGAGCGATGACGAACCTAATGCTCCGAGAAAACACAGTGTCATGCCCTCAAGGGCAACGCTATATATTGTGTTGATGTGTTTCTCTACGACTCCGGGCTTGTTGCTGTATACCGACTCAGCACCGAACCCACGAACCGCTACCCCCTTTACCTCGTACTCCCCCGGGCCGGTGATAGCGAACGGCTCGCGGTCGCCAAACACGACCAAGTCTATGCCCTTGAAATCCTTGTGATCTTGCGTCACTAGTACAATATCTGAGCCGAACTTCGGCGATTTAAAGTCAGAATCTTTAGACGGAGGATTGAAAGCGAGCGTAAGATCGCCAAAGGAAACCTTGAAACACTCACCGCCGAGATAGCTGATAACCATGCCAAAAGTATAGCACATACAGCGGGAAACGCCACCCGAAACCATTGACTCATTTTCCAAACTGTGTTGATAAATAAGGGTGAAAAAGGCACTTATTTCTGTACTATTTTATCAGCAAACACCACGAGTCGATTCGCATAACTTTTTTGCGCGGGATTCCACACACCCTCGCAGGTAATGAGATTGAGATGCGCTTTTCCATCGGAAGAATTAAAAATAGTCGCAGCGTCGGCATATTGGTCGAGCGTCTTCACTTTCCGCACAACAAAGGTCATGATCGCTCCATATTCATCCTCTATAACTATATTGTCACCAGGTTGTAGCATATACAAAATATCAAACACCGCTGGTATACCATTTTTCCAACCTTCATGTCCGGCAATGACAGCGTTCCCGATCTCTCCAGGACGCGGCCCAAGTTTAAACCACGCCACATCCATAGGACCCTCGGGAACACCCATAGCACCTTGAGGAGTGAGGCCAGCTTGTTCTATGGGCACACCGATATGGAGGCGAGGGATCTCGAGACGAATCGGCACACCGACCCTGACATGCTTTTGATTGGTAACTATAGGAGTGAGTCCGGCCGGCGATAACGAGATACGATGCGCCAAAACATATACCACCAAAGAGCTGAGAAGAAGAGCGCACACAACGAGGAGTACCCACAATACCCTTCGCAAAAAGATTTTCATACTCCTCTGAGTATACCAAGAAAAACTAGACCGCGGAGGTCTAGTTTTTCTTTCGATCATTCCTTAATGAAGCACTCTAATGCACTCTTTGTTTTCGGAACAAGTAACCAAGCGCGCCGACTAACGTGATAGTGTCGATCACGGTGAGCAAATTCCACATAGCAGCTGTGCTCATAGGACCAAACCCTGTATTCGGCAGACTCGGTGTCAAGACGGCGACCGTCGCTTGTGCGAAGTCGATCGCGGTCAGACCATTGGCGTCCCCTTCAGCGGTTCCTACATTTGTTGTTGTTTGAGTGAGGTTCGTTTGGCAGGTAAATGTCCAAATCTCACCTGGATCAAGGAGATCGTTGTGATTCACATCCCCCGGATGCCCGGAAATACGAGTCGGCAATCCGGTGCACTTATTGTCCGTAATGCTGACATCGCTAAGCGGCACAGTACCCGGGTTGGTCACGGTATAAGTATAAGTCACTGCCCCACCACCTACAGGGAGCAGGGAGACATCAGGAATCTTTACCACATGAATCAACGGTGGTACGGTCGATGCGCCGACAACCACCGTCGCGTTGGTGGTGTGGTATGTATCCCATCCGCCGGCTTGCCCGTGCGCCGTGGCGGTATTGGTCTCTGTTTTAGAAACTGTTTTGGTGCAACTAAATATCCATGACTTCCCAATATCGAGTGATGAATTGGTAGTCGGCGGATTATTGACACCGTTTCCGGAGACATAGGTTATGGGAGAACAGAGGTTATCCTTGACCCCTATGCCGATCATAGGGACCTTTCCTATGTTTTTTACCGTATAGGTATAAGTAACAGGTCCAGCTCCTTGCGGCAACGCTAGAGGACTCGGTATTTTTATAACATCAATAAGCGGCAATATCGCAAAACTGCCACTCGAACCACTATAGATAGGTGCCGGAGCAGGTGGTATGACCACAGGTGGTGTGGCCCCGCACGCCACTTTGTTAACAATGTTCGTATCCATCGTAACTGCACCGTTTTGTGCCAGCACACTACCCTCAACATTTACGCTCGTCGTGAGCGTCGCGGATGTTAAAGCCAATATGTTTCCTTTGAAGACCGAGTAGGTTCCTAGAGTCGCCGAGCTGCCGACCTTGCAGGCACGCGTGTGGTTGTCGCCGACGCATATGCATTAGGTCGCAGTATCTGGCAGGGGGCAAAGCAAGGTGTCAGCGATGCAAAGAAGTTTAATGCAAGCACCAAACGGAAATCATAATTCTTACCGGGATGCATAAGTAAATATGAAAAGAAAGATCATCTTTGCCGTGGGGTGCGTATTTGTTGTGGCCTGTATTGCGTTATTTGTGTATCTGTTCGGCATCTTCCAGACTCCGAATTCAGGACAACATACCGGCTATGTAACTGCAATAGAAAAAACCGGTTTTATCTTCCAGACCTGGACTGCCTATATTAAAACGGATCCGCAATCTTCACAGGAAGACACCTACTGTGTGATCGATTCTAATCTCATAAGTGATTTGCAAACATATGAAAAAGATCGAACGCCGGTGACCCTATATTATTCAGCACCAATGATACTCTGGAAGTGGCAATGCCCACACCCGGCTTCGGTCATAAACTCAACGTCTGCCGCCAACTAAATCATTAGCGATTTTCTAAATGTCTGCGGGCGGAGGGTAGGAGATTCGGTCACAGATAATCCCGCTGCAGCGGGATTTCCGCGACCCCGCCTCGCGACCTTGCCTGCAGGCAAGGTGCCCGCTCCGGCTTTCGAATCTCCTACCCTCTCGCAGTAGCAACGACGAAAATGCTTCACATTTTTCGTCGGCTATTTGCGG
>CAIMFR010000058.1 GCA_903840375.1 Candidatus Adlerbacteria bacterium
ATTTATGAACAAAGCAAAAACTTTAGTGTCGAGTTCCAGACAATTTGTTGTAAGCCACAAGTGGTGGAGCGCAATAATCGCGCTCGTAGTGCTCTTTGTCGGATGGCAGCTCTACGGCAATCTCACTTCGACCGCCGGAGAGACTCGGTATATTCTATCTACCGTTCAAACCGGTACGATCGTCTCGTCGGTAACAGCGTCCGGGCAAGTTGCCGCCAATCAGCTTCTCGACATAACACCGAAGGTTTCCGGACAGATCACCTACGTTGGAGTTCAGCCGGGTCAAGTTGTTAAGACTGGAACTCTCATTGCGGAGATCGACACCACTGACGCACAAAAGACCGTGCGCGACGCGCAAGCGAATCTCCAGAGTGCAAAGTTGTCATTGCAAAAATTGCAGGAACCGGCAGACCAGTTAACACTTACGCAGGCAAACAACGCCCTCACACAGGCACAGACCGGTCTTGCAACCGCATACCAATCGAGCGTCAACGACATTGCCGACGCTTTTCTCGATCTGCCGACCATCATGACAGGTATGCAGAACATTGATTTCGGCACTGACGCGTCCGGCAATGTGAGCCAGCAAAATATCGACTATTACGGCAACACCGCGACGCTCTACAACCCGCTCGGCTCGAGCTATCGCGACGCGGCATACAACGCATATCAAACAGCGCGCACGTCATACGACGCAACGTTTGCGGATTATAAAACGATGCCTTCATCGCCTGACGCTGCGACGACAGAACGTCTGCTCACCGAGACGTACAACACTTCGGTTCTGACTGCGAATGCGCTCAAGACCACCTATTCGCTCATTCAATTTTACAGCGACCAGTTGACGCAGAATAATAAGACGTTGCGACCTGTGGCGACAACGCACATCAACGCGCTCAACAGTTATATCGGCAAAATAAATCCTCACACGTCTTCGCTTCTTTCCGACACCAATTCCCTATCGAGCGACAAGACGGATATCATCGAGAAACAGCAGTCGCTCGCCAAGGTACAAGCCGGAGCTGACACGCTCGATCTGCAATCCGCGCAACTTTCCGTCACACAGCGACAGAACGCGTTGCTCGATGCCCAAAATACACTTGCCGATTATTACATTCGTGCACCGTTTGACGGAACCATCGCCGCGGTCAATGTACACACCTACGATAACGCAGGGGGCAGTGCGATCGCGACGCTTATCACCAGCCAACAACTTGCCGACATGTCTCTAAACGAAGTCGATGCGGCGAAGATACTGCTTGGCGACAAAGTTACACTCACCTTCGATGCCATTCCGGACCTCACGCTCACAGGCAAAGTTGCGCAGATCAATCCTGTCGGCACCGTATCACAAGGTGTCGTGAACTATGATGTAAAGATACAATTCGATTCCCAAGATCCGCGTGTGAAATCCGGCATGACCGTGAATGCGGCGATCATCACGGCATCACATATGGATGTTCTGACCGTTCCTCAGAGTGCTGTCAAGACACAAAATGGAAACAGTTTTGTGCAGATGTTCGATACGCCCATCACCGCGACAGCCATAACTGCAGCCGGCTCGCAAGGAGTACTCTCGGCAACTGCACCAAAACAGGTCCCGGTCCAAGTTGGAATTTCCGATGACACCAACGTCGAGATCACTTCCGGCCTCACAAACGGCGAGCAAATAATCACACGCACGATCACCGGCACCGCGACGACCGCAGCAGCACCGTCCTCAAGCAGCAGCTTCGGCGGAGCCTCGCGTGGCGGAGGTGCGGGTGCGGCAGGAATTAGGTTGTAAAATTGCAGAATTTCCAAGGACATTTTGGCAAAAAATCGTGCACTCCGGGCCGTTAGGCCAAGTCTAACCCGATTTTTAGTCCAAAAATGTCCTGGAAATTCGACCCCACAATCATCACCATGATCGAAGTAAAAGACATAACAAAGACATACGGCACCGGAGATACCGCTTTTAAAGCTTTGCGCGGCGTATCTTTCAAGATCGCCGAGGGCGAATTCGTGGCGGTGATGGGGCCTTCCGGTTCCGGAAAGTCTACACTCATGCATATTCTAGGCTGCCTCGATACGCCGACATCCGGCACGTACACCCTCGACGGCCGCGATGTTTCTACTATGAATGACGACGAACTTGCGGAAATTAGAAAAGACAAGATCGGCTTCGTGTTCCAGGCATTCAATCTCCTGCCACGTACGACGGTACTGCGCAATGTCATGTTACCGCTCGTGTACGATGGAGTAGATGAGGAGAAGCGAACCAAGCGAGCGATACAGGCGCTGCACGATGCCGGACTCACCGAAACGCACTTCCAGCACAAGAGTAATGAACTTTCCGGAGGGCAGATACAGCGCGTCGCCATCGCCCGTGCGCTGGTAAATAACCCTGCACTTATACTCGCCGACGAACCGACCGGCAATCTCGACACAAAGACCGGCGAGATCGTGCTCGGCACATTCCAAAAATTGAACAATGATTTCGGACGCACGATCGTACTCATCACGCACGAGCCGGATATCGCCGAACACGCGAAGCGCATCATCACCATGCGCGACGGCGTCATCCTTTCAGATAAAAAAGATCACATTCGACGTATTGCGCACCACCCTGAACAAATTATATAAATCAAACATGACACTTACTGATACTCTCCAAGAAACATACGCGGCACTCTCGGCGAACAAGGTCCGCTCGGGACTAACCATACTCGGAATCGTCATCGGCATCTCGTCGGTCATCGCACTCGTATCTATTGGTCAGGGCGCACAGAGTTCCATCCAGTCGAGCATCCAGTCGATCGGTTCTAACCTACTTGTCGTCACGCCTGGTGCACAGCGCGGCGCCGGTATGCAAGTGTCTGCAGGACGAGGTTCTGCAAAGACACTCACGCAGGAAGATGCGAATGCGATCGCGACGCAGGTGGCGAATGTGCAGACGGTCGCATCGGAAGTTTCCAGCCGCCAGCAAGTGACGGCGCCGGGCACGAACACGAACGTTTCAGTGGATGGCGTCACGTCAGGCTACGCGACCATTCGCAATATCCAGATAGATGAAGGTTCGTTCATCACCGACCAGCAGAACCAGTCGCTTGCAAAAGTGGCAGTGCTCGGACCAACCGCGCGCGACGACCTCTTCGGCGTCGGTGCGGAAGCGCTCGGTCAAGTTGTACATATTAAAAACATGCAGTTCAAGGTTGTAGGCGTCACGGTGGCAAAGGGCGGCAGTGGCTTCACCAGTCCTGACGATATGGTCTACATACCAACACGGAGCGCACAGATGTTCTTCACCGGCGACCAATATCTATCCGATATCGACATCCAAGCGACTGATGCAAGCTCGATGACGCAGGTGCAGACGGATGCCACGGTACTCCTGCTCGCTCGACATCATATCAGCGACCCGATGCAGGCGGACTTCAGCGTTATGAATCAGGCGGACATTCTCGCGACCGCGTCGAGTGTCACGAACACACTTACAATGCTCCTCGGCGCGATCGCCGGCATTTCGCTGCTCGTCGGCGGTATCGGCATTATGAACATGATGCTCACGACGGTCACCGAGCGCACACGAGAGATAGGTTTGCGCAAAGCGATAGGTGCGCGCCGTCGCGACATCAACTTCCAGTTTTTGACGGAAGCGGTCGCACTCACAGTCGTCGGAGGTGTCATCGGTATTCTTCTCGGCATGGCAATATCATTCCTCGTAAATTATTCCGGTGTGTTGCAAACAAGCGTGTCATTTGCATCAGTGGCACTAGCATTCGGCGTCTCAGCAGCGATAGGCATAACCTTCGGCTATTATCCCGCACGCCGCGCGGCAGCTCTCAATCCGATAGAGGCTCTGCGATACGAATAGGTACATCAATTTCCTGCTACAATAAATTAAATGTCAGTCATCGAAGTTAAAAATATTAAGAAAAATTTTGGAGATATCAAGGCTGTTGATGATATTTCTTTTTCTGTCGAGCCCGGCGAAGTCTTCGCTTTCCTCGGGCCGAACGGCGCGGGAAAGTCTTCGACGATAAAAATGCTCACGACTTTGTTGCGTCCGACATCCGGCACAATTTCTATCAACGGTTTCGACCCTACCGCACAGCAGGACGAGGCACGGCATTCTTTCGGCATCGTTTTTCAAGATCCGTCGCTCGACGATGAGCTTACCGCTTGGGAGAACATGGAGTTCCACGGCGTACTCTACGGCATCGAGAAAAAATTGCGCCGCGCGCGCATCGATGAGCTACTGGAGTTCATCGGCCTCGCCGATCGCCGTAACGACCTGATAAAAAACTTCTCCGGCGGCATGAAGCGGCGTCTGGAAATAGCGCGCGGACTTATCCATCACCCAAAAATTCTTTTCCTCGATGAACCGACCATCGGCCTCGACCCGCAGACGCGCAACCACATCTGGGAACACCTCGCACATCTCAACAAAGAAGAAGGCATGACCGTCTTTTTCACCACACATCAAATGGAGGAGGCCGACAAAGCTGCACAGCGCATCGCCATCATCGACCACGGACACATCATTTCGTCAGGTTCATCGGCAGACCTGAAATCACAGACGAACACCACGACACTTGAAGAAGCATTCCTCGCACTCACCGGCACAGACATACGCGAGGAATCCATGAGCGGCGTCGACCGCATGCGTATGCACCGTGCCGCGCGGTTTGGAGGCAGACGATAATTAAAATTATATGAAAGCAATTTATATTTTGTGGCTTCGACAGATAAAGCGATACTTCCGAGCGAAGTCGCGCATCGTCGGTTCGATAGGACAGCCACTCCTGTTCCTCGTCGCACTCGGTTTCGGTCTCGGTCCGATGTACGCAGCGTCGGGTGACGGTTCTTATATTTCATTCCTCGCGCCCGGAATCATCGCGATGGGAATCCTCTTCACCGCCATATTCTCCGGCATTCAGATAATTTGGGACAGGCAATTCGGCTTTCTTAAAGAAACACTGGTCGCGCCGGTGTCGCGCATGCAGATCATGCTCGGGCAAACACTCGGCGGCGCCAGTGTCGCACTCCTGCAGGGCGTGATCGTTTTCTGTCTGACACTCATCGTCGGTTTCCGCCCGGAACACTGGGCAATGCTGCCGGTCGCATTCGCATTCGCCGCAGCGATCGCAATTCTGTTCACCGCGCTTGGCGTCGCAATAGCTTCGATGCTCGACGATATGCAAGGCTTCCAGCTCATCATGAACTTCCTCGTCATGCCGATGTTCTTCCTCTCGGGAGCACTGTTCCCGCTTAAAAATTTGCCGAGTGTTTTGCTTACGATCGTGCGTATCGATCCACTTTCCTACGGAGTCGACGGCCTGCGAGCATCTCTGACCGGCATAACACAAATGGGTCTTGGCTACGACGCACTCATTCTCACCATCCTCACGATCCTATTCCTATCCATAGGCAGTTACCTCTTCTCAAAGATAGAGATATAGAAGTGCACCAAAGGTTATTCCCCGATCGTATAAACAAACATGAGTAAAAACCATATTATTGCCGGGTCTTTGGTTGGATTAGCGGTTGTGGGCGGGTCTTTTTACGCAGGGTCTGCGTATGGCAAAGGCCAGACACCGACACATGGACAGGGGCAGTTTGCAGGCGGATCGTTCAGCGGTGCACGCGGGGCAGGTTCTGCGCGTACCGGCAGCGGAATTACCGCAGGAGATATTCTCTCCGTTGACTCATCGAGTATTACGGTCAAAATGCCAAACGGTTCTACGCAGATCGTACTCCTTGGCGGCAGCACCGAGATACTGAAAAGCGTTGCGGGAACTGCAGCCGACCTTTCCACAGGTGTAAGTGTCATGGTCTCCGGCTCGCAAAACAGCGACGGTAGCATCACCGCGAAGTCGATTCAAATCCGCCCGGCCGGTATGCCAAAAGCTCCGACCGCTCCGACAAATCAATAATACAAAGTTACAAATAAAAAATGCGGCGATTCTACAAATAGAAATGCCGCTTTTTTATTTCAATCTAATATGGACAAAAACAAATATGCGTAGTACTCTACTGTGCAGATAGCTGTGCTAAAGAAGCGCGAAACGAGTTAAAAATAGGAGGGTACCATGGACAATCTTTATGTCCGCTCCATACTTGCAGGTATTTTCTTCGGCATGTGGCCACTCCTGATGAGTAGGAGTGGGCTCAGCGGCACGATGTCCGGTGTGTGGATGAACACTGTCGCCGTTGTCGTACTTATGCTGATAATGTTCACACAAGACAATTCTGTGGATGCAACACCTACGGGTTTGATGATCGGGGCTCTTTCCGGAATAAGTGCTGCGGTCGGCCTGTACTTACTGAACGGGATTCTTGCGGTGGTGCCGAAAGAAACAGCAGTAACGTATGTACTCATCACGACAATAATACAAGTTGTTGTGTATGCACTCTATCAGGCATGGCTTCTTGGTTCATTGTCGCTGGCAAAGTTGCTGGGCTTTCTACTTGCCGGTGTATCAATGTTCCTGCTGACATAGGAGGTTTGCGATGAACTTTGTCATGGTGAATGAAAGCAGTATGTGTAGGTACGGTATGGTAGATGTCTACCTCGCACACTTGCGCAAAACACTTGGAGGTCCTCAAACACCCCCGTCCGTACACATGGCAGTGCTCCGATGTTTTCACAATGATCGTGATTACCGCAGCATGTTGTCGTGCATGCAGCGACGATTAAAACTGACACTCACCATAAGTACAGAGATGCATCTGGATGAGCACCCAGGCTGTCCTGCATGGATAATCCTTGACCATCCGGTACCGATGTACGGGACTTCCGAGTTTACAGACTCTCATGCAACTCTGCACTTGAGAAAAAAGATGATCGATCCTGCACCATGCGAAACTATCATACATCTTCTGTCGCATGAGTTGTCGCACATCGTCCTGTTTTCCACCGATAACAGGTTACAGCGAAGTGAAGTGGCGGTCGATCTTACCGCCATGTTGCTCGGATACAGGGGAAATCGAGCTTCGTCGTGGTCGGAATACCACACCATCACGAGATGGAACAAGTTACTTCGGTATCTCAGGCTTCCTTACAAGACAATGCGCAACCTTATAGGATCCCTGTCGCCGGAGGAAACGGAATACGCAGTGAGCGCGATCGAAGAGATGCTCTCGGCAGAAAAGACACGTGCATAAGATCAAATAAACAATCCCGCTCTAACCATGAGCGGGATTTCTCTTTTCATTATTTTACTTTTTTATCGTACGAGCCGCGTGTCTCTTTTGATAATGCAGGCGGAGGTTCATACGGACTCTCGCTGAATTGAGGATGGATACCGAAAATGTAATGTCTCATCATTTACTTAATCTTCTAAATTTATCAATTGCAATTTTGAGAGCACCTTCCTCAAATTCATTATCAAGGCCCACCCACTTATAGCTAGCAACTTCTTCTGTATCGAGAGAGATTGTGTCTTTTTCCGTCGTAAACAAAAATATAAAATCATGATGGAGATGTTCCGGTTCGCCCTTATTGTCATTTCTAGGAATATGATGCGAATTGATAAATATGGGTATGCTAATTCCATCACAAAAGGTTAGCAGGTGTGGGGATGTATTAACACCTGTTTCTTCATAAACTTCCCTAGCTGCGGACGCAATAAGGGTCTTATCATCTTCAATGTGACCACCAGGTTGTAAAAACTTTTTTAGAAAATTATGAAAAATAAGCAAAACAGAGTTATTTAATACAACAAGCCCGCTAGCCGTGACGTGTCCGCGGAAATTTTTTCGTGAAAAAATATTTTCTTGCTCTTGCATCTGACCCTCAAGGAGTCCGAGATTTACACGTTCATGAGGATACATGTGAACATATAGATTAAATAGATCCTTAGTGTGCGATATCATAAAATATTTTTGCTAAATATTGAAAGCCATATCCTGCATATTCTATCTCGGACATCACTACTCATCTCACGTTGGAGGTTTCCAGCGTTCTTTGCGATTAAACTATAGGCGGAAAGAAGCAATTCAGCTTGGACCAACAAAATGTAGTCGCCAACAACCGCATCGTGTATAAAATTTACAGCATCTCCTTCATTAAGGAGATAGAAATAATGGTCTCCCTTTGAATATTTCACAGCGTATTTAGAGATTCTTTCCTGTGCATAATTAAAATTAAGCCATTCCTTATCAATCTCATCATCAGATGAAGTAACGGAAAAGACCCACGATGCATTTTTTAGCTTCGAGAAATCATTACTAGAAAGAGACTTATTTCCAGTCGCCAAACACACAACATCACAAAGTCCGAGTAGATTTTCTATTCCGGATATTTCAAACCCGCTTGACAGCGCATGAGTAAGGCGGACATTATCTTTGTCATAAACCATAGCGTTTCCATGTTTCAATTCTACGCTCTGCGCAACAGATTTTCCTATCTTTCCATATCCTATAACACCAACCCTGAGACCATTAAAAAGAATACTATGCTCTCTTAACAATGCTTCAGCAGAAAAAGCCACAGCTTGACCAACCATAACATCTTCGTTGTCTTTCAATGGGCTTCGAGCGACACTCAGGAAGGGGAAAACAATCTCATCGAGATTCTCGTATCTTTGCAAACCATTTTCAGTATCCTCTATAATTCCTAAAAAACTTTCTCCTAATGCGGCTCTTATTTCATCAACGATTCCTGAAAAATATCCACCAATATCCAAAAACACTGTATCTCTGGATAAATCTTTTAAAACATTACAAATATTGTCTCTACCAATCTGTCGTATCGGAAAAGTTTCCAACTCTTTTAAAGAGTTTTTATTTATTGATTTTGGCTTAGGGATAATTACACCAATATCCCCTATGTGTGAAAGTGCTCGAACAAATGGAATGGAATCTGGAAGAATGTGAAGTACTGCAACGATGTCGACGTCATATTTCTTAAGATCAAACTCTTTTATGATTGCCGAGAAAAATGCATCATACATGACAGATTTTTCTTTGGTATACTATAGAACCTGACGGAAAAATCATATGCGTATATTAACAGGTAATTTCTCTTAAAGTAAGATAAATATCTTCGCTGCGTTCTCTGCTAGAACATAACTAGTTTTTTATCGTACGAGCCGCGTGTCTCTTTTGATAATGCAGGCGGAGGTTCATACGGACTCTCGCTGAATTGAGGATCGGGAAGAAGTCGGAAATGAAATTATATGCCGCAGCGCCAGTAGGACCGATGAAGCCGGCAAACACGAGCGCGAGACCGAATATGTTGGTAATGCCCCAGATCCAAAAATCTTCAATTGCAATTCGCCTTGTCGAACGTGCGAGCAGGATCACGTCGGGAATTCTTGAAAGGTCATCGTGCATGAGGACTATCTCCGCCGATTCTATTGCCGCATCGACACCCATCGCGCCCATTGCTATACCGACGTTTGCAGCAGAAAGTGCGGCCGCGTCATTTACTCCATCACCGACCATCACCACCGTTTCCTTCCGACTCATCTCGTTCACGACGGCGACTTTACCATCAGGCAAAAGTCCTGCATGGAAATCATCGATGCCAATCTTTTTAGCAACAGCTGCCGCGACGCGCTCGTTGTCTCCAGTAAGCATTACGGTCCTGCGGATGCCGAGCTCCTTCAGTTCTTCCATCACCTGTTTTGCGTTGTGTCGCAGCTCATCTGCAACCGCGAGAAACCCGATCGTCTCCTTACCTTTTGCAACAAAAGTAACACTCTGACCACTGTCGAACACAGCATTCGCTTCGGTCTCAAGTGCCGGAGAAATATGTACACCCTGTTCCTGAAGGAATGATATGCGACCGAGATGAACTATCTCACCATGCATAGTTGTAACAATCCCCTTGCCGCCGATCTCCTCTATCGGCTCGCCGGATTCTTCTTCACATCCTTGTCCATTGCCATACGCAACAATGGCGCGCGAAACCGGATGCTTGGAACGACACGCGGCAAACATGGCAGCTGCAACAACGTCTTTTTCCTTGTGTCCTTCGGCAACCGTTACATGTGACACAGCGAGGTTTCCTTTCGTGAGTGTTCCTGTTTTATCAAAAACGATACTACTTGCCGAGCCGAGCGCTTCCAGATGCGCTCCACCTTTCACAATAACTCCATACCTTGCCGCAACGCCGATAGCGCCAAGGTATGCAAGCGGAATTGCTATCGCAACATCGTCTGCACACACAACCAACACCACCGAAAGAACAAATGACACGTTGTGCGTTATGAAAAGCAGTATTCCGGATACGATAAAAACACTGATGAGATATATCTTGCCGAACTTCTCGCCGAGCGTCTGCATCTGCGGCTTTTCAGCGCGAGCTGACTCGACCAGCGCGATTATCTTTTCCAGTGTCGTATCCTTGCCGACCTTCTCTGTTTTTATGCGGATACTTCCGCTGGCGACAAGCGTCGAGCTGAACACTTTCGACCCGACACCTTTTTCCACAGGAAGCGACTCGCCGGTGAGCGATGATTCGTTAATTGACGCCGTGCCGGAAATAACCGAGCCGTCGATAGGCACATATTCACCAAGGTCTACAATGACGATGTCACCGACCACCACCTCGCCGAGCGGCACGATCTGCACTTTTCCACCACGCTCAACTTTCGCCGTTTCAGGACGCAATTTCAACAGGCCTTTTATGCCGCGTTCAGTCCGCTCCTCCGTGACAGCCCCGAGGATGCGCGCGGAGGCAAGCATGAGCGCGATAAACGCCGCAGATGCCCATTGTAGGTCTAGCAGAGAGAATATAAGCGCGATAGATGCGAGCATGTCCATCGATGCCCATTCGCGCTGTCGTACAGCCAAGACCGCATTCCATAAAACCGGCATGGTTCCAGCCATAGCGGCCGCAACGATGAGAAATATGTCTCCGC
>CAIMFR010000059.1 GCA_903840375.1 Candidatus Adlerbacteria bacterium
ATCGCGTTAATAAGATTTTATATCTCAAACCCCACCTTGTGCAACTGCTTTTTTATTTCCTCGTTGAGTTCCGCTTCTTTCGCCATCTGTTCTTTGAGGGTTACGGTGAGTTTCCCCATCTTCTCGGCGAACGGAATACCATCATCCACACCATCGGGTATGCCTACATAACGCCCCGGAGTAAGCACATGATTATGCTTTTGCACCTCCGCCATGGGCGCAGACTTACAGAAGCCTTTTATGTCCTCGTACTTTCCGTCTTTGCTTCGCCATTCCTGATAGGTCTTGGCTATCTTCTGCATATCCTCATCGGTGAACTCGCGATGCGTGCGGTCTACGAGATGCCCCATCTCTGATGCGTCTATAAAAAGGATTTCGCCGGTGCGCTTGCGGTCTCCATTCCCCACCCGCTTGCGCGAGATGAACCAGATGCACGCCGGTATGCCGGTGTTGTAAAAGAGTTGTTTAGGAAGGGCAACGATACAATCTACCAAGTCGGCGTTGATGATATTGCGGCGGATGTCGCCCTCGCCGGACTGGTCGGAGGAAAGGGAGCCATTGGCGAGCACCATAGCCATAACGCCGTTGGGTGCGAGATGGTAAATCATGTGCTGCATCCACCCATAGTTGGCGTTGCCCGACGGCGGCAAGCCATACTGCCATCGCGGGTCGCCTTTCAATATCTCCCAACCCCAGTCGCTTTGGTTAAAGGGAGGGTTCGCGATGATGTAATCTGCTTTGAGGTCGGGGTGTGCATCTTTCAGGAATGAGCCTTCACTATTCCAATGCACCTGTGAGCCTTCAATGCCGCGCAAAGCGAGGTTCATGCGGCAAAGGCGGTAGGTGGTGTGGTTACTTTCCTGACCGAACACGGAGATGTCATCCAAGCGTCCGCGATGAGAAAGCACGAACTTCTCGCTCATAACGAACATGCCGCCGGAGCCGCACGCCGGGTCGTACACGCGCCCGTGGTGCGGTTCTATCATATCCACCATCAACTCAACGATGCTGCGCGGAGTATAAAATTGTCCACCCTTCTTTCCTTCCGCCGCCGCGAACTCGCCGAGGAAGTATTCGTAGACGCGCCCAAGGATGTCTTTTGACTTGGAAGCCTCATCGCCGAGCGCAATGTTGCTGATGAGGTCTATAAGCCCGCCGAGCGCGAGTTTGTCGAGGTTCGGTGTGGCGTACACCTTCGGCAGGATGCCCCGGAGTGTCGGGTTGTTCTTTTCGATGGCATCCATCGCATCGTCCAAATCTTTGCCGATGGTCGGCAGTTTGGCACGGGCATGCAGGTACGACCACCGCGCAACCTCAGGAACCCAAAAGACATTCTCAGCACGGTATTCGTCTTGGTCTTCCGGGTCTGCGCCCTCGTCCTTGCGGGCGGAGAGTTCCTTGTGCAGCACCTCAAACGCATCGGAGATGTATTTGAGGAAGATGAGACCGAGCACAATGTGTTTATACTCGCCCGCGTCTATATTCTTGCGCAATTTATCTGCCGCCTTGAAAAGCTGCGCTTCAAATCGTCCATTAGCAACCGGCTCGGCAGAAGTTTCATTTTTCATGGGATTTTCTATTAAAGTATGCCACATTTTCTGTATTTTCCCTAGAAAAAATGGGTTAAAAATGCCCTTACATTGAGGAAAAGTTGAGCATGTTTGTGGCAGCGACACTCTCCCCATGGGCATTGAAAATATCTGCCCCTCCACGAAGCGGAACACGCGGCTCTACTTGTTCTCTTTCCTGCACCGGCAGACGGAACGGCACCCCGTCCACCGCCTCCAGCCGTTCCTTGAGGGTCTGCCTATCCTGCATACTCATGGCTTCAAAAGCATAATCTTGCACTGGGGCTGGTACCTCTATTTCAACTGCCCGCATAGGAGGCAAGCGCCTACCGTCGGCTGTATACCCACGCAACTCCAACTCCTTCAAAACCAGAGGACTGTCGAACACCCGGTCAGGGTTTCGTATAACTGCTGTGCCGTAGCCTGCCTTCCGGAGAGCCTCTGCCTTGTTTTTGTTCTGGCTTCGCAACCAGAAATCAAGCGCTTGCAGTTGGCGATAGGATAATTTACGGGTGATTGCCATATATTTATTATACCTCGCTCGCGCGCTCAATTTTGCCACCCTTTGCCACCATATTCCCCTGTCCTTTTCTTTGTTTTAGGCGTTTCTTGGTCTTTTCCTTAGGTGGCGCCCCACAAATGCCACCATGTGTTTTTAGGGGGTATATATCTATTATTCGTTGTGGTTAAGCCATATTCTCGTTATTTTGTGCCGATTTTGTGGCATTTTGCATGCCACCAAGTGCCACCATCTCCGATTTCTAGCCTTATATAACAACACCTTTTACAAGCCTCATATCCCCCTCAAAAGCCGACCAACCTCTCATGTTCCAAATCATGCTCATAGGTTGTGGCGACGCTCTGGAAGTCATCATTGCCGGTTGCCTTGGTAAGCGCCACCAATTGCTCTGCCAAACCATCTGGGTTGTTTTCTGCAATAAGGTAGAGATTGGGAAAACACTCCCCTGTTATTTCCACGCCGAGAACAGTAATGATATGTGCCATATATTTACTTTTCTCCACGTTTCCTTGCCTCATAATTTGCACAAAGAATGATTACCCAGCCAAACACTATAACAATTGCTTTCGTCGCAAAAGGCATGTCATTACCCAAGGTCGCTGCTCCGATGGAAAACCCCATACCCATCAGTATGAATATAGCGCCAAGGTTCCTCGCGTCCTGTATTGATTTTGCACGGCGCTCCTTTGTCTTTTGCTCTTCGCTTTTCTGTTTTTCTCGCTCTCGTGCTTGCAAATAGCGTCTGACCACCCACACGAAGACTGGGATAAATAAAGCAGAAACAACAATATCAAAGAAAATATCACCAGTCATATCAGTTGTAATAGCCACGTTCTTCAGCGATTTTCTTACCTATATCCGCCCACACAAAAATTCGTTTCAACCACCCACTCAGACGAATAGCAACAATGGTAGGCGCGCAATATGCGGGGACAGATAGGAATAAACCAAGACCGAATAATCCGTTAAGCAATACCGGATGCTGGGCGTGCAAACCGTCCAAAACTTGAAATAGAAAAATGGTCAGAGAGAGCGCGGAAATAAACAACAAAAGAGAGGTTGCGTTAAAAAGCACTTTGCTTACTCCAGTCAGCGTGTAGTGTTCGTAGGTTCGCATACAAAAAGCCCATCACGGGTGGGTCTTGCGACCCCACGCCAGTTTCCCGGCGCGGCGAGTAAAGCAACCCCATGATGGGTTTTTTATTCTTTACTCGACTTACCAACCATACCGCCCAGCATTGTGCCAAACGGGTTAGGTCGTCGCCCTCGCGGGCTTATTTAGTTGTTTGTTCAGTCCAGTGTTGGAAGAACATTTATAGCATACCTCAATTTCTGAACTATTACGATAATTTATATACAAAGAGTGGCGGGCGCAAAAATCTGCAAACTTCCACAAAAAACCGCCGCCGCGGGAAAACCCAAACCCTAACTCAATTAACCCATTGTGCCCCCTCTTCAGAGCATTTACCCTTGCAATTCATGGGCTATTTGGCGAGCAAATTGGCGTTTTCCGGCGCACTGAAGAAGTCGTACCATTCAAAAACAAAGGTTATTAGCGTGTTCGAACTACAGGGCGGTATGTCCACACGTTCAGAATGTTCATATCGCACATGACTCTCATGCTTATATAATCACGATTGTGATATTTGACATATTGACTATTGCATGCTAGACTCTTTTCAGTCGAACATTGAGGAAGAATCAGGAGGTCGCCGTGAATACACAAACATTTACGCCGGTACCGGGCCAAACATATTGGCTCACCGATGGAACGCAAATTTTCTGCACTCTTGATGAGAATGGCAGGATGCAATTTATCAACTTGAAAACCGACATGGTCGTCGCAACAAACAGCGACATACCAATGGCGCGCTTGCCGCAAAAAAGACCAGAGGTGAAATTTGAATCATGTCTGCATGTGCTCGGATTCCGAGCATCGACAACCAGCGGTAATCCGCGCGCATTCGGTAGAGTTAGATGCTACCGCCATGATGTGCCAGTGATCCCAAACTATATCCGGTTCGTTATCGAACGCAGTGACGACGGAACTCCGAGACAAGTAGTATGAATCTTTTTCCGCCACACACGATACCCCTCCCGCAAGCCGTTTTGCAGGAGGGGTTATTTTTTTGCACAATGGTTAGCTTACAACCTTGATCGTGACCACGAACTTAAGGAATCATATAAATGATTACACCGGCAGCCTTCTTGCAAGAAGTGCTGCCGGTGTTTTTTGTATAAACATTCAATATGGCCACGGCAGCCTCCCCTGCGCGATAGCGTGGTTGGTGTAGCGCTTGTCAGCCGTCACTTCCACAAAATCCCATTCGGGCGGAAGCTCGATACTCTCGTGCCAACCGTTCAATTCTATCTCCGCAACATACAAGCCCGGGACAGGTTCATAAAAAGTATCGAACTCGATGAGTTTGCCGGCAAACATGAAGCAGGAACGCGTTTTGCGCACTACTCGCGTGGCCGGATCTTGCTTCAAGAGAAGCATGCGGTACTCTTCTTCCGTGATGGGGCGTTCATACTCGTCCCGTTCCCCCGGAATGCCAACACTCGTCTTTTCGGTGTACGTATAGAATACCCTCCCCTCAACAAGACTCTTTCGCACGCGCCGCGACGTTTTACCGACATCGAGCAGGTAGCTTTGCTCTATATCAACCAACTCAGCATCAGGCGGAATAAACTCAGGACGAAAATTGAGAACACGGAACTTCCGCTCTCGTTCTGTATGTCTCTCGGCGTTAGTTGGCGGGTGATAATATTTCATCGCATTGACCTCTTTCCCAAGTTGCTCCACTTTTTATGAACGAGACACATATTCTGCAAAGAAGATACATAAAAAAATCACATGCGTCAATGGTTGCTTTTTATGTCAGCTAGAGTAGTCACTGTCTCTCAACATAGTGGAGTTTGGAAATGGATACGACATACACAATAACCATTGACAATGAGACTGTACTGGCGATCGCGGACCATCTAGCCGTCTCATACAAGGTTGCACTGGGGAAAAGTCTTAGAGGAGCTCATACACCAAAGGACGTCTGCGGCACTTATCGTGATGGCACAGACACTGCAAGGGATCGAGAAGACAATGCGCGATTTCCTGCGCACACCTTTCAAGGATCCGCAGTTCCGCGGGGAATTCATCAGTTATTTTTCTATATTCCACCCGGATGAAGACATGCGCAAAGTGGTGATATAGCTCATGATCGACTTCCTCGTGTGGGAAGCATGATAGGTGATGAAAGAGGCTGCCCAACCGACGGCCTCTTTTTTCTTTGTGTTTTATCACCGCATAGTCTATACTATGGCTACAAACACCATCTTGGAGACTAGAATCAACCACAACATTCGTTCGAAAGAAGTCCGAGTCATTGGACCCGAAGGGGAGAATTTCGGCGTGCTTTCACTTTCCGATGCTATTCAGAAGGCGCAGGACCTCGATCTCGACCTTATCGAGATATCGCCGAATGCCCTGCCACCTGTTGCAAAGATCATGGAATATGGTAAATTCTCATATGAACAGGAGAAGAAGCGCCGTGAGATGAAATCTAAGTCTCACGTCACAGAGACCAAAAGCGTCCAGGTCAAGATAGGGACCGGAGATAATGATATGGCGTTGAAGGCTAAAAGAGCCGCCGAATGGCTCCGCGAGGGGCATCGGGTCAGGGTCGACCTATTCCTGTGGGGGCGCTATAAATATATGGAATTCGGATTCCTGAAAGAGCGCCTGGAACGTTTCATGAAGCTGATCCCGGAAGAATACAAAGTGTCAGAACCGATCGTAAAAGGTCCAAAAGGTCTCACTACAGTCATCGAGAAAGCAGCAAAAGCGAAATAAAAACAAGTATGAAAACGAACAAATCATTCACCAAACGCCTCAAGATCACTCGCAACGGCAAGCTCATTGCGCGCAAGCCGGGGCAGAACCATTTCAACGCGAAGGAGAGCCGCCGCGTTCAAATGGCAGGCAACCGCACCCAGCAGTATTCCGTTACCAGCAAGGTATCGCAGCGCTACATCGGCACTGCGTCGCCTTCCAAGAATTAATCTAATTTTTTAATCTTTATGTCACGCGTCAAAGGAGGAGTTACATCACTAAAGCGTCGCCGCAATGTCTTGGCAATGGTCAAAGGCTATCGCTTCGGCCGCAGCACAAAGGAACGCATGGCGCGCGAGGCCATTTTCCATGCCGGCAAGAACGCGTTCGCTCATCGTCGAGACAAGAAGAATGACTTCCGCAAATTGTGGAATGTCCGCATCAACGCAGGACTCGACACCGCCGGCACTCTCAACGAGAACGGCAAGCCGCTTTCCTACAGCAGACTCATCGGCGGATTGAAAAAGGCAAACATCGCCATCAACCGCAAAATGCTCGCACTCCTCGCCGAGAAATATCAGACAACCTTTGTCCGTATCGTTAATAAGACTATATAGTACATAACACTCACTGCATAGAAAAGGCGCTGTGGTAGAAAACCAGAGCGCTTTTTTTACCTACGACTCGTCGCTCGGATTGTATTGGAATCGGAACGATGCGCGATTTATTTTGTCTTTGTTGACCATATCTACAACATCACCGACCAATTTATCCGGGTCTGCGTTAAATGTTATCTTCGGATTCTCGCGGTGACCTTTCGCCAAAATATCTTTTATTTCTTCATCTGTTTCCCAGCTACCCTCATAAATACCTATCGGCTTTTTGTCCTCGAATGCGACGGTAAACTCGTGAATTGTCCCAACACGACCACAACCAAACAGAATACCGTCAGTCGAGCGCGTAAAGATAAGGTCGCGGCCGGGAAAACCGAAGCCGGTATAAACTATCACGTCCATATATTCGACCGGCAGGTTGTACAACTCGATGTGTTCTTTTTCTGAGCTTGCAGGAGAGAACCCGATGACGATGCCGCCGACTTCCTTTACACCCATCGACACCCACAGCGGAAAGCCTGTAGTCGCACCGGTCACCAATATGGCATCATGTTTTGCAACCTGTCGCCCGAGCTCCAGCGCCCGGTCATAAGCATCCGCACCGCAATGTCCTGTCTCCGCCGCACCGGAAATACCGAGCTTTATACGTAAATGTTCGTGTTTTGCATCCATAGTTTTTGTTTAACAATTATAAATCAATTTTGGCAGTTGAGTTAGACTCGGGTGTTATCGCTCGCACGCCGATGTAGTCTCGAATGCGCTGTGCCAAGAAACCGGAGGATGCCGGCTCACCCATCACCACGAACACTTCTTGCAGCGAGTCACTCATTTTGTTCACGAACTCGAGCAGCTGCTCGCTGTCCATGTGCGCCGAGTACCCGTAGATCGCGCTCACATGACATTTGACCGGCATATCTTCGCCCCGGATCTGCACGACCTTCGCGCCGTCGACCAGCCGTCTTCCGAGACTCCCCGCAGACTGGTAACCGACGATGAGGATCATGGAACGTTCATCGGCAAATATTTCTTTTTCATGCGAGATGATGCGACCGCCGTTGCTCATACCTGAACCGGCGAGAATTATTTTTGGTCCGGGCATTTCCCCTATTCGACGAGACTCGGAAGCATCCTTCACGAACTTCAGCTCCGGAAATTCGAAGATATGTTCGCCGCTCGCAATGCGCTTCTGCATCTCGTCATTGAAATATTGCGGATATGCCAGGTACGCCGCAGTGATCTTGTCTGCAAGAGGTGAGTCAAGATATACCGGCATCGACGGAACACGCTTCTCTACCATCAACGTGCGGATCTCATATAAAAGATCTTGCGTGCGCTCTGCCGCGAATGCCGGTATGAGTAATGTTCCACCACGCGCAAACGTATCCTCGATGCAATTCTCAAGAGTATTGCGCTTCTCCTCCGTCTCGTCATGCAGTCTGTCGCCGTAGACGCTCTCCATCACAAGATATTCCGCCCCGGTTGGAGATTCGGTCGGCGGCACAAGCGGTGAGTTACCGCCACCAAGATCGCCGGTGAATATTATCGAGCGACCCTCGCGTGTAAGTCGCACCATCGCAGATCCGAGTATGTGTCCGGAATCCAAAAATTCAAAAGAAAAATCGTCCGCAAGCTCGACAGATTTGTGATAAGGCAAACCGTCCCATAACTGCATAGACTGTGTGATATCTTTTTCTTCGTACATCGGCTCGAGCTTGCGCCACTCCGCCTCATGCTGAAGCAACTCCATTGCGTCGTAGAGCAACGGCTCAGCAAGTGCCTTTGTCGCCTCGGTGGAATATATTTTCCCGCGGAAACCGTCGCGAACAAGCTTGGGTATACGGCCAATGTGGTCGATATGTGCGTGAGTGATTATTAGAAAAGGGATTGTTTTCGGCTCATAAGGAAGAGAAGTCCAGTTCGTATCCTCTGCAGTGCGCATACCCTGGAACAATCCGCAGTCGATGAGGAACTTCGACCCGCCGGTATCAAGCAGAAAATTGGAGCCGGTGACAGACTCGACTCCGCCGTAAAAATAGATAGTCGAAGTGCGCATCACTGCATTATATATCAATAGATTGATATAGTCGTCGCTCGCCCAACTAAAAAACAGCTTTCCGATTTCTCGAAGAGCTGTTTTTTAGTGGACGCAGAGACGAATCTGTCTTCTTAAGACAGGTGGGTGCTCTATGCCCGACACCGAAGTATCGGGCACCTCGAGCTCCCAAAACAAATGTTAAGGACAATTCGTCTCTGCGATCCTCTTTAATTGTAACACCTTTCTTTTCTACAAAAAAGAACATGCACAAAATCGGCATGTTCTCTACCATGGGAAATAAAACTTACCTGGCGTGCAGCCTCCTAATTGCAATGTCGCGTATCTCAAGCCATTTATCCTGAATACCGACAGCGCCGGCAGGTACAGGAGCTGGACATCCACAAATGGGAACGGGCTCAATGGGCAACACTGATAGCGTGTCCAGAATATGGGTTGGACAATGCGGGTTATTGGCTAGAGCCAATAATATCCCCCAGTCCCCCATCTGAAACATGCTCTCCAGAAAATCCCGATCGGACGATGTACCAACTTGCGCATACGTGTCGTAACTAATTATGTAAGACAAAGAAACCTCCTTCATTCTGCTTTAGCACATAGGAACTTCTTTGTAGGAGGATAGCCGATTTGAGCAATGTATGCAAAACACAAAGCCTGTTTTACTCCAAGAGCCCGTCAAGGTTTACATCGTAAAGTATCTGTTCCTGGACGAGGCGATATTTTATTATCTCTTCCGGCTTGAACCAATGTTTTATTTCTTTCTCCGCTTCTTCAACCGAGCCGGATGCGTGAACGAGATTTCTAACCGCACGTTTGCCTGCATCGGAGATCTGATAAGAATCGAGGACGAAGTCGCCGCGTATCGTACCGACGTCTGACGAAAGTGGCTCGGTGCCACCGAGGATCTTGCGCACGATTTTTACCGCATGAGCTCCCTGCCAAACCATCATGATGACGGGTCCGCTCGTCATGTACTTTTTCAAGTTTTCCAAGATGACCGCAGTGATAGCTAGAGGGTCGTTAGACGGCGGCGTGAGACCTTTGTCCATGTAACTTTTGATGGTCTTCTCGCCGGTAACTTGCCGCCAAGTGTCATCGAGTGTGTAGTGCTGCTCTATCTGATCGGCCGTCGGCACGACCATTTTCATCGCGACCAATTTCAGCCCGACGCGTTCGTAGCGCTTGATTATCTCGCCGACAAGCGAGCGCTGTACGCCGTCCGGCTTGATGGCAACAAATGACATCTCTTCTTGAAATTTTTTCATACTTGCACTGTACATTTTTTTACTGCCAATCGCAACACGTTCTATTTTTACAAAAGAAAAACCCCGCGATTGGCGGGATCTTTCCGGAACTTTTTCTTGTTTATTAGATCATCTTCACATCGATGGTGACACCTGATGGAAGCGAAAGATTGGTCAACGCCTCTATCACCTTCGGCGACGGATCGAGAATATCGATGACGCGCTTGTGTACACGCATCTCGAACTGTTCGCGCGCGTCTTTGTAGATGAACGTCGAGCGGTTGACGGTGTATTTCTTTATCTCAGTCGGCAACGGGATCGGGCCTGCGATGACCGCATCGTATCGAGTCGCCGTATTGATTATCTGGCGAACCGATGCGTCGAGCACGTTGTGTTCGTAGGCGCGAACCTTGATGCGCAATCGCTGAGGTGCGGCAACCGCTGCCGCCTTGCGACGGCGCGGTGCTGCTGTTGTCTTGTCTGTAGTAGTAGTTGCTGTTGCCATGGTTTTATTATGCAATGATCTTGGTGACGACACCTGCGCCGACCGTCTTGCCACCCTCGCGGACTGCGAAGCGCTGCTTCTCTTCGAGAGCGACCGGTGCGACGAGTTTGACGTTGAAGGTGACGGTATCTCCAGGCATGACCATCTCTGTGCCTTCGGAAAGAGTCACGTCGCCGGTCACGTCTGTGGTGCGGATATAGAACTGAGGCTTGTAGCCGGTGAAGAACGGCGTGTGGCGACCACCTTCCTCCTTGGTGAGGATGTAGACCTCGCCTGAGAACTCGGTGTGTGGCGTGACGGACCCAGTCTTCGCAAGCACCTGACCACGGTGGACATCTTCTTTCTTGGTACCACGGAGGAGAATACCTGCATTGTCGCCTGCCATACCCATTTCAAGCTGCTTGTTGAACATTTCGATACCGGTGATTGTTGTCTTCGCTGTCGGTGTGAGACCGATTATTTCGACTTCCTCGCCGATCTTGACCTGTCCGCGCTCAATACGACCGGTGACGACCGTGCCACGACCTTCGATAGAGAATATGTCTTCGATAGGCATAAGGAACGGCTTGTCCGTCTCGCGAACCGGGAGCGGGATGTATGCATCGAGAGTATTTATGAGCTCAAGAACCTTCTGTGACCATTCGCTGTTGATGTCTTTGCTCTCAAGGGCCTTGAGGGCGGAACCGCGGATAACCGGTGTTTTTACACCATCAAAACCCTGCTTAGTGAGGAGCTCGCGAACCTCTTCCTCGACGAGGTCGATAAGGTCTTTGTCATCTACCATGTCGCACTTGTTGAGAAACACAACAACTTGCGGAACACCGACTTGCTTGGCAAGAAGGATGTGCTCGCGAGTCTGCGGCATGACACCGTCTGTAGCGGCAACCACGAGAATGGCACCATCCATCTGAGCAGCGCCGGTGATCATGTTCTTGATGTAGTCGGCGTGACCCGGAGCATCGATGTGAGCATAGTGGCGATTCGGTGTCCAATATTCGGAATGGTGGAGGGCGATAGTAATACCGCGAGCCTTCTCTTCAGGTGCGTTGTCGATACCCTCGATACCCTCGACGCGTGCGCCGTAGCCCAAGGATTGCGCCATGTCAAGCGTGTGCAGAATAGAGGCTGTCAATGTTGTCTTGCCGTGGTCGACGTGACCGATGGTGCCGACGTTCATGTGCGGCTTAGCCCGTTCAAATGTTGCCATACTGAAATCTTATATTAATCAATAATAATGTAATAATCGGAGCAAAATAAAACCACGCACTGATGCGTTATGACCAATACTACCAAAAGACAGAAAAGAGTCAATCCTCAAATCTCCTGCCAGGAAGGTATAAGCTGCACGGTCGCCTTGGCCGAGGGATACAGAGGAATCGAGTCCTTAACACCGGTACACGTGAGCGTGAAATTGGTCAAGCCTTTGATAGGCTGCGTAGTAAAGGTGCCACTGTCATTGGGTGTTGCATTGCTGAGCTGATAGGTGTTTGTGCCGTTGGAAATAGCGCAAGTGGAGGCGCTTACGTTCGACGCGGTCCAGATAAGTGAGGCTGTGGAGTTTTTCGGCACTCTTTGTGTCACAGGAAGGAGCGTCGTGCCGGCAACCGAGGTGACCGTGGCGCCCACAGAGTATGAATTGGATCCGCCCGTATTGCTGACCACAAGCGTAAATGTCCCGCTCGCACTAAGCGGCGGCGTAACGTATGTGTTCGGTGATGTAAGCGAAACAGCAATGCCGTTGATGGTCGCAGACGTGGCAGCACCGCTGATAGTGTAATCCAGCGAAGCACTCTGCCCCACCATAATGATCCCACTTTCCAAAGAAAGTGTCGCGGTCGGAGGCGGCGGAGTAAGATTCACCGCCACAGACGCAGGGCCGCAGGTGTTTGTACCTGCACTATCGCCAACGGTCATGATGTAGTTCGTCGGACTGGTTGTGTTGGTCGGATACGGATTGTATACACCGGATGTGAAATACAAAGGAATGGAGACGCCGTTTATCGATGCCGTCGTCGTGTTGGCATCCATTGTGTAGTTGATAGTTGCCTGATTCCCTAGAGTTATCGTTTGAGTCGCAGGAGCGAGCGTGCAGGTTGGCGGTGCGGTTACGGTAACAGCCACGGGGCCGCACTGTGCTGAACCTGCACTATTGGCTACGGTCATTGTGTAGTTGGTATTTCCGATCGGTGACGGAGTATATGAACCGGTCGAGCTTGCGGGCAATGGCGTGCTGTTCGTGCCGTCGCTGATGGATACTGATGTGGCGTTGCCGGCGATAGCGTAATTGAGCGTTGCCTGACTTCCCAGATTAATGTTCTGACTTGCGGGTGTCATCATGCATGTTGGTGGAGCGTTAACAGTGACCGATGCCGGGCCGCAGGAGCCGGAGATCACGGTGCTGGATTCGTTGTATACGGTATTTACCGCAGTCGTCGTGTATCCGCCGGCCAGCGCGATCGTGTTGTTGTATGTGGTAGCTCCGGCGCTATGTGTAGCGACCGGAAGCGAAACAGTCTGCTGCCATGTTCCGAGTGTGCCGTCGGAATTGAACGGTGCGGCGTACACAGCACTAACAGCAGCTGAACCACTTGGATTCATTCCTCCGATAACATAAAGGTAACCATTTACCACCACTGACGAATGCTTATATACAGCTATAGGTGTCGGATTCTCTGTACGCCACGATCCGGTAGTGCCGTCTGAATTAATTGCGGCAGAGTAAACAGTATTCACTCCCCCGCTATTGCTTGCCATTCCGCCTACGGCGTAGATGCGGCCCTTATATAAAATAGTAGTGTGATACGCCTTGCCCTGCGGCATGTTCGGGCCGGCGGCAGACCACGCTCCGAGTGAGCCATTACTATTGACAGCAGCACGGTAAACGGTACTCAAATAGCCGTTACTGTATCCGCCAATAAGGTATATGTACCCGGTTATTCCATCTGCGGAGTATGCAACAGCTGCGCTCGCATCCATTGCGACCGGTAGCTGTGAGGTTGCCGCCCATGCTCCGAGCGGACCCCCGTCACCAAGCTGGGAGTAATACACGGTTCTTAGAAAAAGGTTAGAATTCAGACCTCCCATGATGTACATATTGCCGTTGTATGCGAGTGCCGGGAAATAAGCGAGGGCTGTCGGCAAGGACCTGATCGCTGTCCAACCACCCATCGAGCCGTCGGCGTTTGGTGAGTTTAGATAAACTGTAGAACTGTAAGTACCTCCATTCAGAAGCCCACTTAGTCCACCAAGCGCGTATACGTATGTCGCACTCTGACCGGAACCCGTTACAAACGAATCTCCATAGAGAGCTTTCGGCAACACCGATGAACCGGACTGCCAGGAGCTGCCCGCGATTGAAAAGACGTGCATCAAATAGTTCACGGAACTGTTCAGTGTTGGTGTCGTGTATGTACCCGATGTATTTGCCGGGACAGTGACACCGTTAATATCCGCACTCATTGTATTCGAGCTCATGGTGTAGCTAAGCGCTGCAGTATGACCCGGATCTATTGTCTGACTTGCAGGAGCAATGCTGCAGTATGTTGTCGGACACAGACTGTCGCTCGGTGTTGAGGCACTGCAGCTGCCGTTCACCATCGTGCCGGAGTTGGTCATGCCGCATTTGTTCGCAGGAGACGTACACGAAACCGTAACGGCACCCGCAGCACAGGTATTGGAACCTCCTGCGTTTGATACTGTCATAGTATACGTGGTGTTCGAGGTTGGTGAGGCGTATGCAGTGCCGGAAGCTGCCGGTGTCACTGTACCAACACCATTGCTGATCGATGCAGATGAAGCGGTGCCGGAGATCGCATACGAGAGAGTGACTATGCCGCCGGGTGCGATTGCCGTTGGTGATGCTGCGAGGGTGCAGGTGGGGGCAATTATGCTAACTGTTGCCGGGCCGCAGGTATTGGAACCTGCTGCATTTGTTACGGTCATCGTGTATGAAGTGTTTATTGTTGGTGATGGAGTATATGTGCCTGATGCGGAAGCAGATACCACCACTCCGTTTATTGATGCAGACGTGGCAGTGTTGGCTATGGTGTAGTTGAGCGTTGCCTTGCTTCCCGGATTTATGGATTGGCTTGATGGGCCTAGGGTACAAGTGGGGGCAACTGGACACAGACTGTTGTTTGGTGTTGAGGCACTGCAAATAGTACCACTCGCATCAAGCGTACCCTTGTTAGTCATACCACAGGAGTTTGGCGATGATGTACACGATATCGCTACTACTGCGGATGCCGCCTGTACATAGGATATACCACCATTAGTGGAAACATATAATTTGTAGGTCGTCAGCGCTGTTATCGGCGGCGACGTAACCCATCCAGTGAACACATAGGATGGGCTTGGATCATACGGTGTGCCAGAAAAATTGAGTGTGCCTGGAATATTGGTGATATATGCAGCATTTATGTAAGGACCATTTCCACCAGGTCCGGTGCCTCCGTTGAGTTGAATGTTGAATGTAAGATTTGACGCCCCCCCCGATGAAACGCTAGTAGGACTAGCAGAAAGACTGACGATATTCGCCATCGCCCCCGACGCGGAAAAAAGTAGTAATAAAGTTATCGTGGACTTCAATAGACGCGAAGGCATGTTAGTCATTTCATTATGCACCTTTTGCGCGAACTGCGTGCGACATTTGTACACAAGCAATAAACGATAGATTCTTGGCTCGCATCTACCTCTCCTGATACCCCGGCACGAGCTGCACAATAGCCCGCGCGGATGTATTGGAACCATCCAATCCGGTGCATGAGAGCGTGAACGGTGTCTCTGCTTGGATCGCAGCCGTCGTATACGAGCCGCTGTCGTCCGTCAC
>CAIMFR010000060.1 GCA_903840375.1 Candidatus Adlerbacteria bacterium
CGTGTTGCGGAAGTTTACCTTGCGTCCTTTTGCATCGGTAAGCTGCCCGTTGTCGAGCACCTGCAGGAGAATGTTGAACACTTCCGGATGTGCCTTCTCAATTTCATCGAAAAGAAGTACGGAATACGGGCGATGGCGGACCAGCTCGGTGAGCGCGCCTCCCTCCTCGTGGCCCACATAGCCCGGCGGCGCACCTATGATCTTCGATACGGAGTGCTTCTCCATATATTCCGACATGTCGACACGGATGAGCGCGTTCTGGTCGTCGAACATAAACTCAGCCAGAGCTTTCGTCAGTTCCGTCTTGCCGACGCCGGTCGGACCAAGGAACATGAACGACGCGATAGGGCGGTTCGGATCGGAGATACCGGCACGCGAACGCTTGACCGAGTCGGACACCTTCTCCACTGCTTCATGCTGGCCAACGACGCGATTCTCTAGCATCTGTTCGATACGCGACAATTTTTCCGCTTCTTCTTCCAACATTCGCGAGACAGGAATGCCTGTCCACTTGGATACGACGGCAGCAATATCACTTTCTGTTATTTCCTCTTTCAAGATCTTGCGGATGCTCTGCAATTTTTTCAGACGTTTGGTCTTCGTGTCGAGGTCGGTCTCGAGGGCTGGGATCGTGCCATAACGGATCTCCGCCGCGCGTGCCAAGTCTGCCGCTGCTTCTGCGGAATCTGCGTCCATGCGCGCACGTTCAAGATTCTTTTTTATGGTCTTAATATCCAAAAGCGCCTGCTTCTCATTTTTCCACCTCAGCTCCAGCTCGCCGGTCTTCTCCTTCAACTCCGCTATCTCACGATCGATAACCTTGGTGCGCGCTTTCGCTGTGCGATTGTCTTCCTCGGCAGCTTCTTTGCGGAGCGCTTCCTTCTCTACTTCGAGTCGCATGATCTTGCGATGTGCATCCTCAAGGGCCGGCGGCTTATTCTCCAACGAAATTCGCAGCGCCGACGAAGCCTCGTCGATGAGATCGATCGCTTTGTCCGGCAGAAAACGGTCTGAAATGTAGCGTGCGGAAAGCTGCACAGCGGTCACGAGCGAGTCGTCGGTAATGCGCACGCCGTGGAACACCTCATACTTTTCTTTCAACCCACGCATTATCGCGACAGCATCTTCTATCGAAGGCTCAAGCACGTGCACCGGCTGGAAACGACGCTGGAATGCCGGATCGCGCTCGATGTGCTTCTGATATTCGCGCAGTGTCGTCGCCCCGATGACATGTAGGTCGCCGCGCGCGAGTGCCGGCTTGAGCATATTGCTCGCGTCCATCGCACCCTCCGCAGCACCCGCACCTATCATCGTGTGGATCTCGTCGATGAACAAAACGATCTTTCCTTCGGAACGTTCTATATCCTTGATGACCGATTTGAGGCGCTCCTCGAACTCTCCGCGATATTTCGTACCGGCGATCAGTGAGCCGAGGTCGAGCGAAACAAGTTCCCTGTCACGCAGAGACTCAGGAACATCGCCTGTGGAAATGCGCGCGGCGAGACCTTCGGCAATCGCCGTCTTGCCGACACCCGCCTCACCTATCAAAATCGGATTGTTCTTGGTGCGACGAGAGAGTATCTGGACGACACGCTGTATCTCCTCGTCGCGGCCGATGACCGGGTCGAGCTTATTTTCCAATGCGAGCTTGGTGAGCGAGCGCGTATATTTCGCAAGCGCACGAAATTTCTTTGACTCGCCACCGACGACTGTCTTGGACGAACGAAGCTCGGTCAGCGCGCGCATGACGGCCTCGCGTGTGATATGAAAACGATTCAACATGTCGCGTGAAGAACCGGGAACATCTATCAATGAGATAAAAAGATGTTCAGTCGAGACGAATTCATCGTGCAGCTCTGCAGCGATCTTAGCGGAACGTTCGAGCGCCTGCACCAACTCTGGGGTGAGATACAACTGATACGACGGCGAGAGCATCGAGCCACTGCTTGCACCTTCGAGCGAATCTATAACGGTGTCGGTCATCAGGTTGACGTCGATCTCAAGCTTGTCGAGTATCGACATGACGAGACTCTCCTCCTGTATCAGCAAGGATACGAGTAGATGCAGCGGGTTGACCTGGTTTTGTCCGCGCTCGATAGCAAGCTCATGCGCGCGACGTACGGCCTCTTTTGCTTTTGTGGTGAAATGGTTGAAGGGTGGCATGTTCATATAAGACAGTATATTACTGCGTATGTACAGTAGAGTATTACAGTGTTGGCATCTGCGCAACACCGTAGTAGTCAGCACCTTGAGACAAAGAATCCGTGGTTGTTATACCGATCAAACCGCCAAAATCATCCATTAGGATGGAACCCGGCGTTGCTGAAGAGACACTCGCTTCTATAACTCCGTCAGTCGACAAAGTCGCGATCACGCCTTCTCCAACAGTATCCGATCCCTTGCCGCCGATGCGGATGACGCTTTGACCGAGCTGAACTTTGGTCATGTCAGCAAGCTTCGCCGGCGCAAAAGCGGTCGACGTGCCAACCGCAATGTCGATGATAGCGATAGGCGTACTGGTCGCCTTCGCATCGCGCAACACGGCCGGCACTCGCGTTCCGTCCGGCAATATAGCCTCAAATGCATCCGCGCTCGATCCAAGCAGAGAAGCCTGGTCGGTCAACGCCGCACCTTTGCCGTCGATTATCACACCGCGAGCAAGCAGATCTTTTCCACCCTTTGCAACAATGCGCACGAGACTCTTTTGCATAGTAGCTATCGATTGTGCCACGAGGTCGTCGTTCTTCACTATCACGGTCTTAACCGTTGTGGTCGTAGACGGAGCACCGGCTGTCGATGGAACGACGGTCTGCACCGTGCGCTCGACTATCTGATTGATAGTGCGCGTAACTGACGCCGGAGCTTGATTCATCAGCGACACCGTCACAATACCTGTCGCGATGGATGTCATGAAGCTGACCAGCAACGTAAGAAGAATTATTTGATGTTTAGTGAGCTGTTCTAGGTCCATACGCACAATAATAGTATCACGTTTTGCAATTGGCAAGAAAAATGCCCCGTTCCCTGTTGAAAAAGTAAGGGCGCAAACAAATAGCAGCTATGTAAACCACTCTATACAAATATGACCTACTCAATATTTCTATATCTTGCAGCAACATCTGCAAGCGTTTGGGCTATGCGATGTACATCGTCGGACGTGGCATTAGGAAGAAGCGAGATGCGAATTGCAGTTTTCGACAAATTTTTCGGCACACCTATAGCTTTGATGACGTGCGAAGGTTCTTCGTCGCCAACTGAACACGCCGAGCGCGTGGACACGGCGATTCCCTCTGCATCCATCGCGATGACCGCCATCTCGCCGTCGAGTCCGGGTACGGAAACATTTAGATTGTTGGCGGCGCGATGTTGCGCGTCCGGACCGTTTATCAGTGCATCCGGCATGAGGCGGATAATCTCGCTGCGCAATTCCTCTCGGACATTTTCAATTTTTGCAACTCGGTTATCCACACCCTCTTGAGCATCTGCAAGCGCGACGGCGAACGCTCCCGCGAGTGGTATATTTTCCGTCCCGCCGCGCAAGCCCTGTTCCTGCTTGCCGCCCCACAATACCGGCTCGATCTTCACACCACGACGAACGTAAAGAGCGCCGACACCTTTCGGCCCGAGAACTTTTTGCCCGTCGAGCGTCATGAGGTCTATGCCGAGATTTTCGACGGCAATTTTAAACCAGAGAGGAGCTTGCGATGCGTCGGTGTGAAAGTAGAGAGGGAGTGTCCTCTCCTTCCTAACTCTCCGCACCTCTTTCATCAATTCGCGAAGCGGCTCTATCGTACCAATTTCAGGATTGATCAGCTGAATGGAAATAAAAACCGTATCATCGTTTATAGCTTCCGCGAGATCCTTCGCCGACACGAGCCCTTCGCGGTCGACAGGCAGTTCGGTCACATACAAACCTTCTCGTTCGAGCGCATGCAATGGCGTTGAAACCGACTGATGTTCTATCGCGCAGGTGATCGCATGTGCCTCTCCGTGCTCGATGAGAATCGGGCGCAGCACACCTTGTATTGCCAGATTGTTCCCCTCCGTTCCGCTCGACGTGAAAATGATTTCATCAGGGTGTGCACCGATGGTCGCCGCAATTTTTCCTCGCGCCGACTCCAATTCCTCCTTCGCCTTCACTCCCTCGCTGTGCAAAGCCCCCGCATTGCCATACACGTCGAGCAGACGCATAAGCTCCTTGCGCGAATTGTCAGACAAAGGCGTAGCAGCAGCCGCGTCCGCGTAAATATAGTCTTTCTTTCCCAACATTTTTCCATTGTATAGCAGAACGTGAAGTTCTGCATATGATTACTAAATGTTGTATACTCGATTACATGCCACCTAGTGTTCCTACGGCTTTTTTTGTTTCCGCCTCTACTTTTATTCATAGTGCTGCGCCTTATTTTGCTGCAGCCGGTCTGCTTGCCGCACTCTTCGCACTGAGCGTGACCCTGCGACTGCGCGCGCGACTCAATCGCCTTTCACTCGGACGCAACGGCTCATTGGAAGAAAGCCTAGCCATCCTCTCACGTGATATGAAGGAATTGCAGGCGTTTCGTAAGGAATTGGAAACGTACCTCAAACATGTCGAGCAGCGTCTCCAGGGTAGCGTGCAGGGCATCGGAGTCGTGCGCTTCAATCCGTTCTCCGGTGACGGTTCCGGCGGCAATCAAAGTTTCGCCGCGGCGCTCCTTGACGAGAAGCTGTCTGGCGTGGTACTTTCAGCTATACATGCGCGCGATCATATCGGCGTCTATGCGAAGCCAATAGACAAAGGTTCGTCCACGTTTGAACTGACCGGCGAAGAACGTTCCGCCATAGAAAAGGCGCAACAAGCGATACAAAAGCCGAAACGAGATAACACGGGCGCATAAAATATATGCAAAATCCAGATTCCAAAATACAGGAGAGACCTCCGGTCGTCACGGTCGTTGGCCATATCGACCATGGCAAATCGACATTGCTCGACTATATACGCAAGACCAATGTAGTTGCCGGCGAGGCTGGCGGTATTACGCAGCATCTTTCCGCATACGAGGTAGTCCACCCGACAAAAACACAGAACGGTGAAACGGTAAATAAAAAAATCACGTTCCTCGACACGCCCGGGCACGAGGCATTCCAAGCGATGCGCTCGCGCGGCTTGAACGTCGCCGACATCGCCATTCTTGTCGTCTCTGCGGAGGAAGGCGCCAAACCGCAAACACTCGAAGCATTGCATGCGATAGAGGAAGCGAAAATACCGTACATCGTCGCACTTACTAAAATAGACAGACCGGAGGCAAATCTGCCCCGTGCGAAAATGTCGCTCGTCGAAAACGGCGTATATCTCGAAGGCATGGGCGGCGCTATCCCGTCGATCGGCGTTTCCGGCAAAACAGGAGAGGGCGTTTCGGAATTGCTCGACCTACTATTGCTTGCGGCAGAGTTGGAGGATCTCACCGCGGACGCGACACTCCCTGGCGAAGGCCTCGTCATCGAAGCACATGTCGACAACAAGCGAGGCAACACCGCAACACTCATCGTGCAGAACGGTTCGATAAGAAGCGGCGAATACATCGTCTGCGGTGAAAGCTTCGCGCCGGTGCGCATCATGGAAAATTTCCTCGGCAAATCGATAAAAGAGGCGCTGCCGGGAAGCCCCGCGCGCGTGGTCGGCTTCTCTACCCTGCCAGCAGTCGGAGCGCCGTGGAAAACAGTCGAGTCGAAGAAGGAGGCGGAATCCGATGTCGCGGAAGCCCGCGCTACTGCTTCGCAAACCGGAACGGAAACTCATACCGCGTCGCCGGAAGATGAGGAAAAGGTGCATCTCATTTTGCCGGTCATCATCAAGACAGACTTCGCAGGCTCGGGCGACGCGGTCGTGCACGAGCTTGAAAAATTACCGAAGGATGAACGGTTAGAAATTCGCATCGTTTCGCGCAGCGTCGGTCCAATATCGGAAGGCGATGTTCGTCTGGTTGGCAGCGGAAAGCATCCGGGCGTCATCGTGGGCTTCAATGTGAAAATAGAGAAGGAGGGGCGCGAATTGGCCGAACGACTCGGCGTTGAAATAGCGACCTTCGACATCATCTACAAACTCACGGAGTGGTTCGCGGGACAACTCGCCTCGCGCACACCACGAGAAAAGACAGAGGAGAATAAAGGTTCTGCGAAGATATTAAAAGTATTCAGTTCTACAAAGGGTCGCGTCGTGCTCGGTGGTCGAGTCGAGAGCGGCACAATAGCACAGGGCGGCGAAGTGAAGATCATGCGGCGCGACCTCCTGCTCGGACGAGGAGAAATAGTGAGCCTGCAAACACATAAAGTTGCCACGAAGACAGTCGAGATTGGCACAGAGTTCGGCGCGATGCTAAAGACAGATGTTGAACCGGCCCCAGGGGATCATATCGAGGCATTTGAGGTTGTGGAGAAATAGCGTATGACAGCAAAAACAACATTGAAAGAGGCTTCTGAGCGCGACGGCGCGAGGATTGAGCGATTTTTTAGCAAAAAAATCGAGTACTCTTTCAAGGTTCGTTTTTGCTGGCTTACGCTTCAATAAATCTATATGGCAAACAGAAAAGAAAAATTACAAAGTGCTCTGCATGAAGCGGCGGCGGAATTTCTCGCGCGCGAGGCAGGGCCGCAATCGCTCATCACGGTTACGCGAGTAGACATGTCCGATGACGGCAAACGCGCCATCATCTTCATCAGCGTACTTCCTGACTCCGCAGCGAACGCGGCGATTGGCTTTGCCACCAGAAATGTCCGTGAGCTTGCAAGCTTTTTCAGAACACGAGTGCGCGGCGTATTCCCTCCACATATCGAATTCATGATAGACAAAGGCGAAAAGAATCGCCAACGCCTCGACGAGCTCTCGCTGGAAAAATAAACCTTTTTCTGTTCGAAAATATGGTATATTCGATATGGTGCACAAAACTGCGGCCATGTAGCCAAGTGGTAAGGCAAGGGTCTGCAAAACCCTTATACACCGGTTCGATTCCGGTCATGGCCTCAAAAAGATTGATATACTGTGCAAGACGCCGGGGTGATGAAATGGTAGACATAGGGGACTTAAAATCCCCAGAGCGCAAGCTCGTGTGGGTTCGAGTCCCACCCCCGGCACACAATAAAGGAAAGCGAGATTTTATTTATTAGCACTCAATACCGGCAACAGATTATATCGAACGATGATATCGGAGGCTTTCGTGGTACTCGCCTGTTCATCAAACAATGTTTTGCATGAATCAACCGGAAGCGGTGACATACTTGGAAAGGTTATGCACGTTCCGTCCCCAAATATGCCGTCATAAGAACTGGTATATTTCATATTCGAACTTATAATAAACTTTATTGCTCCTGTTCCGGAAACTCTTTGTGTCACCACCGGCGTCCTTGTTGCGAATAGATCCTGACCAAGCACCGTGATCGGATATTGGACACCCAACAAATCAGCGACGGTCGGATAGAGATCAAGATGGCTTCCGGGTGTTGTATCCGCACCTTTCGGTAGGACATTGCCGGGCGCAAGCACGATGAGAGGAATGTGCTGTGTGTCAGAATCGGTCGTACCGATATAGGCACTGTGGTCGCCGTAGATAGCTATCAGTGAGTTGTCATACAAACCGTCGGCTTTCAGTCCGGCAATGAAATTGCCCAGCGCTTTGTCGGTGTAATGCACTGCCTGCAAGTACTGTTGTTGTGTCGGCGTTAGATTCGTATCCGCCGGCATCTGTACTGTTTCGAGATCGGACGGCAATGTAAAAGGCGTGTGAGTGCTCAATGTTATGAGTGTCGCCATGAAAGGTTGCGGAAGTGCCTCAAGTTTTGGCAATGACTGCGTAAAAAAATCATCATCACCCAAACCCTCCGGTCCGACCATTCGCGGAATGATATAGTCTCCTTTGTCGAATTGTTTTTCATAGCCAAGCTGCGGATACATGTTCGAGCGATTCCAGAATGACGACACGTCGCCATGCATGACAGCGGTGGTATAACCGTTCACATCGAGCAGGTGCGGTAGTGCCTCGTACTGATTTTGTGCATGACTGATGAACGCCACAGAGTCCGACAACGGATACAGGGAATTCAAGGTGGAAAATTCCGCATCCGCTGTATTACCAACGCCGTCCTGCGAATAATAGTTTGTAAAATGAGTTCCCTGCTGCGCGAGCGCAGTAAGAGTCGGTGCAACTTCTACACCGCCGATTTTATATCCTATCACCCAATTTTCCATCGATTCCAGCTGTATAAAGATCAAATTTTTTCCTTTCAATTCTCCAAAATCCTCACCTTGTGCGGGAAGTGTCCGACCTTCTGCCCACTGAGGTAGGAAACTCATATCCGCGGCGCTCGCCGTGTGGGATTCAAACGAGTAGCCGATCAGACTTTCCAAATAAAAATTAACTATGCCGGCTTTTTTTACGAGCGAAGCTAAGTTGAACATCTCACTATCACTGTATAGAGCGGTCAGACTCGCGAAGTCGTGCTGTTCGGAAACGAGAAGCGTGCCGTAGCCGCCGCAGAAAATAATGAGTAGTATAAAAAATAGTATGACTTTTTCTTTTACAAAAATAGTTGCGTCCTTCGAAAATGCGCCGGCCGAAAAATATCCCGCAACGATCACCACAAGCGGCAGTATGAACAAAAGTAATTTGTAGGTCAGCAATGTTTTGATAGTGCTGATGACATCAACCGTCTGGTTGGAATATGCGAGCGACGAAGCCTGCAGGAATCCCCCGGAATATTTGTAGTACAGGAACTGCGAAATAAAAATAAGGCACACGATCACGGACACAGCAAATACATACAAATAGCGGATATTTCTTTTGGAAAAAAACACGGACGGAAAAAACAGCAGTACACCCAATCCGAGAGATGCCGCGACACAGCGCAACGTATAAGCCGCCGACGCAATACCAAGCCACTGATTGAAGATCAGCGTCTCTGCTACCAGCAGTAAGGTCAAAAGCCCCGGCAGCCAGACCGCTTCGGCAATACATCTGAATCTCATACACATATCACGTAGTATACGTGAGAAAACCTGAAATCGTTCCCTTGTTTTTGCGGGCACTCGGCAGTTAGTACCCCACGGTCCAACCACCATAAGGGTATTTTAGCTTGTTTTCTGGCGACACGTCGAGGCCTCAACAGCAGAGGCTACTTTTTTGAAAATGAGACAAATGAGACACAAAAAGGACTATTTTGAACTTGTCTCACTATGCACATGCCGCCCCTATTCCTCATCGCTGAAAATGGTATTATTTGTAGTGAGCAACTAGTGCTCGGACAACCTCCGAGCACTAACCTCTGACTAAGGACAATCTCCAAGTTAGAAGTGACAAATTTTATCGAAATGGGCTTCTTTTCTAAAAAGAGGTCTCTTACTAGTCACATCTAACATCATGAATAATCGCACCTTGCAGGATGCAAGGTTGCCGAAACATAACCTCAAGGTTGAGTATGTTTCGACACACCTGCTTAAACCTGCTGCATACAATCCTCGTTCCTGGGATGATTCGGCAATTTCTCAACTCACTGACAGTATTAAAGAGTACGGTCTCGTTGATCCAATTCTGGTAAACGGATCAGCAAAAAGAAAGTATGTCGTTATCGGAGGACACTTTCGTCTCAAAATCGCTAAAGACCTCGGCTACACCCAAGTCCCAGTTGTCTTTCTCAATATTCCAAACATTGCGAAAGAGAAAGAATTAAATATTAGACTTAATAAAAATGTCGGGGCGTGGAGTATGGAAAAACTTTGAGACTTCGATATAAGCATGCTCGCTGATATCGGTTTTAGTACGGAGGAGCTCGAGGAGGTGTGGGATGAAGCACTCGAGTCAAAAGACGATTCCTTTAATGTAGACGAAGAATTGGCAAAAATCACCAAACCAAAAACAAAAGTTGGTGATCTATACCAGCTCGGCAAACACAGACTCCTTTGTGGAGACTCTACTAATCCCGAAGTGGTTAGAAAACTACTCAACGGAGCAAGGGCAAACATGATTTATTGCGATAGTCCCTACAATATAGGGCTAAGTTATGACAAAGGTATCGGTGGCACAAAAGGTAAATATGGCGGCAAGACAAATGACAACAAATCATTTATC
>CAIMFR010000061.1 GCA_903840375.1 Candidatus Adlerbacteria bacterium
GGATTTTGTCCCGACCGACCATTTGTAGATTACTACGCCGCCCGACTTGTGTTGTAGGCGCCCTCCATGAGGTCCACCTGTTTGGCTATTGCCGCATCTAGCTCGTCGGTGTGTAGGCAGCGTTCGGCAGTCGGTAGTGCCCATAGGGCACAAAGGAAGAGATTGACCAACATTTTTAGGTTGATGGTGCACAGTATAGCAAATGGCCATCTCGCGCCAATCGCGGTATGAATCGCGGAAAGCTCGGCATTGAAGATGTTTTGAAGTGTAGCTTCAACAGGAAGCTTGAGCGCCTTGATGGCGTTCTGCCGGAACTTCTCGCCTGCCACATCGCTCAAGCCGGCGCTGTGTGGGTCTTTGCCGCTGTGATGGGTGCATTGGCATTCGTCACCACAATGTCCACATTCGTTGTGGGCATTTTCCGGTGGAGTACATCCCCCGCCACACGCGCAAAGCCCTCCTGGCATGCAATGTTCTGAATTTGGATCGTCGCAGCAACTACCACCCTTTTTGTTTCCGCACATAGCCAATATCCTTTTCTGTGTTTGAAGCACCGCGCCCGAAATGGACAAAGTTACTTACAAGGTGCGTTCCCGCTTACCCTACACTAGGGAAAGATTGTGTCAATAGGCTATTCCTCGTAGACCTCCTTGCCGATGTCTATATCTTCCTCTTCTGTTTTAACCGGCTCTGCTTTAGGTGTGGAGAATTTTGGCAGCGAGAAACCACGTCCGCCGCCGTGGTAACCGATGAGGAACTTGCTAGGATCGTCGCAGATGTCGATAAAATCGTCTGCTGATTCGCGAAGAATACCTGCCGTAGCCTTGCCGAATGCGATGACCTCTACCTGGCTGCCCTGCGTATATTTAAGGTATTCGATAAGCGGGACAAAGTCGCCGTCGCCCGTCGCGAGGATGATGGTGTCGAGCTTTTCCGACATCGCGATGGCGTCGATAGCCATGCCGATGTCCCAGTCGGCCTTCTTTGCTCCGCCGGCGAATATGCGGATATCCTTCACTTTCGTTTCGATGCCTGCTTTGTTGAGTGCTTCAAAAAAACCTTTTTCCTCTTCGGATTCGGTGCGTATAACATACGCCACGGCGCGGATGAGCGCACGGCCTGCAAGCGCCTCTTTAACCACCTGGCCGAAATTGACCTTGGCGTGGTAGAGGTTTTTTGCACTGTGGTAAAGATTTTGCGTGTCTATGAAAATGCCGACACGCTGGCTTTTATGTTTGATGATAGCCATACAAATAATGGAATAATGAACAAAACTAAATAAATTTATTAAAACTTACGAACGAAAGACTCCTCTCTAAGTATATACGCAAAAAAGAAAACAATGGTGCGTGGAATTTTCAACACATTTTGGACGAAAAATCGGGTTAGACTTGGCCTAGCGGCCCGGAGCGCACGATTTTTTGCCAAAATGTTTTGAAAATTCGTCTATTTCATTTTCAGCACAGCTCTTTATTTCTTCAAATTGAGCTTCTTTATAAGAGCATTGTAGCGCTTCTTATTTGTCTTTTCTAGATATTTCAAGTGTGTGCGGCGGTCGGCAACCATTTGCAAAAGACCGCGGCGCGAGTGCTTATCTTTGGTGTTTTTCTTGAGGTGGCCGGTGAGCTCTTCAATACGCTTGCTCAAAATAGCAACCTGGACCTCCGGCGAGCCGGTATCAGTCTCATGCATCGCCACGTCCTTTATTACGGCCGTCTTTTTACGCTTCGTAAGCATGCGCCTATGTTAGCATAGATGCCTCATCTTTGCAAGATGAACGACATTTAGATGCTTTGCCCTAGTATTTCTTGCTCGTTCCTTCTATCTCCAAGCAGCGGAGCTCTTTTTTGTCGGGAATTACGCGGCCTTCTTTGTCGACTTGATAGAGCAAGATGCAGCCGATGAGCATTTCAACCTTTTTGATGCCTTCGTCAGAGATGTTCTCGATATATTTCGATAGTGCGCGGATCGTGTTTCCGTGCGACACGACAAGGACATTCTTCCCTGTCATGAGCATCGGCACTATTGTCGAGAGATAGAACGGCACAGCGCGTTCGTATACCATCTTAAGCGTTTCGCCGTGCGGAACAGGCTCGTTCCACCCGCGGCGGATGTTTTCAAATGCCTCCTCGCCTATTTCCTTCTGCACTTCCCACTTATTCTTGCCGGTGTAGTCGCCGTAGTCGCGTTCGTTTATAGCTCCCGAGCGGTCTATTGGAAAAGCATTCTGCTTCATGCCAAGAATCATGTGTTCCAGTGTCTGTGATGAGCGCTTTTGTTCTGACACGAATGCCTGGTCGATATGAATGTTGGCGATGAGCTTGCCCATCTCTTCTGACTGTTCGAAGCCGTACTCGGTGAGGCCGATGTCGGTGAGGCCCGTCCAAATGCCGAGTTTGTTCCACTCGGATTCGTGATGGCGGACAAGAATGAGTGTACCTGTTTTCATGCGAATGGGTGCGGAGTGTGGTCGTGTCGCTCTGCTTCGACTATTATTTTTTCCATCATGGCAACTGCTTCTGCCGGGTGCTTCCCTGCTGCCGATTCTTCCGAAAGCATTACGGCGTCCGCGCCGCAGACTATAGCAAATGCCACGTCTGTGACCTCCGCGCGTGTCGGTATCGGATTTTCCACCATCGAAAGTAACATTTGTGTAGCAACTATCACCGGCTTCCCCGCAGCATTGGACTTTTTGATGATATTTTCCTGGATGAACGGGATCTGTTCCAGCGGAACTTCATTGCCGAGGTCGCCGCGTGCCACCATTATTCCGTCTGCCACGGCGATTATCGAGTCAAGATTTTTTAACGCGATAGTGCGCTCTATCTTTGCTATTATTGGCGCGTGCATGTTGCGGGTTTCCATCTCATGTCGAAGGTTTGTAACATCATCGGCATTTCCGACGAATGAGAGAGCAACATAGTCGACTTGCTGTTTTGCACCGAAGTCGAGGTCGCGCAGGTCTTTTTCTGTGAGGTCAGTCGTCGCATTTTCGTCGAAATGGTGCGTCGCGCCGTCCTGAGCGCGCGGGCCGGAAAGATCTTGAATGATTGGAATGCGCCGTCCTGCATTCTTTGCCGCCTCGCGAATGGTCACAATGTCAGCCGCGTGTTCCTCGTGTGTGCCCCAGGAAAAGTTAAGGCGCGCCATGTCCATGCCATTTTCAATTAACTTCGCGACTATTTCCTTACTTCGTGACGCGGGGCCTATCGTTGCGACGATCTGTGCTATCGAATGTGCCATGAATGTTATTTGTTTTTTATGCGAATAAATGTGCGAGCCTATTATATTTTGCAACGCGCTCGCCTCGCTGTGGTGCACCCGCTTTTATTCCGTGGCAGCCGAATGCGACGGCAAGGTCGGCAATAAAAGCGTCATTTGTCTCGCCGCTTCGGTGGCTGATGAGGCAATGCATATTGTTTTTGCGCGCGAGCGCCATTGTGTCGAGAGTTTCGGTCAATGTGCCGACCTGATTTGGCTTGATAAGTATAGTGTCGATGCTCTTCTCCTTTATTGCTCGTGTGAGATGTGATACGTTCGTGACGGTGAGGTCGTCTCCCACGATGTGCATTCCGCCACCGGCAGCAAGCAGTTTTGCAAAATTGTCGAAATCCTCTTCATCAAACGGATCTTCTATCGAAAAGAAGTTAAAATCCTTCTGCATTGCGACGTACATGTCGAACAGCTGCTCGGCGCTCATGACATCGTCACCCACTGCATACTTTCCATCGGTATAAAACGACGATGCCGCGACATCGAGCGAAAGTCTGACGCGATCTTCATTGCCTGTTTGCGAAATGGCATCAGTCAAAAGTTCGAGCGGAAGCCGCACATCCTCTACATCCGGTACGAAACCGCCTTCATCACCGTAGCCGATAGCAGATCTGCCCACTTTTTCGGCGAGCAATGTATGCAGTTTACGTTGCAGCATGACGCCGATCTCCAGTGCCTCCTCGACCGTATCAACCATAGGCACGACATGATATTCCTGGAACGCGAGTCGTGTGCCTGCGTGTTTGCCGCCATTGATGAGATTCATAAAGAGGAGTGGTTGCGGGCGCGATGCAGGAATGTCGGCAAGCGTTTGCAGGTGTTCAATGAGATTTTCGCCGCCAGCAGCTTTGGCGCACGCAACGCTCACACCAACCATCGCGTTGCCGCCGAGCTTTGTCTTATTTGGCGTGCCGTCGAGCTCGAGCATCACCGTGTCGATCTTTTTCTGGTCAGCAATAGCAATACCGTGCAAAGCCGGAGCGATAATGTCCTCGACAATTTCCACCACCTTCTTCACGCCGCTGCCGCCGTAGTGTTTCATATCACCATCGCGTAATTCGTGGGCCTCGTGCGCGCCCGTCGAGGCTCCGGACGGTACACCAAAAGTGCCGCGCTTGTCCCCTGCTGTGACGGTGACCGAAAGTGTCGGGTTGCCGCGCGAATCGAGTATCTCCTCCGCTGTGATCTTTTCTATTGTATGAGCCATAGTTATTTATTTACTTCAAAACATTCTGCGGCGCGCCTTTGCCGAAGCTGACAATGTTGTCGACGGTGGTCTGGAGGATCTCATCCTTAGCCTCTTTCGTGAAATATGCCATGTGCGGCGTGACGATAACGTGCGGGTGGTGCAATAAAGCATGGCTTTCGAGAATCGTTTTA
>CAIMFR010000062.1 GCA_903840375.1 Candidatus Adlerbacteria bacterium
AGCGATCTCATTCTGCATCTGGGAAATGTTGCTCGTAGTCGTAGATATGCTTCCCGAGATAATTTTAATCTCCCGATCCTTTTGGGCAATCTGCGCGTTGGTGAGTGTAATGCTCTTAGCCAACTTCTGCATGTTGAGTGTCAGCTGGCTGATAGCACCCTGAAGCGTCAGTTTTTGTTTGCCGGTATCGTTCAACTGCACCTGCAGCTGTGCTATCTCTTGCTTCAACTGTTCTATCTGCGAAGTGCTCTGGTCTATTTGTGCCTGTATCGTAGAGGTAGCGTCCTGCGATACTTTCGTCGTGTCGGTCGAAGCCGTATCAGCTTGCGCACGAATGATACCTGACACAAATAGGAATACGAAAAAAGTCGTGAAACAAAACGCAGAAATTTTACGCGAGAAAAGCTTAGACATTCTTTCATTCTATAGGAATGTGAACTCCGCGTATACCACCTATCGTAGTATTTCTTGCGCCGCAGCAATGCGTGCGAGCGTTTTTTCTTTACCGATAAGTGCCGATAGAATGAAAGGGTCTGGTGACTTTTCTTTGCCTGATAGGGCAACACGCATCGGCCAGAGAACAGCGCTTCTCCCCTGTTCAGTTGCATAACCGAAAATAGAATCTTTCACCACATCTGCGGTAAACGCATCGTCGGATATTTTTACAAGCAATTCACTCACGTGCTTCAAATGAGTTTTCACCGTAGCCGCATCTGCCTTCGCACTCTTGAGCAAGAGTTCCTGCGACGGCACAATAATGATCTCTTCACAGAATGAAAAATCGCCGGCACGCACGGCTTCAGCGGCCTCGAGCAATGTCTGTGAACGTTCTTTAAGAAGCGATGCAATCTTTCCCAAATAGGTAGATGTATCAAAACCAAACTCGACCATGAATGCCGTCAAATGTGCAGTAAAATCAGTATCAGGCAGCCGCTTGAGGTGCTCATGATTGAACCAGCGAAGCTTTTCTTCGTTGAACTTCGCGCCGGCCTTCTGTATGTGATCAAAACTAAATGCGTCGGTCAATTCGGCGATGGACAGCACTTCCCTTTCATCTCCGGGATTCCAACCGAGAAACGCAAGAAAATTTACCAACGCTTCCGGTAGATATCCCTCCTTTCTGTAGTCCAAAATATCTTTTGCGCCGTCACGTTTGCTCAATTTATGTTTGCCGTCCGGGCCGAGTATCGGCGGCATCGTCGCGAACAATGGCGGAGTAATTTCAAGTGCATCGTAAAGCGAGAGAAATTTCGGCGTTGATGCAATAAACTCATCAGCTCGAACTATGTGCGACACGCCCATCTCATGGTCGTCGATGATGTGCGCGAAATTGTACGTCGGGTAGCCGTCACTTTTGATAAGGATAAAATCGTCGAGCGCCTCCTCCCCCGCTGAAAGCTCTCCACGAACAAGATCATTCCAGACATAGCGTTTGATGGCGGGCACTTTGAAGCGCAGCGGCTTCGTGCCGTCCCATGCCTCGGTAACATTCGGTCGATGGTCGCGATAAAGAAACGCGCGCTTTTCAGTTTCTGCTTGTTTGCGAAACGCCTCAACTTCCTCCTCGGTGTACGGGTCGGAATACGCGAACCCTTTTTCTATCAGCAGTCGTGCATATTTTCTATATGAATCGAGACGCTCCGACTGTATATATGGCGCATGCGGCCCGCCGATGTCCGGACCTTCGTCCCATTCAATACCGAGCCACTTGAGAGACTCGATGATGTGCTCGATCGATCCGCCAACCTCGCGCGCCTTGTCGGTGTCCTCGATGCGCAAGATAAACGTGCCGCCATGCTTACGGGCGAAAAGCCAAGCGAAAAGCGCAGTACGCACGCCGCCAACATGCATGAACCCTGTGGGGCTCGGCGCAAAGCGCGTCACAACATGGTTGATTGTGCCGTTTCTATCATTCATACAAACACTTTACTCGTGCGAGAGAGCAATGTCGAGTAATGCTCCGGCTATCGTGCGCGCTGCATCAGCCCTGGAGAAATCGCGCGCTGCGGTGCTCATCGTACGGGATATGTCGGCGTTATCGACGATACGAGCGACTTCGGAAACAAGAACATGTGACGCCAGATTATTTTGTTCGATAACAACTGCGGCACCGGAACGCGCGTAGGCGAACGCATTTTTCACTTGATGATCACTCGCCGAACCTTCGAGGGGTACGAGAATACTTGGGATGCCCCACGCGGCTATCTCGAAAATAGTAGAACCGGCACGAGAGATGACCAGCTTCGCAACTCCTGCGGTCATGCTTAAGGCAAGATCGTTGAGATAAGCAAATGGTTTGTAACGATCGGCAAGCGTGTTATCCGCAAGCTCTACACGTGCCCGACCTTCCACCTCTTTAATATTCGCTTCACCGACTTGATGTACAATCTGATATTTCTCGAGAAGTTTTGGAAGAGCTCCAAGCACGGCGTCGTTAAGAGCGACAGCACCCTGTGACCCTCCGGTGACAAATATGACGGGCACAGTAGGGTCCAGCTTCAGAAACTCGTGGGCACCCTCACGCACAGGCATCAGTATCGCTTTGCGGATCGGATTTCCGGTAAATGCGACCTTTTCTTTTGGAAAAAATTCCGCCGCCTCCGGAAATGACACGGCTATCTTTACTGCGAATTTCCCGGCCCATAAATTGACACGTCCGGGAATAGAGTCAGATTCGTGGATAACGACCGGTATGCGGAACAATCGCGCAGCGAGGAGTGTCGGGAAGCTCGCATAACCGCCCTTGCCGAAGACCACATCGGGATACAGGAAGAATACGCGAATGACCGAGCGTATGATCCCCCATCCGGTTTTGATCGTGTCTACTATGTTGAGAAGTGAAAAATACCGACGCATCTTTCCTGCTGGGGTACGCATAAAAATAAGATTGTTAACAAGCAGCATATCGCGGTCGTACGGCTCCGGCGCGGCATAATACAGCTTCGGCTCTATCAACTTGCGCTCGAGCACAAGATTCTGCATTGCTTCTGCAACGGCGATGATCGGATAGAAATGCCCACCACTGCCTCCACCGGTAAATAAGATCTTCATAGCATATTTAGTGTACCAGAAAAAACGGTCAAACTGTTTTCATCCTACGCGAGACGCTTAATATGATGCCGACTTCCGCCAATGCCATAGCTAGCGCCGTGCCGCCGTGAGAAACGAATATCAATGGAACACCTATTAGTGGCACCAAACCAAGCGTCGAGGATATGTTGAAGAATGACTGTCCGACGATAAGTACAGTGAGTCCGACGACCAAAAGACCGCCGAACGGATCGGGAGTTCGCGCAGCGATGCGCAACCCGAG
>CAIMFR010000063.1 GCA_903840375.1 Candidatus Adlerbacteria bacterium
AGTTGGAGGCATACTTTGCCGTTTTTAATATTGAGCTGATACATATTGTGACAGATAGGAAATCGTGCGCCCTTCCCCTTCTCCGCCATACCATAGAGAAACTCCGGATTCCATGATGTCACCAGCGTATTATGCGCAAACGGATCTTGGCGCAGTTCCTCAACAGCCCACGCAAGCTGGTCGACTTTCCGCCCATCGCTTGCCGGCCAATGTCGCCACATCTCGCCGTAAATGTGCGGCAAATTACCATGCATGCGCGCGAACTCCGCGTCGGCGGCTATTTTGGAAATGAAATCTTCTTTGGACAACTCCGGCATCTCGCCGCGCTCAACTTTTTCTTTGTAATACCGATATGGATAGTCGTCCCAAATATGCACATTGTTGTCGACAAGATATTTTATATTCGACTGCCCCGAGAGGAACCAATACAGCTCGTGGAGCACACCCTTCCAATACACTTTTTTCGTCGTCAACAACGGAAAACCTTGCGAAAGATCGAACCGAATCTGCCGTCCAAAAACGCTGTACGTCTTAGCCCCAACACCGGCGTCAGTCTGTTCCTCACCATGGTCAAGAATGTCGCGCACGAGGTCTAGATACGGCTGTTCGGGGTGCTGTTTATCCATACTCTATTTTTTAGATTTAGATTTTTTGGCGACGCTCGCCTTTTTCCTTTTTACTACGGCAGTTTTCTGCTTTTTCTCCTCCGTAAAATTCTGCCAATTGTTTTCTGCATACCTGCCAACTTGCCGGTAGTTCCGTTGCACCGGGGAGGAAATTTTCGAGAATGTGAGTTGCGCTATCTTCATACCCGGGCGCAGGATTATCGGCACGTTGTTGAGGTTGCAGAGTTCGAATGTGATGTTTAGGAAGTGCCCGGGATTGATGATGCCGGCAGTGTTGTGGATCATCAAGCCGATGCGCGCGAGCGATGACTTTCCGCCGACTTGTATCAGGTAATGATCAGAGCCGAAAAATTCCTTCGAGATGCCGAGCACAGAAACGCCGGGATGCAATACGAAATGCTCGTCGTCGGGAACTTCTATCTCGCGCGTGACGGCAAAGATGGAGCGCGCCGGGTCGATGAAATGCGTCTGGTTTGCGTCGTTAACGATGAATTTATTGCCAAGCAAAATGTCGTAGCTCACCGGCGAGAGCCTCGCCACGTCGAACGGCTCGAGCTTTATCTCCCCCGCCGCGACTGCTTTCTCTATGTCCGTGTCAGATAAAAACATGGTAATTATTCGATGACGAAAATCTTGTCCGTACCATAATACTCCGGCCAGTGTGCGTTGTAATGCGCAAACATGCGCTCGAGCCTGTCTTGCTGCAACTCTTCGACACCACAGCGAGACATCAGCTCATCTATTTCCTGCCGCGCATTCTGAAGCAACGACTCATCAGTGACCATCCGCTCGAACTCCGCGAGCCAGCCATAGCCCGCATTTCTGTCGAGGCATACATTCGTCCCGTCGCATACATATTCCTCGCGCTCGCGCGACCACTTCGCTTGATATTGAAAACTTGCGCCGAGCAGTAGCTTGTCCAATTCATTGAGCGACAGATTTATTTTTTCTTCCAACTCAATGCGCGAAGTGCCGTTCGCACTCGTCGCGCCGTCGGTCGAGGCTTTGACCACCAGGAAAACATCGCCGTCCTTTTCGCGCGTTCGTACCGAAAAACTTTTCCCTTTCGCGACCATGTCGGCAAGTTTTGTGCGAGCGTCCGCCGAGAGATGCGTCTCAACTGCTTTCGCAAGCTTCGCCATGTCTCCGTCGATAAAATAATGATTGAGTTGCTTGTTACGCGACACTAAATTGGCATTCGGATCGATCTCTTTCATCCGTGCCCGCAAAGCGTCTGCATTCTCCGCCCCGCCAAGCAAAGACTTAACCTCCACTTCGTATGTGTGCATAGCCACCATTCTACAGCATCAGCCTACAGTCGCAAAAAAAATGCTACTATCACAACATGAAACCGCGCATTAGCATCATCGCCGCTATTGGCATGAATCGCGAGTTGGGGAAACAGAATGGATTGCTTTGGCACATTCCCGAGGACCTGAAACGATTCAAAACACTCACACTCGGACACCCCGTCATCATGGGACGAAATACGTTCGAGTCCATCATCACTGCGCTCGGAAAACCTTTGCCCGAGCGCACAAACATCGTCGTCATGCGTAACACAGAGTCGCGCTGCGCTGCCGCCGATGAATGGCACACGATGGTCGCACACTCGATGGAAGAGGCTCTCGAACGTGCTGGTGAGATAAATGACAAAGAGGTGTTCATAGGCGGCGGCGCACAGATCTACAAACTAGCACTCCCCTTTGCCGACCGCCTTTACCTCACGCTGATAGATGACGGAAAAGAAGCGGACACTTTCTTCCCTGAATACGAACAAATGTTCACCAAAATAATTTCAGAAGAGAAAAAAGAGCACGATGGATTGCGCTACAGTTTTGTGACATTAGAAAAACCCTCCGAAAATTAATCTCGGAGGGTTTTCTGGAATGGAACTCTCTGTTTGATTATTTTATATCCACACCCATCGAACGCGCTGTTCCTGCAATGATGTTCATCGCGCCTTCTATGTCATTGGCGTTGAGGTCAACCATCTTTTCCTCGGCTATCTTGCGGAGCTGTGCTTTGGAAAGCGTGCCGATCTTCGCGGTATTCGGCTTGCCTGAGCCCTTCTCTTTGTTGAGCGCCTTCATGATGAGGCCGGATGCCGGCGGTGTCTTGAGCACGAAGTCATACGAGCGATCTTCGTAAATAGTGATGATGCACGGAATAAGGTTGCCGATCATCGGCTGCGTTGCCTCGTTGAACTTACGCACAAACTCACCGATGTTTATACCTGCCGGGCCAAGTGTCGTTCCCAAAGGAG
>CAIMFR010000064.1 GCA_903840375.1 Candidatus Adlerbacteria bacterium
CTCGGCAAGCGTTCTGTATGTGCCGAATGTCCTGTCGGTTTTTTCTGACAAGACCACGTACTTACCTTTGATTCTCTTTATCACAGCTCAATCGTAGCACTTTTTTGCTACGGGACTTGGATTCGAACCAAGATTCACGGCTTCAAAGGCCGCTGTCCTACCATTAGACGATCCCGTAATGAGGCATGTCAAGAATACCAAAAAATGAGTGTTTTGTAAAAAGTAAAAAAAGTATATAGTTATTGCATGATGCGATTTATGGAAGTGTCGGGCGCGCCTTTCGATCGCGGGTTTGCGAGCGGGGCTTTGTTCAAAGTTGCCCTGCAGAGACGAGTTGAGCGGAATAGGGCAGCATTGAACGATGCTTCGATACAGGCGCGCGCTCGCGAGGTGATCAAAAAGACCGAGGCGGTCTTTCCGGACTATGTCGCCGAAGTTCGCGGCAAGGCTGCCGGTGCCGGGTTGGATGAGCCGGCTCTGTCGCTGCTCATGTGTCCGGAACTGGTGGAAAATTTTAGCGCATGCACCTCGCTCGTGTTTACGAAAGGCGACGGCAATATCATTCTCAGTCACAACGAAGATGACGACTTCCAAGACGACAATCTTGCGATGACAAAGATGCGCATGCCGGACGGCTCATGGTTTGCGAGCAACGACATGGATAAATATATTCTCGGCCACGGTTTTAGCTGGAACAGCCACGGCATAGTTAAAACAGTCAACTACGTGCGGCCGATCCACGAAACACTCGACAACATCTCGCGTATTTTTCTCCAGAGATATATTACTGAAGCGTCATCGATCGAAGATGCGATTGAGCGTTGTCAAATTACGCAGTGTGCGACAGGCTTCCACGCATTGGTGCTTGATACGAATACAAAGAAAGCCGTCTCTATTGAGGTGGCCGACAGCTCTGTGGATATACAGGACGTCGACATGTACGCGCACTCCAACCACTATTGTCACGAGTCTATAACGCACGGCAATGAAGTTGCCGACAGCGGCTATAATTCTCCGTTTCGTTTGTCAAAAACATGGGAGCTTGTACGGCAGCTTGGTAGTAGCGCGTCTGGGGACGACGCGCGCGCGGTGTTGGAATATCGTGGGAAAGACTTCGATAATTCTATTTTGGTTATGAAGGATGAAGTAAAAACAGATATCAGTTGGTACACTCTTGTCAACTTCACCATCGACACGACGGATAGAAAAATTCATCTGCGATTCCGCGTAGATAAGACAGACGACTATGTGTTCGCGTACGATGCGTTTCCAAAAAATATCTAACAGATGTATAAACGATATCTTGCCGCGGTCCTGATCATATTTGCCGTCATTGGGGCTGTCGTGTATGCGCGCGCGCATGCGGAGGCTTCACCTATAAATGTACACGCAGTACCTATGAAAAATATCAGCATCGGCAAGATCCGACTCTCGGTTGAAGTTGCATCGACGGATGCGGAGCGGGAACAAGGCCTTTCCGACCGGGCTTCATTACGCGATGGGACGGGGATGCTGTTCGTATTTTCTAAGGTAGACTCGTACGGTTTTTGGATGAAAGATATGCATTTTTCTATCGACATCGTTTGGATAAATAGCGATGGCGTTATTGCTGGAATTGATAAAAATGTTTCTCCGGATACCTATCCTGCGGCATTTTATCCACCGTCTCCTGTGCCGTATGTGTTGGAAGTTCCGGCGGGTTTTGCGGATTCGCATGGTGTCGCGGTTGGAAGTGCGGTTTCAGGAATATAGAAAATAAAATAGCGAACGGGCGGACATATTTTTAACAATTGTGTCCGCCCGTTTTGGTATGTGGAGATGATCCATGTACATCAGTTCATCTCCTTTTGTTGTAATTTGGTGTGAACCACTGTCCACGATAATCCTCCTCTCTGTCGTAGAACTGCCGTTCTAAGTGAATGGGCGGAACTATCGCGTACACGGGCGAATCCCCCCTGACGATGTCATGCACAAAGTATACGGATACTATGCGGAATCCATGATCCGTCACGACTACTTCCTGTGGAATGATCCGCCACATATTCATAGAGCAGGGCATCGAAATTTCAGATAGAAATCTGACCACAAGTCTTAGACCACCGTGACGCATCACGGCAATCATCGCCTCAGCGAGCGATTGGTCTTCGCATAAGAGCCCAGTGAAGAAAGTAGGTCTTCCCATTCGGATGTCTATATCAGATGGCGGTGTTCTTGCCGCCGAAGCCGTACCCGGCAATAGTAGCGCTATTGCTGTAAGTGCGGCAAAAAGCCGTTTTCTCATGTCTTTTCTCCTGTTTGTCTTCCATCGCAACTATACGTGATATCTTGTGAATGTCAATTTGTCATGTTGTGTGTTATACTGTTGCGCAGCGCGTTGGGTAGCAGCTGCCA
>CAIMFR010000065.1 GCA_903840375.1 Candidatus Adlerbacteria bacterium
AGCATTTTCAAACGAAGTCGAATACTCTCCGCAGCATATGACGGCAATATCATCGCATCGTACAACCCCCCGCTGATGCGGTATTGCACGAGCAACCCCGAGTCGCGAGGCTCGAAATGAATATCGGTCGCATGCTGATGCAGCGCATGAGACACGAGCACATCCACAACCTGAACGACTGACAAACGCTCCGCGGCATCATGCAGGTCTTGCTCCGTCTCTCCCAGAGGCTCGTTGATCGCCTGAGCACCGCGAGAGATCTCATCGCCGAACTGGTCCTTCAACTTTTTCTGATACATGAAAAGTCCGCGCTTGACCGACTCACGGTCAGTGAGACGCGGCAGTATCCGCCGACGCAGCTGATTTGAAAAATGTTCGAGCTTGGGGATGTCCGCAACGTCGAGCAGTGCAACCTCCAGTGTGTCGTCGTCTATTGCAAATGCTATGGCCTGATGTTTGCGGGAAAATGCCTCCGGCAGCGCCTCGAGCGCGGCAGTGTCGATGTCATCCTGAGACAAGCGCACGAATGGAATACCGAGTGCACCTGCCGACGCGCGGCGAAGCTCGTCTTCGTCAAGCACACCACTCTCTACGATCACATGAGAAAGGGGCGTGCTGCGCGCGAGCGCACTGCGGTATATCTCGTCCATTTGCGAACGAGACACCATGCCCGCGCCGGTCAAAAAATCAACCAACTGTTTTTCCTCAACGTGCATTGTCTCTATTATATAGCAACAACAGGACAACAAAGCCGCCAAGGTGTTGAACTTTGGGGACAAAAACCTGTTGACTTTTATAACCAACGGGTGTACATTTGGAGCATCTGGTAACCGCCCCGAGTGGGTGGTTTTTTCTTTACCGGGTATCAAAAAGCCTTAATTAACAACCCATATTCACTAACCTGTTTATATATGTTTGACCTAAAAATAATCAATTCAGTGCTGGGCGAGCTCGAGGAAGAGCGCGGTATTCCGCGTGAGAAAGTCATCGAAGCAATCGAGATCGCACTCGCGACTGCTTATAAGAAGGAATACGCGAAGCGCGGGCAGATAATCCGTGCCAAGATCGACCTCAACACCGGCACGACCGAGTTCCAGCAAGTAAAGGAAGTCGTCGATGAAAACACCGTCCGTTTCCCTGACGAAAACGCCGAAGGTTCAGAAGTTGTCACCGAGGGAGAGGAAGTTACCGAAGGTGAAAAGCTCCCGTATTTCAATCCTGAACAGCACATTCTTCTTGCCGACGCGAAGCTTATCAAGCGCGATACGAAAGTTGGAGATGAGCTCATCTTCCCTCTCGAAATGAAGGAGTCGTACGGCCGCATCGCCGCACAGACAGCAAAGCAAGTCATCGTGCAGAAGATCCGCGAAGCGGAGAAAGTATCCGTCGTGGCAGAATTCGGCAAACGCGTCGGCGAAATTGTCTCCGGCACGGTACAGAGAATGGAGCGCGGCAATATATTCATCGACCTCGGCCGCGCCACCGGCATCATTCCTTACGACGAGCAGATCCCGGGCGAACGCTATCGCCAAGGCGAACGCGTCCGTGCATATCTCTATCAAGTGGAAGATAGTCCTCGCGGCATCTACTTGCGCCTTTCTCGCGCGCATCCGCAGTTCCTCGCAAAATTGTTCGAAGTAGAAGCGCCCGAGGTTGCGCACGGCACGGTCATCTTCAAAGCGATCGCACGCGAGGCAGGCAGCCGTTCTAAAGTCGCAGTCACTTCGACCGATCCGCACGTTGACCCGGTCGGCTCACTCGTCGGACAGCGCGGCGTACGCGTTTCGACGGTCACCTCAGAACTCGGCGGCGAAAAGATCGACATCATCGAATGGTCGGAGAATCCGAAAACATTTATCGAGGAGGCTCTCTCACCGGCTCGCGTCGCATCAGTCGACCTTGAAGAAAGCGAAAATAAGGCGACGGTGAAGGTCGCAGAGGACCAACAGTCGCTCGCCATCGGTCGTGGCGGCCAGAACGTGCGCCTCGCGGCAAAATTGACCGGCTGGCGCATCGATATCCAGTCCGTCCAAGGCGAATCGATCGCAAAAGTCGATGCAGCTGGCGAGATCAAAGAACCAAGCGTAGAATAATTGAACTTAGTCTTATTTATTCAATTAACATAGAAACACTATGGATTTGTGGCACGGAGTACCGTCAGGAAAAAAAGTACCGGAAGAAGTGAACGCGATCATTGAGATTCCTCGCGGCTCTAACAACAAGTACGAGATAGACAAAGAAACCGGCCTTATCAAGCTTGACCGTGCCAACTATTCCTCCGCACCATATCCGTTCGACTACGGTTTCGTACCGCAGACCTACTGGCACGACGGCGATGCGCTCGATGTCATCGTCCTCACCACATATCCACTTTCGACCGGCATCCTTGTAAATGTCCGACCGGTTGCGTTCATGG
>CAIMFR010000066.1 GCA_903840375.1 Candidatus Adlerbacteria bacterium
CATTGTCGGTGAAATGTTCTGAAAGTTTTTTGAATATTTCTCCCCCGCGCGGCGCATTGAGGTCTCCGCAGAAAACAATATCTCCCGCCTTTTCAAGCAACCCAAGCATCTTCGCACAATCACCACGCTGGAAATCGTTCGCCTCGCCGTCCGGCGTCCAGGTGAAGTGCGTCGTGCTGATGCGAAACTGCTCGCCGTCTTTTTCTACATCACATCGCAGCAAAACATGAGCGAGCGTCTCATGCAGACGAGCAAGATCGTCCGCATTGTGCGTATTAAATCGTATGGAATCAACAAGTCCGATGCCTTCCTTGGTACCGAGATAATAGTCGCGCACAACATTTTTCATCGGCAGGCGTGAAAAGATGCCAACTCCTTGCACCATTACATCGCCGTCGATAGTGCGATAACACATCGGAGCGAACACCGAATGCGCACCGAGAGTCTTTTCTAAAAGTGGAATATCTTTCTGCAACAATTCCTGCGCACAAAAAATATCCGGCATTTCCCGTTCCAAAAAAAGGAACAATACGGTCCAGATGTTTATTCCACTCGACATTCAGTTGCACAAGTCGAATCGACGGGTTCATTACTTCCAATGTATACGACGACAATGCTTGGCGCAAACAATTTTCCTATTTCACCGCAACAACGAAGCTGGTGTAGTTGAACTTTAAGTCTTGGATAGATTCTTCGAGAATATCGAGGCCGTAGACTTGCGCCGCCGCTCGCGATGCGATGACGGCGGTCGATGCCGGCAAAACTCCGCTCGCCAGATCCTGCGCAGCCTTCGCAGTATCCTGATATTCCCCCACTTTCACCTTCGGCCACTTGCGTTTAAGGTACATTCGACACTGTTTGAGCGCCTGATCGTGCGAAACTATCTGTTTAATACCATCCACCGTCGCGCCTTTTGCTGAAATCAGACAATGATGTACGTCTATCTCGAAAATTTTCTTGATGGAAAAATTGTGTTTCGCCATCGCATACACCGTCTCGATGACAATGCCGCCGTTTGAGTTCTCGATCGGGAAAATACCGGTTGTAATGTCTCCGACATCGAGTGCTGCAAGTACGTTCTCCACAGTTATAAGATAGCGGATTTCCGGCTTTTTCAGGCCTATTTTTGCAGAGTATGTTCGTGCCGCTTCCTCGGAAAAACTTCCTGGAGCGCCAGAAACACCAATAACCACAACCTTTTTTGACGCCGCAGTCGATTTCTTCTTCATGTGAATGTCACTATAGGACAAAAAATATTTACCCGCAAGCTTGCGAGATAGAAGTTAGACGCCTCCATGGCTCTATTGCGCGCTTTTTTTGAGGCGCTATACTGGGCAATGGGTTTTTCCGCCCGATCGTAGCAGGGCAACGGCGGAAAAAACTACTCATTCTGGTCACTGTTTTTCGCTTTTATCCATTATATAGATAACTATGAATAAGCAAGATATTGCAGAGAAGGTGCAAGGAGTGCTTGGTACTACTAAAGCTGACGCAGAACGCGCAGTTGAATCCGTTATAGACACCATTATCGAATCATTGAAGAAAGGTGATGATGTTTCTATCGCAGGCCTTGGTATTTTCAAGACGAAAATGCGCGCTGCACGTGCCGCTCGCAACCCTCGTACCGGCGAGACCGTTCAAGTCATGGCAATGCGCGTGCCGAAGTTCCAGGCTGCAAAAGCCCTCAAAGACGCTGTTAAATAGCAGTTTTTGTCTCATTTGCAAATGAAAGGCCGTCCAATTAGGGACGGTTTTTTCATGCCTCATCGTTATGTGCTACTATTATTATCACTTATGCATGACGGAATAGAAGCTTTTGAAAGACGAGAGGGGAATGGAATGCAGGAACGAAAGAACGTTACCAATGACCGGGAGATGGTCAGAAGCGGCAACTTTGCACAAGATCTTGAGACTCTACGAGCGGAAGGCCGTCTCGAAAAAGAGATCGATCGTGTGAAACACGCCTACGAAGAACGTATACAAGGCTCAAATAGTTTTATGGACCAGAAGGCGTGGGAGGCCTTCACTATCATCGACCTGTTCCACCCCGAGACAGCAGAACATTGCGTCGAAACGCTTCATTTGGCCCGAGAAAAGATGGAGAGTGCGCTGCACGGCAGCAACCAAACAGCGGGAGAAAGTGCCGTCATATTTTCAAAAATATTCAATATGGACCGCAATGCGCTCAACGTTTTCTACCGCGCATGCCTCCTGCACGATATTGGCAAGGTAAATGTGTCATATGAGATCATTACAAACACGGCGTCCGATCAAGATGTCGCAAAGGTGCTTTACCTTCATATAAACGAATACGGCAGAGTTCTTAAAGACCGCCACCTCGCCATTATCGCCAATCCTGATAAATTGCTGGAAGCGCTGAAAAGAAAAAACACACGTCCGAACGGCATAGTGCGAGCGGTGGACATTCTTTCACCGGAAAGCGCCACTATCCTGCGTCGGCGCGGCATAGATGTAGACAACAAGACACTTCCGGATATCATCCGCGAACACGAGGAACAATCGCAAAAGATATTGGAGGCGCTTGGTATGGCTGGAGAAAGCTGGATAGCCGGACACCATCATGATTATAAAAATGAGCTCAAGGAAATACCTGTTGAAATACACGGTGTGCGTGTCTTACTGGCGGAAATACTACACCTAGCCGACGTTATTCAGGCCATGACCGGCAAGCGCGGCTATAAAAAGCCACACACCAAGCTTGGCGCGTTAGACATTCTCGTTGACCAGGCAATGCACAAGATGGTCGACCCCAATCTCACAGCTCTCTGGGTGCGCGATGAAATGGATCGAGTGGAACCACTCTCCGCTGAAGATGCTGCACTGCTAGAGACCGAATCATACAAAAATTTACCACCCGAACTACAGCATAGGAAAAAAATACTTGGTTTCCTGGAAAAAAACAACAAAGTACGCATCGGAGATCGAATCATAACGATTGACATACCAAAGATGGTTGCGTAGAGAAATCACATCGCATATTGCGCGTGATTTGTAAAAAGGGTATCTTCATACTATGTATACAGCAGTCTACAAAAAAGTACGTTCCGGGTATGTAGCCTGGGTTGAGGAAATTCCAGGAGTTAACACGCAAGGGGAAACAAAGCTGGAAACAAAGGAAAATTTGCGCGATGCACTGCAAGAGTTTATCGCTGCACGACGAATACTCATCCGCAGAGAGGCAGGACGCGGAGGCCGTCTTACACGAGAACGCATTTCCGTTCCTGTTCTTGCATGAAACGTCTCGATTTCGAGAAATATTTACACTCGCACAATTGCAACATTCTGCGAGAAGGGGCAAAACACAGCGTGTTTTATAACACAGACAACAGCCTCCTTTCGACAGTTCCGCGGCACAGTGAATTAAAACCGTTCCTTGTGAGGAAGATCTGTAAAGATTTAGGCGTTGTGCCGCCTAAGGGCAAATAGAAAATTTTCTATAAAACACTCGTGTGGTGGTATACTTTTTGTATTATGGCGATTGGACAAAGTGCAGAAATTACTAGCGGTTCCGGGGTGGAAAATGTGAATGGTGTCGGGTCTGCCGCCAGGACGGAGCTAGAGCAACTACGCACTCGCGCAAATGTATTGGAAGCACAACTCCGCGCAGAAGGCACTGCACCGGAAGCAATACCGCACGCCGCTGCAGAGAAAGCGGTCAGCGAACATTGGGAAAAGGTTGCACCTGCGCGAGCAATGCCAGCAACCTCTGCATCTCCGATCGGTACTGCGGGGAAATCTGCCCCCGCCGCAGAACAGCTCGGCGCGGTCACTCTCGAGCTCTCGCCGGAGGAACATGATGCCCAAATGGAAGAGCTTCTCGGTATATTGCAGCACAAGGGCGTTACGCCTGCCATCGAAGCCGCTGACAAATCCAATAGCCCGCACATCATCGACGATTTCCACCGTATTCTCACCGAATACGTGCACGAGGGATTCCCTGCCGACGGCACATCCGCGAAACCGTACGGTCCGGCGTTGAACATGACATTATTTGAAGTCACTTTGCCCGGCTCTGCAGAAAAAGATAAACCGACCAATCCGACACAGGCGATGCGCGAATATATCACTTTGATGGAGCAGTTTTATCGCGGGATGCTGCAGATGGACACGCGTATCGGCGAATATTTCTCGCTTGAAATAGCCAACCCTGCCGGTTCGATGCATACATCTTTATATGTAGCTGTGCCGAATAAGCGAAAGGCCCTGTTTGAGAAACAGATCTTGAGCCTCTACCCGAATGCGCAACTGGTAGAAAAACGTGATGATTACAACTCTTTTGCCGACGGCGCACAGACCGCGGCGGCGACTGCCTACCTTGCCGAGCGACATATCTATTCCCTGCGCACGATGGACGCGTTTTCCAACGACCCGCTCGACACACTTCTCAATTCATTTTCCAAATTGGACACGACCGGCGAGGGCGCTGCGGTGCAATTCGTCATTTCGCCGCGCGACCGCGGTTTATTGAAACGATATCGCTACGCGCTTGAACAAATTCGCCAAGGCGTTCCGATGAAACGCGCGACAAATATAAAGACCGGCGTTGATGAGATCCTGCAGGCAATAGGCAATTTTGCGAAAGAGTTTGCTTCCAGTTCAAGCAAACTAGCGCCGGAAGAACGTCCGACGACTGATGATCCACGGCTTAAAAATATAGAGAACAAGATCAGCACACCCATATTCCACGCGGACATCCGCATCGTGGCTTCGGCGACGACGGAACAGCGCGCAAAAGAGATCGTGCAGGACATCGAGGGTACGTTCCAGCAATTCGCCGACACTTCCGGTAATAAACTTGCCTTTTCGCCGGTGCAGCCTCGAAATATTAAAAAATTTGCACGAGCATTCTCCTACCGACTGCTTGACGACGAGACGGCGATGCCGCTCTCCGCACTGGAGCTCGCAACCATGGCGCACTTGCCACGCCCGGGAAGCAATATTGCTGCGCCGGAACTCCGTCAAGAACGCGCCGCCGTATCTGCACCGCCAAGCGACCTCCCACAGACGGGCGTGGTGCTTGGCATCAACAAATTCCGCGGCACGGCGCGCGAAGTTCGCATCACACCGGAAGATCGCCTCCGACACCTATACATCATCGGACAGACCGGCACGGGAAAGTCCTACCTGATGAAAAACATCATCATGCAGGATATTCTTTCCGGCGCTGGCGTCTGCATGATCGACCCGCACGGCAACGATGTGACGGAAATTCTTTCCGCGATCCCGCCGGAACGAGTCGCTGACGTCATTTACTTCGATCCGGGCTCTATCGAACGTCCGATGGGACTCAACATGATGGAGTACGATGTGTCGCGTCCTGAACAGAAAACGCTGGTGGTTGACGAACTGCTCGGCATTTTCAAAAAACTGTTCGGCGCAGTGCCGGAAAGCATGGGTCCGGCATTCGAGCAGTACTTCCGCAATGCGGCACTCCTCGTGATGGAATCGCCGGAGCTCGGCAACACGTTGCTGGACATCGCACGCGTCTTTTCCGACGATGATTTCCGCGCACGCAAACTTGCCGCATGTAAAAATCCGATAATCACTCGCTTTTGGAGCGACATCGCCACGAAGGCGACCGGCGAGCAGGGTCTCGAAAATTACGCGCCGTATGTCACCAACAAGTTCGACGCGTTCACCACCAACGAAATAATCCGCCCGATCATCGCGCAGCAAAAGTCCGCATTCAACTTCCGTGACTTGATGGACAACCGCAAGATCTTGCTGGTCAACCTCGCAAAGGGCCGCATCGGAGAGCTGAATGCAAACCTGCTCGGCCTCGTCATTGTCGGCAAATTCCTCATCGCCGCACTCTCGCGCGCGGACTCTGTCGGCGAAGACTTGCCGCCGTTCTACCTGCACATCGACGAATTCCAGAACTTCACCACGCCGTCTATCGCGACCATTTTCTCTGAAGCGCGCAAATATAAACTTTCGCTCACGGTCGCCCACCAATTTATAGCGCAACTCACGGAACCCATCCGCGACGCGGTGTTCGGCAACGTCGGATCGATCTGCGCATTTCGTGTCGGCACGACGGACGCGGAGTTCTTGGAAAAGCAATTCGCGCCGACATTCAAGGCAAATGACCTGATGAATATCGACAATCGCAACGCATATGTGAAACTCTTGGTAAATGGAAGGCCGGCGCAGCCGTTCAACATCGAAACGCTACCGTTTGCAAAAGGAACAGTCGAAGATGTCGGCAGAATGAAGCAGCTTTCATTCACAAAATATGGTCGCCCGCGCGCGGAGATAGAAGCAGAAATAGCGAGCAGCCTCGCAGGAGCGGTGACTTCGCAAGAACCGGCAACATTAGCAGGAAACGGACTGTAAAAAGTAGACAGAAAAGAAAAAGAAATTACCGAGAACGACGGCATCTTCACCAAGGGATATCCGTAGTTCATCGGGTGTCCAATCATCAGACCTATCCATCACAGCATACAGCCTGGATATGAAATCGTCACTTCCCATGACTCGTCCTCCTTGTTTTGAGCCAAAAGTTTGCTCATCTATCTACATAAAAACCTAGCACCTTTTATCTTTCTTGTCAAGAATTTGGACGGGACAATTCGATCCTTATTGTGCGGGATGGGAGAATCGGACTCCCCTCCTCAGTTTGGAAAACTGATGTTTTACCAATAAACTAATCCCGCTTACTTTCACAGCGTAACAATTTGGCGACGCTTCTGCAACAGATCTCTATCTCTTCAAGAGAGGCCTGCGATTGGCCTGATACAGATAAAGTCCGCACTGCACGAACAAGGCGGTAAGACTTCCGACCAGGAGTATTGGAACGGCTGTATAAACACCGGTTAGTGTCGCTATTAGAATAAAGAATACGTGCGCACCAACGAGAGAGATAAAGGAAAACGCATCCAACTTGCCGACATGGCGACGCTTGCGCGAATGAAGCGACCAGACCATCAGCGCAACCATCAGCACAATGATGGACATAAATATAAAGATTGATGTCTGCACTGTTGCGGTAACAAACCAGAATATTACTATTCCTATATACAAACCGACGTAAGACAGAAATGGACTGGCGAAATATGCCAGCCTGGCACGCCAAGTCCTGAAGTTGATGGTGCGAATATATCTTGCAACATACGAAAAGGAAGCAACAGCGGCAACCCAGCCAAAAAAATTGTCGATCGGCACACCATACCATCCGTGTGCTGCCGCCGGCGATGTCCACACCCACAACCCGAGCTTCGATGCGACCGGATCCATTGCAATATCAAGATTGACCGCGATGAGTGCATCGAGAAGCGGCCGCACTCGCGAAGATAGCGGATATGCATCAGAGAGACGCATTGCGCTATGCGCGACAATTGCCCAGGCACAACTTATAGCAAGCGGCACGCCAAATATGGATATAAAACCAGACGCATAGTGATATGTCCCCCAGATATGCATGTCCAACATTTCCAACAACCACCCAAAGATCAAAGCACTTACCATCTCACCGGCTTGCACGAAGTGCTTTTGCAGCATCGCACGGATGAACAGCATACCAAAAGCTATGAAGGCTACCGTCTCGAACAAAAATATCACTGTGCCAAGTGTCAACATTTTATGCTTCCATCAATTATACTATCTCTATGTCTATCATCACACTTTTTTGGTCAGCTGTAGCACGTATCGCGGCGGGAATGGCTATCGCCGCGCAAATGGTGCTCGGATTCATCAACCCCGCAGTGGTCATCTCAACACAACCAATCCCCCAAACGGTCACCACCGCCACCTCTTCGGTCACAATACATGCAACAAATGTAGCCTCAACCACACCTCTATTCCCCACTACCCCTGCAAAACATTCGATCATCTCTCTACCCGTCTCAACAGCAACAACATCCGTTGCACTGAAAACTGTCACCATTCCTGTTATTTCTGCCCCGGCGGAAAATCCCAACGATGTAAACACCAACACGCGGGCGGCGTTGATAAATATCTATTGCACCACCGGCGCGGGCGGCTACGATTATCCTATCAGCGGCAGCGGTGTGATCATCGACACGCGCGGTGTGATCTTAACAAATGCGCACGTCGCGCAATATTTTCTCCTGCGTGATTATCCGACGCCCGGCAACATTGTCTGCATCGTGCGCACCGGCAGCCACGCACAAGCGAAATATAACGCGGAGCTTCTCTACCTACCACCTGCATGGGTAGACGCGAATGCGGCGAAGATAACCGCAACAGAAGCCACGAGCACCGGCCAAAATGATTATGCGCTCCTACTCATCACTTCCACAACAAGCGGCGCACCGCTTCCCGACTCATTTACAAATGTTCACATCACCACCGACGATCCGATCCTCGGCGACCCGGTTCTGCTCGCAGGATATCCGGCAGGACTTCTTGGCGGTACAGATATCACAACAGGACTCTATGCATCATCGGCATTTTCAACGATTCAAAACATTTTCACGTTCATCGACGGCGGTACGCCGGATGTCGTATCCATGGGCGGCAACATTGTGTCGCAAGCAGGCTCATCAGGAGGAGCGGTTATTCGCGCGTATGACGGATCACTGCAAGCCATAATCTCCACAGCATCAGAAGGCGCGACCACGACGGCAACGCGCGAATTGCACGGAATAACAGTCGGCTATATCAACAGAAGTCTACAAACAAATGCGGGTGAAGGACTGGCACAACTCCTCATCGGAGACGTGAAACAAGAAGCAGATACATTTTCAGCAGAAACAGCGCCAACCCTCACTAAGAAATTGGAGGCGGCGTTACCGAAGTAATATTTCAACGCTCACCGTTCGCCCACCGCGCGAAGATCCCACACGGGAGGAGGCGCCCACTTCCCTTTTCTCCTATCGTTAGATCGCCATATTCAATTTCTCCGCCAAATTTTTTTGCAAATTGCTCCAGATTGTATGCGAACGCAAGCGAAGAATAGCCCGCCGCATAACCATTGATGAGAAAAAATAACGGCTTGTCAGAGATAAGTTCGCCGCAGAGGCGCACCAACTCGATAAAATCTTCCTCGATCTTCCACAATTCCTTTGCAGGCCCATGACCGAATGCCGGCGGATCCATGATGATACCGTCATATTTCTTCCCTCTTTTTATCTCACGTTTTACAAACACTAGAACATCTTCCACGATCCAGCGTATAGGTTTATCAGCAAGACCAGATGCATCGGCATTTTCTCGCGCCCAAGCAACGGCGGTTTTCGAAGCATCAACATGACAAACTTCCGCACCTGCCTGTGCAGCAGCAAGAGTTGCGCCTCCCGTGTAGCCGAAGAGGTTGAGAATTGAAGGAGTTAATAATGACTCTTGTGAGAGATCGGGGGCGAGACCGTCTGCAACATCATTTGCAAATGGTCTGGCCTCGCCTTGCCGACCGGGCGATTGTCGGCGAGCGAGGAGAACCGAGGACCTTTGCAAATGATGTTGCAGACGGTCTCGTATAGCTTCCTGCACCCACTCCCAATTAGAAAGCTGCTCGGGGAACAATCCGGTGTGCTTGAACGATGTCGGTCTTATCAAAAACCTTAGGTCGCCAAAAGATATTTTCCACTCGCTCGGAAAACCTTCTCGAGTGTGCCACTCCCCTTCTTTACCTTTTCGCTCATAAAATCCGTCAGCTTTTTTCCATTCGATTTCCGGCAAATGCTTTTCCCACAAAGCCTGCGGATCCGGCCGCGCCAAAACAATGTTTCCATATCGCTCAAGCTTCTCCTCCATTCCGGAGTCGAGAAGCTCGTAATCTGATGAAGGAGAAGTTGTAAGTGTTTTTCGATTCATACTAAGAAATATAACAGAAAGAAAAAGGTCCGCCATTGTGCATGGCAGACCGGTTCATTTACTTGAGAGCATTGTTGATCTCTTCGAGGGTGAGCACCACAGCGTCGTATGGACTTTTCGCCTGCGTGATCGGCCGACCGACAACGATTCGGTCAGCTCCGGCAAGAATAGCCTCCGCAGGCGTCATCACCCTATCCGGATTTTGATCATCGCCGGCAACCCTAGCCCATGTCGGTCGGATTCCGGGAGTGACGATTTCCAGCATGTCTCCGAACTCGGAACGAAGTATTCTAACCTCCTTCGGCGATGCGATCAGACCGTCAATGCCCGCCTCTGCCGCAGAATGCGCCAAACGCAAAACCGCGCAGGTGATCGAACAGCCATATATTGCCTGCGCATCAGCGTCATTAAGGCTCGTTAGGACAGTAACGCCGAGTACTTTTGTATCCGGCAATTCTGCCTTTAGAGCCCTCATAGCGGAGACACCCGCGCTGCACATGACTGTAAGAAGTTCCGGTTGTGCTCCGCCAAGGAGAGTGCCATCTGTTGCGAGTGTAGATCCAATATCACACAACTTGAGATCCGCAAAAACTGGCAGCTTAAGATCACGAATATCGTCGATGAGCCTGTATCCCCAAGATCGAAGTGCTGAATTAACCTTGATACAAACACCGGCCTCCTTAAGAGCGCCAGCAAGGTCGAGCACATTTCTCCTTATTCTTAGCCTAGTATCAAGTCTTTTGAGTCCAGGAATCGGCTTGAAGTCGGCCGCAACTATCAACCGTGCCGACAGCGTTAAATCGTGCATTTCAACCTCCTCTTAGTACGCTGTTGAAGAAACCGTCAGAATGCTTTCCGGATGTTAACAGTGCATGCGGACGACGGACATTACCGTCATGCAACCACAAAGCGTCTCTCTCCTTAAACCGATCGATCCATAGATCGCTCACACTCTCATGAGACATGTGTTTATCCTTTCACTCAGTTTTACATCTTTCCGTCCACAAAACAGCATACAGCAGCGCTATAAAATCGCAATTTATGATGGAATTACGCCGAGAATCGGTCACAACTCAAAGTTTTGTCGTCACAAAACTTTGGTCGCGACCCCGCCTCGCGGTTTCGCCTTGCTAGGCGAAACTTCGCTCCGGCTTTCGATTCTCGGACGGAATGTGCCCCGCATA
>CAIMFR010000067.1 GCA_903840375.1 Candidatus Adlerbacteria bacterium
GGACTACTCCCACACAATTTCTTATTCGTAGAATGGGACGTAAAATAAAACAATGATTAGCGAGAACACATTCAATGAGTTTCAAAAAGCCGTCGAAGAAGAGCACGGCGTTACCCTCGACCCAAAAGAGGCAAAAGAAATACTACAAGGTATGGTGAATTATTTTGACCTGTTGGCAAAGTTACATCACAGAGACGTATTAGCTGAAAAAGAGAAAGAGAGTTTGTCAGGCGGTAACGCTCCCAAACCGAGCGAACATCTTGAAGACGTGCTTTGATTTTTTCTCCACGTTTGTCTCATCGTCGTACACCATCAACATTTCAAGCGAGCGATGGCGACTAAACTTGCGAACGTCCTGCATAGACATACTTTTGAGTAGCTCGGTAACGTAGAAGTGTCGAAAACCGTGCACTGTTTTGTTGTACGCCAGCTCTTTGAATTGAACGTAAAACTCACGCTGTATGGTCTTGGTGCTCAATCTCTCTGTCTTTCTGTTGCCAAGAGAGCTAAATAGAGCCCCAGAAGTTGCCTTGTACGCCTCCAAATATGCTCGGAGCGCCTTCTGGGTGGCAGGGGCAAGATATATGGGTTCTTTGTCGTCTGAACCCTTCCCGTGGACAAATGCGAGGTTACGGACAAGGTCTATGTCCTCGACATTGAGACGGACGATCTCAATTTGTCGCAACCCCTGAAAAGCTAAAAGCGAGTACATAGTTTTGAGGCGGAGATTGCGGAGTGTTGGTGGTAGGTACTTTATTTTTACACCGAGCAGGTGCACTTGGTCGTCGGTCAATCCGTCGCGTTTATGTTTCTTTGACTGGCGAAATTGTCGGACGTTATAAGTTACGTCGAACGGCAACATACCACGTCGATTGAGTTCTTTGAGAAAGACACGAGCCGTCGCAAGATACTTATTTTTCGTCGAGATAGTGTAATCAGTTCGTCCTTGTAAGTATCGCTTGAAAGCAGTACACGAGTGCTGGCTAAAACCGTGCTGTTGAACGTACGAAATGAAAAGACCTACCCGTGCCGAGTAGTCCTTGCGTGTTGTCTCGCTAACATCGAGACCGTCAAAAATGTTTTCAGTTTTAGTTTGTGGCTCTTTTAGGAGCAACCAGTTTAGGTGTGTGTTCATATTCAATATGGGTAACTAAAAGCCCTCGCTCCCAGAAAGAGGGAGTGAGGACTGTATAGCGGTGGCACTTACGATAATCTCCTTCGGAGCACATAACGCAAACATTCAAACCAGATTTAGCGTACCTTGCTAGCTCGTCGATAGTTTCTTCGTATTCAGTATTTATTTCGAGACCGCCGAGATTACGTCCGCGATAAAGGTATTGGATACCTTCTTTCGTGAGAGCTTTCTCAATCGTCATTTTGTTGTATTGCGGTATCCACCTCGAAAATGGAATTGAGCGAACGTCGACAAGTACGTTGATGTTATTTTCTTTTAGTTTTCCGATAAATGTTTCTGTTGTTTTGTTGCTATGACCACAAGTAAAAATGGTTTTTGTTTTCATATATTCAACATAGCAAGCACCAACTACCAAGCAAGATTGCGGAGCAACTACCGCGTGTTACATTCAAGCGTCTTCACCAGCTGATGTTTCGGTTTGTGTTTCTCCCTCCACTTCTTCTGGATTGTTTGCTTCAAGAACCGCCGCTAAACCGATGTTTTTGAGTGCAGTATTTATGAGTTGTCGTTGCTCCAACGGGATTTCTTGAACAGGGTTTGTGTTCTCAACTTCGAACTTATCGCTGTACTGTTCAAACATCTTGGCAAAGAGCTCGACTTCTCTGGGTGCACCAGTTCTGGCACGTTTGACCAGAGCGTAGAAAATGTCGCTCGAATACTTACGAAAAATGACATCACGTCGGATCTTCACTTCGTCCCAGAAGCCAGTAAGCTGTTTCCATGCGGTGAGGGTGTTGTAGTGGATACCGTGATTTTCGGCAAACTCCTTTTGTAGTTGTGGTTTACGTTCGTGTCGTGGTCGAGCTATCCAATCAAGGTACTTCAACATTATTTCTTTATCCTCGATGACAGTAGGGTCGATGAACCGAAACCTTGTGTCTTTCTGGAAATCACTGTTTTCACGACGCTTTGGAACAGGCGTAGGGACGACTTTCGAGCTAGGCATAAAGACGACCTCGGTGTCTTTAGTAATCTCACGTGTGCTTATGAGATGTTTGACGACGGCTTTCCTTATCCGTTGTTTACGCTGTTGCTCCTGCTCTGCGCTCTTTTGGGTGAACTGCTTCGCGAACTCTTGAATGTTCACTCCTTGTTTTGTTTTTGTTTGAATAGTCATAGTTTTTTGGATATAGTTAGGCGACCTGCTGGGTTAGTTGGGAGGTAGCCAAAAACGCCTTCATTTCAGCTTGAAGGTCTGCCCATTGTTTGAGTTCAGCTACTAGCGTGTTCCAACTAAAACCTATACAGTCCACAAACGTTAAGAAAATGGTGATAGTTCACCATGAAAATTATCCCTGACCACAAATTTTATGAAGGTGTAATTTCCAACCATATTTCAATTTAGGTAATTTTTCTGTATACTAAATCCGGCAAATAAGGACGGTTAGCTCAGCCGGTAGAGCGTTCCCTTCACACGGGAGAGGTCACAGGTCCGAGTCCTGTACCGTCCACATTGTTTTCGTCAAAGGCGACAAGCAATGAATTGTGCTACAATGCCTCTTGTACATCGGTCGAAAACTGTGTCGGGATGTGGTATAGTGGCATTACGTACGCTTCGGGTGCGTAAAACCCGAGTCCGATTCTCGGCATCCCGACAGAGTTTTTGACAAAATTGCAGATGGTGGAAGAATGCATGCGTGAAGAAGAAAGATGATTTTCAGAAGATAGCGGACTTCGTGTATGAGGTCGGTATTCTGCGTAGCACACCGAGATCGGGTTTTTGGTTTCTCGGCACAGGCAACCAGTCCGTGGCGGAGCATCTTTTCCGCACAGCAATGATAGCGTACGCGCTTGCGTATCTCACACCGGAGGTGAATAAAGAAAAAATAATCTTGATGGCGCTCGTACACGACCTCGGCGAGGGTCGCACGTCGGATCTCAATTACGTACATCAACGATACGGGCGACTCGCAGAAGGTGTTGCATTCGACGACATCGCACAAGCTGTCCCATTTGGTGGGATGTTCCGCGATCTCTATTCGGAGGAACAGAAACGCGAGACACTTGAGGCTAAGTTAGTAAAGGATGCCGACCAACTCGAGTGGATCGCTTCGCTTCGTGAAGAGGAATCAAAGGGTAATGTGCGAGCGAAGGAAAAGATAACGATTGCCTATAAACGCCTCAAGACTCCTGTCGCAAAAAAGCTCGGCAATCAACTTCTCAAAATAGCCCCCGATGCGTGGTGGTTCGACAAAGATGACAATTGGTTCGTCGAGCGAAAAGAATCGGACAGAAAGAAAAAAGTGTAGTCGCGCCACCTAGTTTATTGTGGTATAAAAATGAATGTTAGGGCCCGTAGTTAAGTGGTAAAACGCTGCATTCGCATTGCAGAGGCGCGAGTCCGATTCTCGCCGGGTCCACAAAGCGGTCTTGTCAAAATACGCCATGCGGCGTATTTTGCGCTTTGTGGAAGGCACAGGCATATTTCGCACAGCAGTGCGAAATGCCGAGCCGGGGTCGCGGAAAAATATTTGTGTCGACAAATATTTTATCTGTGACCACAAAAGCAAAGGAGTCCCGCTGAAAGCGGGATGACTATTGTTTGTGTGAGCCGGCGAGAATCGGAGGCCGGAGCGGGTATAAAATGTGCGGGGCACATTTTATGAGCCACAGGCATGAAACGGAACATATGTGAAGCCCGTAATAGATTCAGTAATATTTACTGCTTCGCCAAAAGCGTAGACCCTTCCGGAGTGTCCTTCACCTCGTATCCTTTTTCTAAAATTTGTTTACGCAAGGCGTCGGCTTTTTCAAAATCCGATGCTGACCTTGCTGTATTGCGTTCATCTAGTAGTGTCTTCACATCGGTCGGAATCTCGACAATTTTCTCCTGTTCTTTTTCTTTCGCGAACGGATTCAACAACTTTATGTTTTTTCTTTCCTCCAACCCGAGACCGAGGATACGATCTGCCGCAATGAGTGCCGCGTATTTCGCGGCGGCAGAAATGGAATCATCCTTCACCAATTCCCATACGCGGGCAAGCGCGCGCGGCGTGTCGAGATCATCTGCAATAGCAGTGTAGAAGTCGCGCATGAAACGTTCATCCGGCAATGCGTCACCTTTTTCTTTTGAAAATTCTTCGAAGAAAAGTCGAGTCAAGCGTTTGAGTGCGGCATTCGCCCCTTCGACCGCTTCCCACGTGAAATTCATCGGAGAGCGATAATGTGCGGTGAGGTAGAGATATCGCAACGCACGCGGCGAGAGTCCGCGGTCAGCTATCTGATAGAGATACACCGTGTTGCCGGTCGACTTGGCGATCTTTTTCCCCTCTATGGAAATGTATTCGTTGTGCATCCAATACCGCACATATTGTTTGCCGGTGATACTTTCTGCCTGCGCTATCTCGTTGTTGTGATGCACTGGGATATGATCGATGCCGCCGGTATGAATGTCGATCTGCCGCCCCAGAAGCTTGAATATCATCGCGGTGCACTCGATATGCCAGCCGGGGAAGCCCTTTCCCCATGGTGACGACCACTCTTGCTGGCGCTTTTCTTTCGGCTTCGAAAGTTTCCACAGCGCAAAATCGTGCGGATTCTTTTTCTCTTTATTTTCTTCCACACGTGCACCGTCCTTCTGCCCGGATATGTCGATATGTCCCAGCTTGCCATAGCCGGGGAAGCGCTCTGTGTCAAAATAAATGCCGTCGGATGTCTTGTACGCGTACCCTTTTTCTTCTAATGCCTTCACCAGCGCTATCTGCTCGCCAATATATTCCGTGGCACGCGGAAATAAAATTTTAGAACGATCGATGCCCAGCAGATCGAGATCGGTGAAAAACTTTTCCGTGTACTCATGGGCAATTTCTTGCGCAGTGCGACCGAGCTTGCGTGCTCCGGCTTCCATTTTGTCCTCGCCGGTATCCGAATCGGAGGTGAGATGTCCAACATCGGTGATGTTGATAACTTGCTTGACACTGTAATCCCACTCTTCAAGCGTACGACGCAGGACGTCGGCAAAGACGTACGGACGCATGTTGCCGATATGCTGCTGCGCATACACGGTCGGACCGCAGTTGTACATTTTTACCTTCCGGTCGGAAAGCGGAATGAACGTTTCAAGCGTGCCGGAAAGGGTGTTGTAAAACTGAAGCTTCGCCAAATGTTGTGCATCTGTTTTATTTGATCCGAATATTTTCTTTAGAAAAGACACCATACTTAATTGGATTATATGCACAGTGTAACACTTATATCATAGGCAGAAAAACATTTTTCGTGCTATTGTATCGAACATGACAAAGGCACGACTACAAGCGATTGCCATCTTATTAGGTATTGCCGCGGTGTTTTATGCAGGCACATATGTTGGAGCTTCCGGCATAGGCCGAAATACTGCCGTAGCAGATTCGAATGTACAACTTATTCCAAGTTCTTCCACTACGGTAATTGGAGATTCATCCGCACCGAAAGGCGTAGACATGTCGCAATTTTGGACAGCATACAACCTGCTCAATCAGCGATTCGTGCAGACACATGCATCCTCTACTTTCCCATCAGCACAGAAGCAGCTATACGGCGCTATAGCGGGATTAACGGACACTTTTGGAGACCCGTACACCACTTTCTTCCCTCCATCTGACGCACAAATTTTCAAGGATGACATAAGCGGATCGTTCGGCGGTATCGGCATGCAGATAGACGACAATGCGCAAGGCAAACTCGTCGTGGTCTCGCCACTCAAAGGCACCCCGTCGGAAAAGGCAGGGATTCTCAGCGGCGACCTCATATTGAAAATAGGCACCACGACCACCGATGGACTATCTGTAGATGATGCCGTCAAGCTCATTCGAGGACCAAAAGGAACAGATGTCGACCTGACACTGCTACGCAAGGGCAACGATCAGCCTATGGTCATTTCAGTCACACGAGACACCATAAACATTCCTGTTCTCAATGATTACAAACGAGGCGACGGCATATTCGTCATCGAGTTGTACAGCTTCTCCGCCAATTCAGCAGACCTGTTCCGCAACGCAATGCGAGACCTTGTGCAATCCGGATATCAGAGAGTCTTGATAGACTTGCGCGGCAACCCGGGCGGCTATCTCGAATCATCAGTCGACATTGCCAGCTACTTCCTGCCTGTCGGCGACACTGTGGTGACGGAAGACTATAAGGGCAAACAGGACAATATCGTACACCGCAGCGCCGGTTACAACATCTTCGCTGGAGTTCCGAATTTCAAAATGGCAATTCTCGTCGACCAAGGTTCAGCATCTGCCTCTGAAATACTCGCAGGTGCGTTGTCACAACACGGCGTCGCCAAGCTCGTCGGCACTCGTACGTTCGGCAAAGGTTCAGTGCAGGAAATGGTCGGCATCGGCGATGGAGCAGAAATGAAGGTTACCATCGCACGCTGGCTTACACCGAACGGCACATCCATCTCTGACGGAGGCTTGCAACCGGACATTAAGGTTGATCGCACTGTGGACGACGTAAAAGCCGGCAAAGATCCGCAGAAAGACGCCGCGGTGCAGTATTTACTCGAACAGTAAGAACTCCGAATATGAAAGTTATATTTCTGAAAGATGTCCGCAAAGTCGGAAGGGCAGGGGAAGTGAAAAACATGGCGGATGGCTACGCGACCAATTTCCTATTCCCGCAAAAGCTAGCAGAGCCTGCCACGGAAGAAAAGATTCGCCAAGCAGAGACACGTAAGCACGAACAGGAAGAAGCTGCGCACAAAGAAGAGGAGATCCTGGATAAAAAAGTCCTTTCTCTGAAAGGAAAGACAGTTACCATCACCGCCCGAGCCACAGAAAAGGGCGGCCTGTTCAAATCGATCGCAGAAAAAGATGCTGCAAAAGCTATCCTAGCTGAACATGGACTCTTGATCCCGGAAGATGCCATTGAGTTCCCCGAACCTATAAAGACCCTCGGCGAGCATAGAGCATCCCTACAAAGCAAAAATCAGAAGGCTGATGTGGTTGTGGCAGTTGTCGCAGCATAAGTAGATACAACCTTAGAATATGCCCGGTCACAAGACAGAAGTTTTTAGAAGTTAATACAAAAAGACCCGGACATTTCGTTCGGGTCTTTTTGTATTAACTTGTCGTTTTATTTGACCAGCACATCAACCGCGTTACGAACGGACTTTTGGCCGTCATAGGATATCTTTCGGACACTGCGGAAGGCCACGATGCCGTCCTCAAGCGCGAAAATGGTGTGATCTTTGCCGAGACCGACGTTCTTACCAGGAAGCATCTTGGTGCCACGCTGGCGCACGATTATAGCGCCCTTGCGTGCCTTTTCACCGGCATAGAGCTTCACTCCGAGAAATTTCGGATTTGAATCTGTGAGATTTTTTGTTGATCCTCCTGCTTTTTTATGTGCCATATAAGTAAAATGTGGTAAAAAGGGTACGTGACCCTTATGACCGATAGCATAGCAAAGAGATATCGTTTGGGCAAGGCCTCCAACTTTTTCTCGAAAGAAAGGCTTTTGTCACTCGCAGAAGCCTCCATAATCCCTACCGTCATATTATTGATAGGTATCGGGGCATTCGGCCTCGGCCGACGATCGGCACTGGAGGATAAAAAGGTGCCCATTGTCATCCACCCACCCGGCGATCCGGCAGGAATAGCGCAGCCGACACCTGCGTCCGTATCAAATGAACAAGTTCAGCCACTGGCGCCGCAAGACAAGAACTTTGTCGCCTCAAAAAGCGGCACGAAGTACTACACGCCAACATGTTCCGGCGTTAAACGTATCAAACCCGCGAATCAAGTATGGTTTGCCAAGGCAGCAGACGCACAGGCTGCGGGCTATTCCGCTGCGACAAATTGCGCCGGATTGTGATACTATCTCGATATGATAGTTGTTGATGTAGAGGCGAGCGGAGTCGATTATGCGGTGCACTCCATCGTGAGTGTGGGCGGTGTTGATTTTTCCAATCCTACCCGACAACTATATGAGGAATGCCGCATCTGGGACGGTGCACGTATCGACGATGGAGCGCTTGCGGTCAACGGCTTTACTAAAGAACAGATACTAGATCCGAACAAGCAGACCGAAGGTGAATTAGTACAAAAATTCATCCCCTGGGCAATGGAAGCTGATGACAGGACTCTGGCAGGCCAGAACGTTTCTTTCGATAGAGATTTCCTCAAAGCGGCCGCCGTGCGCGCAAAGCACACCGATTACCCATTCGCATACCGAACCATCGACACGCATACACTCGCGTGGATGCACATGGTTAAAAGGGGATTGACTCCCCCGATAGACCAGCAGAAAAAGCGCTCGGCGCTCGACCTCGATGCCGTACTCGTCTATTGCGGCATACCTGAAGAACCACAGCCGCACAACGCCCTCACAGGAGCCAAGAGCCACGCCGAGGTCATCTCCCGCCTCCTCTATGACAAAAAGCTCCTGCCTGAGTTCGAGCAATTCGCCATCCCCTGGCTTTCATAGCCAAAATACGTTGTAAAACAAGGCTTAAATTTCGTCAAGACGATTTCGATGGGGTAGGCAATTCGTTTGTCAAGCTTCTGCCTTGACCCTATTGACAAAAACATGGTATTGTATGTTTACCTTCGGCGGTTGCCGGAGTTTTTTTGTGCCTGTGTTTTAACCGCAATTCCATAACAAGAAAACTAACTCTATGCCTTCTATCACTATCGGTCTTGCCCTGACCCTCACCTCTGTACTCGGTGTAAGTACATCTACGGCCGCAAGCATGTCCTCCGTGATACAGCCCTCGCTACAGGCCCAGACAGTGCAGGAACGTGTCGAGGAGTACTTTGCCGATGAACCTATCATGATAGCCGTCTCACGTTGCGAGTCGCACTTCCGTCAGTACGAAAAAGACGGTTCCGTGTACCGCGGCAAGCAAAACAACCAGGACGTAGGCATCATGCAGATCAACGAAAAGTATCATCTCGAGACGTCACAAAAACTCGACTTGGATATTTACAGCCTGGACGGCAACCTTGCATACGCTCAATACTTGTACGACAAGCAGGGAACGGCTCCGTGGTCATCTTCCTCGGCATGTTGGAGCAAGTCTAAGGCAGCCAAAGATCTGGCGTTGGCTAAATAAACCACACGTCCGCATGTCGCAAAAGAAACATTGTGCGACGTTCATACAATAATGAATACGGGGGGAATATCGGCACACCGATACCCTGCCCCATAGCAAAACCCCGCCAAATTTTTTTGGCGGGGTTTTGCTATATGCAATCTAATAGCTACTCAAGATTACATTTTTGCAGAATCCGAACCCATCTTGTTGCAATGCATCCCATACTTGACCATAACCCAGACAGCAGAGAGACCCACAAGGACGTATACTGTCCACTCCGCCGTCGGCCATGCACCTAGA
>CAIMFR010000068.1 GCA_903840375.1 Candidatus Adlerbacteria bacterium
ATGATCTTCTTCAACAAACTGTCATACTCGCTTTTTGGGAAACCAAGTAGTTTGGCGATGTTATCTCCATCTGGTGTTCGTCTTGTAAAGATAACTCTACCGGCGTCAAAATAGATCTGTTTAATCATAATTATTTTATTATTTGCATATCGTTGTTTTTATAACTAATAAAAAACCAGCTGGTAATCAGTTGGCAAAGAGTGCAGATACACTGAACCCCGTGCCAGCTAGGACTTGCGTCCCCATACCAGTTTCCCGATATGACCCATGGAAGACACTGAACGCGGGGTTCAGTGTCTTCCATGGGTTGTCCCGACCATATCCTTTGGCGGGAGCCAAGGGGGTTAGGTCGCTGGTCTTTCGGCCAGATATTCAATTATCGAACAGGTACATGATAGCAAAATTTGCTATCCCTTAGAAGCCTAGCTTACATTCGGAGCCTTGCGAAGGCTCACTTGCCAACAACTTTTGCACGAGTTTTAGGAGGTCTCCCTCGCGCTCATGGGCTCGTATCGACCCATGAGTATACCCATGCAGATGAGGTTGTACCCAATATTAAGACGCTATTCTGCGCTATCCATCCTCCGCCGGCGCTCATCGAGCGTTTCGCCCTCGTACATCCAATACGCCGTGCCTTGAACGCTATTCTCGTAGCCGAGAATCTCCTGCGCAGAAGCAGAGAGACTGGTGACAGCGCCGTTGAATTCAATGGTTTGATTATCCACCACCCTCGCTTTTATATTTTCGTCGCGACTAAACACTAATTCCGCGCCTATCGGAATATCCACCATCTTGAAATTGAATCGTGCACGTATTTCTGCACGCACCTGATTGAGTGCTTTCTGGTCTTCTTGAGACTCTACAAAATCCTTCTTGGGAGTGATGTTCTCTATCTCGGCCAACTTGAGTGCCGACACCACACGCTCCGGCGAGATTTGGAAAAACTCCCTTCTTGGATTGACTCGACTGTTATCAAAAGCGTCGTGGAGCTGGTGCTCGACGAAGGACGCATCTTTGACAGTGCAAGCGTAAAAACACGTGAACGGAAGCGGGACACTAGTGGAGCCGCTGAGTTCTCGGATCCTTTGTTCGAGACTAGTGGAAGTTTTGCCGATCTTTACGTAGCCCGGCATTGCCTCGTTCGTCAGTATGTAAATTATTTCATTCATGAGCTCCACCATAGTTGATATGGTGGTGGGCTTGAATACAAAAAGCCCACCACGGGTAGTAGCCGAAGCTACTCATACCGGTTTCCCGATATGGCGAGTTAAGCGACCCCATGATGGGTTGTTTATGCTTAACTCGACTTGTCAACCTTGCCGCAGCAGAGCTACGGGTTAGGCCCTTTTTATTCAATTGTGTGTCGCGGAAATATCACTTGCGACATCTTTTATAGTATCGCAAATCTTGGTCTGCTGCTACGGGCTGGATATATGTTTGTAAACATTCATTCGAAGCATACCTCGCCCCTCTGGGGCGGGGAGCCGATAAGGAAGGGTTTGGGAAACCGTTGGTTTCCCAAATAATTCAGAACGAAGTTCCTAGATACCGCGCCGATGCGAGCGGAGCGAGCGAGGGAAGGGCTCTGCCCCGCGGGGTTTCATTTAAGGAGATGGCCACCTTTTTATTTGCTGCAACTCATTTTTTATTGTATCGTGGAGATAGAAAATCCCAGTTCTTCACACAATAAAAGCCCGACGGAGACAGCAATGGACACGCAAACGATCCTCAAAAAATTTGAGAATGTGGGGGTCGGGCAAGTCGCTGCGCTCCTCATTGGATTGCCGGGACACCTCCTGCACACTCTGCTGATGCATGTGTTTGCAGGACGTTCGTCTACAAGCAGTGCTGCGGAAGTGAGTGCCCAATACCGAGAAAGCCGGTTTGTGCGCCCCTGCCCTATCGGTCAGCGAACACTGATCGAGGCTGATGCAATAGCTTATCGAATCCTCGATCCGCGGTTTCTTGGAATCGAGACTTCCCCGGTCGTGCCACTTGGTTCGAATGCAGTGCTGGGCGGCGTCAATCAAAAGACGGTGCTTGGCACGATCCGCAGCAACGAAGTGGTAGCGGACTCAACCACTGCACTCACGCTTGAATGCGCACAACAACGCGCACTTCTGCTTGAGGAAAACCCTAAAAGCGCCGAAATAGTGCGGCTTGCCACAAGCGTACGCTGCCTCAGATTACAGCGGTTCGACAATGTCCCCGGCTTCGTACCGCACTTCAAAGCATTCGCACTTGCGACCGCGGGACGTGACACCGGCAACGAAGAGTTCGAGATACGTTCCGTTCAAGAACATCTGACGTTCTACCTTGCCTACTTATCGGCCATGCAGTCGGCCGGATATCAGATGCATGATGTTCGGGTTGAAATAGCGGACGTGCGCATTATGCGGGCGATTGTGGCCCATCACAAACTCGACCCGATCAAGATCGGCCGACAAGTACGAACGTCCGGCTTCAGCGTGTTCCAACACTACCGCATAGCACTGCCCGGACTTGTCCAAAACATCGACGAACCGTTCACTCAATCCCTTGAAGACCACGGCGTCGACCATATGCACACCCTGATCCAAAAGCTCTGGGCACAGGTCATAGGGAAGCTACGAGACACCTACCCATCGATCACCTTCGCGATCAATCTCGACAGAGCTGCAGGTATGAATTATTACCAAAATGGCTGCTTCAAGATATCAGCGGAGAACAGTGCCGATGTGCGGTATCCGATCGTTGACGGCGGGTTCACAGACTGGACACAGCAACTGGTTTCATCCAAAAAGGAGCGCTTGCTCGTCAGTGGAATCGGCACCGAGTTACTCTGCAGCAACTTTCACACCTGACTCAGACGCCCTCTCCCCGAGGGCGTCTTTTTTAATGTTCAGTGAAAGTGATTTGTACTTTATTCTGTTTAGCGGAAAGTCTTACTTTCCCGCCGATCGGAAAAGTAAACAAGGGGTTTGTGTGTCCGAAGTCTGCATTTGCAACAATAGGTATTCCCTTCAATTGAGGGCGCAGCGCAACCAGGCGTCGTATTTTTTCGTCGGTCATCTTGCTGGCTTTTTGAAATCTACCAAACACGATGCCTGTTATGTGTGTAGCACCCGGCTGCAAAAGGAGCGCTTCAAACAAGCGATCGAATTTTCGGTAATTTGAGTCGGCATCATCCTCCAAAAATACGACCGATCCTTCCAAAGACGGCATAAATGCGGTGCCAAAAAGCAGACCAGTGGTGCACAGATTCGCACCAACGAGCACTCCTTCAGCTTCTCCTTCTTGCAAAACCAGTGGACCGGTATTGTCTTCCGCAATACGTGCATCCTGATTCAAATACCACTCATCATCAGTCCACTGCGCTGCAACTCCTGCATCAAATGACTCCTCCTGCATGAGGCACTTCTTGAAGTGCTCCAGCGTAAAATCAAAATATAATTTTTGACCGAAGGTGGAGTAAGCGGGACCGGAATAGGTCACCAAACCGGTCTTAGCAAGGATCGCATTTTGTAGTGCGGTTATGTCAGAATAGCCGATAAACGGTTTTGGATTATTGCGTATAAGATCCCAATTAATGTACGGCAAAAGCTGATTACTATTGAATCCACCAATGACACACAACGCCGCCTTCACATTCTTATCGGTAAAAGCCGCATGTAAATCAGCAATTCTGCTTTCAATCGAAGAGGAATTGAATTCATCCGTTTCTTTCACATGAGCTCCAAACGTCAGGCGCAATCCAAGTTCTTCAAAACGCGTATTTGCTATCGCCTGTATCTCATCACTAATGATCCCGAGAGAGCTTGCCGGCGCGATCACTCGTACCTCATCCCCTTTGGTCAATTTTGCGGGAAATATCGTTTGCATAAAAAGTGAATAGGTAAATAATACGCGACCATTTGATCACACACCAAAAAGTGAAATTTGCTCTTTCTCCGGAACCTTGCGACACAACAGCACCGCATAACTAAGATACTTATGATTCTCATTAAAAAGACGCATATATCCGTAGAGTTTATCCAACGCCACCTGGCGCTGATCGCCTGCCAGACCATTCTGATCGACCATTGTTGCACAGTACTTTTTAACGTCTTCATCCGTCGGATGAACCGGCATTTTGGCATCGTAGGCATAATACGCCTCCAAGCCCGCGTCGGTATACAGAGACACCCAATCATCTTTCCCCCATTTTTGAATCGATATACCTAGTTCGGCGTTTATGGCATCAATGACTTGTTGTGGCGGGTCGGTATGGTAGTAGAGAAATACATCACCCACAAAACCATACGGTTTGCAGACGCGCACATACTCCGAGACTACCTTTTCTTTATCTTTCATAAAGGCAGTAGATCCTCCCGACATAACCAGATCAAAAGTATCGTCGCCAAAATCCAAAGAATGCGCATCGCCCTTTTGGAAAGAAATAAGGTCACAATACGGCGCCGGCTCCTTCGCCGACTTTTTGTTAGCTGACGCCAACATTGCATCGTTCAAATCAAGTGCGGTGACTCGACATTTGATCAGATGGCTTAATTCAAAAGAACAATAACCGGTATTGCACCCAGAATGCAGCACGTGCGAATCTTTGGTTAAAAAAGCATTCTGGGCCATCCTTCGCATTGAATCCTTGCCGCCCGGTGGACGATTGGTTTCATTAAGAAAGCCCATAAAACTGACATAGTCCAAACGCATTATTCCGTCGGCAGACGCAATGATCTTATCATCCTCAATCATTTCTGCATTATACACGAATCCCTTGGTGGCGTAACAAAAAAAGAGCGCCCCACCAAAAGCTTGATGGGGCGGCTTCGCCGGAGCGAACATTAGATATTTTTTGCCATAGGTACGCAATCCTTAAAGATACCGACACAGGGGCCGCATGGATCGTTCCAATCTTCGGTACGAAAGCCGAACCGCTCATAATAACCGATGGCCGTTGGTCTCGCATTCACAAAGAGCTTGGATACTCCGTGACTTCGGGCACGATCCTCGAGCAATTCCAACAAGATTTTCCCATAACCACGGCGTTGATACTTCTTGGAAATTGCGACGAGTCTGATTGCCGCAGCGCCATCACCCAAAAGATCGAGACGTGTCGTACCAACGCACTCACCCTGATCTTTGAACACCAACGGAAAATGGTTGGCGGCGAAATCATCCGGATGATGCGGGTTATAGATGATGTCTTTGCCCGCAAAAAGTTCGGTGCGTCGAAGGTCGTGCAGCGCTTCCCAATCCTCTGAACAACTCGCCGGAGCGAGCGTACAGGAATGTTTTTCAGACATCACACATACTCCTTTAGAGGTACTTGAACTCTGTTTATATATTACATTTAGTTGTATGTCCTGTCAAGTATTTGTACAAAACTGCAATCTCTTTTTTATGGCAGCGTATGCACATTTTTCAGACGCGGATATAAAATCACGTCTCGAATACTTTCGTACCCGAGCATCCAGGCGATGAATCGCTCAATACCAAGACCGAAGCCAGAAGTGGTTCGGTAGTGCGGTGATTTGCGCAAATCGACATACCACTCGTATGCTTCTGCTGAGATCCCCTGCCGAGCCAACGATTCCTCCATCTCCTTTGGATCATCTTGCCGCTGTCCGGAGCCGACGACTTCCCCACCGAAACCACCGGGAACGAGCGGTGGGAAAATAAGATCGGCGTTGATGGTTTTGTCTCTGTTCGCCGGATCCGGCTTTTGATAAAACGCTACAGTGTCCCGATCAAAACCATATATCCACATAGGTATCGTGGAGCTATTTTTGAGAGCAATATGTTGCTCGCCGCCTGAATCAATTCCTCGGCCATATGGTGTACTTTTGGTATACACTTTCGTCTGTTCTGTATTTTGCAAAGAAGACCAGGCATCTTCAAAGGAAGCCCGATTGAATGAAGATGCTTGCAAAACATCACGCAACGCCTGTTCAGTTTTCCTCGGATCCTTGCTCAATAGTCGCACCAACGGCAGCAACGCAATACTTATCTCCGCCAACGCTTTTATATATCCTTCGATAAGGGGTTTGAGATCTTCTAATGCACCGACAATCTCTGCTTCGCAGTGGAAAAATTGATTGAGGTGCCTATTATCAGGATCCTCCCCGCGCATCGACGGAAGATAGCAATACACCTTATCCAAATTTTGAAACAAAAGCGGCTCGAACCCGAATTGCGACGAATCGACCAAATATGTATCAAGAGCACCAAATTTTATGGCGATGGCTTCCGAATCAGAGCCCGGCCCCATCGGAGACGACACACTCGGCGTCATCATAAACAAATCCACATTCTTCGCCCCAACCACCTGCCCCCAGTACGCATCGGACGCCACCTTTATGTAATGCCGTAGCACGATGAGCGCATCAAAATACGGATGTCGCGTCACATCATCATAGTAGGACGTCGCGTTATACGGTGGCACACTTATGTCACGACCATGTAATTTATTTGCCAAATCCAAGGCGTCTTTATTGGCATTGCTCATTATGTAATCAGGTAAAATAGTCACCATCCCTACACACTATAACTTACCAGGGTGTATAGCAATTTTTCACTCACACATGACAGTAAGTGGTTTTATATCTTCATTTTAATGGAACCTCTTTCCACTTCTATTTAATTCATTACGAATCTCCAAGTAATCAGGAATTGTCTTGGCGACTAGATTCCAGAACTTTCGCGAGTGGTTAAACTCGCCAAGATGGCACAGCTCGTGGACGATAATGTAGTCGGCAAGATGCGGCGGCAACAGCGCGATCTTGTAGTTGAAGTTGAGATTGCCTTTTCGCGAGCAACTTCCCCACCGTGTCTTTTGGTTTTTGATATTAATCTTGTTGAACGTGAATTTATAGATCTTGTTGAAATGCTCAATGCGTTTCTGTGCAAGCACCAATGCCTCTTCTTTATGAGCCGCAAAATCCTTTTTTCCACCTCTCACAAACACTGTTCCAGACAATCCTTTGAAGGACGCCAACTTATCAAGCACCCATTGTGATTTTTGTATGAGGAAACGTTCGACTAAACTCTGATCCATTTGTCGCGGTACCGTTACCACAAAAGCCCCATCGCAATAGATGGCGAGGCGCATTCGTCGAGCGCGTTTACTTACCCTAAGCGTATAGGCAATATCTTTCTTATGTAGCTCAATATGCCTAGTCATGGTTTAGAAACGTTTTATCACCACATCAATCAGACGATTGAGATACTTGTGGAAGTCAGATACTTTGATGCGGTCTTTGTATTCCTTAAGTATAAGCTCCTGTAACGTGCGTTTTGCCTCCTTGAGAAATTCTTCCCGCTTTGACGAGTCCTGCCAGCCAGTATCGAGCACACCATCCAGCCGCTGAGCCATCTCTTTGATAAATTCTTTGACCACAGCTTTATCTGACTCAGCAACAAACTCCTCCGAGATCACATACAGACCATATTCCTGGAGCGAATAGCCGAGCTCTTTTGCCTCCTCTGTCTTGGTCTTTATATCGTTGAGCAATTCATAGTACCGTTTAATGCGCTCCGTGAGATCGATTTGATGCTTCTCAAACTCTTGCCGAATAGCGACCAACCGTTCGCTGAATTTCTTGAACGCCGGATGCGTGTCAACATTGATCGATATCTCACGCTTGAGCATCTTCTCAAGATTGAGTGCTTTCTCCTCGTCCGGCAGTTTGTCGAGCTTATTGAGCGTCGCCAGATCATGCACGTTCAACTCGCGGAAATTCTTGGTTATACCCTCATAGTCGATCTTCTCCTGAATAAGGCTCTTTATCTTCTCCCCATACTCGGCGAGAGAAAATGCGTCAACACCTTCCGGCTGAAATTCTTTTACGAATGCAAGATAGAAACTCGTAACCCACTCAAAGCGGCGTAGGTATTCCATAAGGAACGGGTCAGGCGAGAGGATCTCAAACAGCATCTTGAGCCGCGCATACTTATCTTTAAAGAATTGCTGCTTGCTCTGATTGTCGATGAATATCTTGAGGCAACGTCGCAAGTTTTCAATAGACGGATCCTCAATATTCACACCCTCAAATAGATCCATCACCTCACCGATCACTTTCCTGAACTCTTCTTTCATGCGGTCGATATTGATCATAGCCGTATCCACCACGCTCTCGTCGAAGTTGAGTGCATCGTAGAGGTTCCGAGTAACGCCGTAGTAGTCGATGATCTTGCCGCAGCCCTTATTCGGATACACACGGTTGGTGCGAGCAATCGCCTGCAAAAGATTGTGGTCGCGCAGCGGTTTATCCAGATACATCACCTGCTCCACCGGTGCATCAAAACCGGTCAAAAGCATGTCGCACACCAAAAGGAACTTCAGCGGGTTTGATGGATCCTTGAACTGCTCAATTATCTTCTCGCGCTTCTGTTTATTGGTGTTGTATTTTTTGAGATCATCGTTTTCACTGTTTGGATCGCCCGGCGAATACACTACTTCCGACCACTCTGGCGGCACAAGCTTATCCAGCAGCTCCTTATACTTCGCCGTCGCTTCCCGATCTGAGCACACGATCTGCGCCTTGAAACCATTTGGTAACACATAGAGCTTGTAGTGCTCGACAATATCACGAATGATCGCCTCCATGCGCTTATCGAGCTTCACGAGCGCCTCCTTTTTGCCGTAGCGCTTCGTGAGTAGTTCTTTTTGCGCGTCGCTCAAATCCGCCGTCAGTTCATTGAACTGTTTATCCGCCTGCACTTCATCAATGAAAAACTTGGAAAGACGGGCCTCGTACGTTACCGGGAGCGTTGCGCCGTCATCAATAGCTTGTTGAATGGAATAGTAATCGAGATATCGCTCGCCATCCTCGCCGAAGTTGCGATGAGTATTAGTAGCAAGTCGGTCAATTGGCGTGCCGGTAAAACCGAAGAAAAATGCATCCTTAAAAGCATTGCGCATCTTGATGGCAGAAATGCCTTCATTGTCTCGATGCGCTTCATCGGAAAGGACGATCACATTGCCCTCGATTTTTTCCACTTCTTCCAACTCGCTGAATTTTTGGATGGTGGAGATGAAGATGCCGCGATCGGCTCCCTTGATCCTCTTCTCAAGATCCTTGCGCGACTCCACACGAACAAGGTTCTGCCCTCCCCAACTTTCGAACTCCTCGTACACCTGATCGTCGAGATCGATGCGGTCAATGAGAATGAAGACTTTCGGGTTTTTGAGCAACGGATTATAGCGAAGCTTCCATGCCGTAAAGAACATTGTGAGTGTCTTGCCGGATCCTTGCGTGTGCCAGATGAGCCCTTTCTTGTGCTCCCCTTCCTGCACGCGCTCGACTATCTTATTCGCCGCATAAAGTTGCTGATACCGAGCGATCTTTTTGGTCACGCCGTCTTTCTTCTTCTCGAAGACGATGAAGTTTTTGAGAATATCGAGCAAGTGTTGCTTGTCGAACAAATAGAACAGCGTTGCCTCGAGCTCATCCTCAAAGAGCGTCTTGCTGCCGTGCGGATCCTCACGCCAGGTCAGGAAATATTGCTTTGGCGAATACGTCGCACCATACACCGTTTTGAGTCCGTCGGTTGCAATGTTGAAGGCGTTTGGCAAAAAGAGCTTGGGCGCCACGCGCTCGTATCGCTTGATCTGGTCGATAGCATTTTCGAAGTTGACCGAACTAGAAGCGGTCGGACTCTTCGCCTCGATGTCGCTGATCGGCAGACCATTCACGAACACCAACACATCGGGACGAATGTTCTCGGTAACACCTTCGAAATAGAACTGGTTGGTGACTACGAAATGATTATTGTCAGGATTATCAAAATCCACGATCTTGTAGTCGCGGAACGTGCCGGTGCTGGGATTTTTCAAGTTGATGCCATTGCGGATAGCGAGCAAAAATGCCTCGTTGGTATCGAGTTTCTTCACCTCGCGCACAACGCTCTGCGCCACCATCTCATCCACACCATTTATCTTCTGCACTGCCGCGAGCAGGTGCGGAACAATAAGATACTCGTTCTCAAACGAGCGCAGCTTCGCAAAATCTTCCGCAGGCATATACTCATACCCCAACCGCTCACGGATGAATTTTATGATGTGATATTCGACTGTATATTGTTCGTTGAATTTCATATGTTTATGATTTGGCAAAATGTCTCAAGCCTACTTATTTCTTCCTGATTTATTTTTCTTGTTGCATTCGGGTTAATATATAGAAACGACTTTAACTTTTCTGAATTCATTCTTACGCCATCATACGGAGTAAACAGCAAGGCCGAAACATCTACAAATTCTAGCCTTCTAAATATCCCGTGGATATCATCAAGAACCTTTTCTCCTTTCCTAATGGTTCTTTTTTCTGGATAGATTAACTTGGTTCTACTCATTGAGATCTCTAATCTTTCCTCAAAACCAAAAAGTAGTTGGGCTATAGGATCTAAGACTGTACCAAAATTTTGATAAGAAAGGGAAAATTGTTCGTTGCTTTTAACTACGGTCCCATCTTCTTTTTCACCTGCAGCCAACTTTGAGCCACAGATACACAAAACAAACGGTTTCCCACCAGAGTCCTTGTGATTATTATATTGTTTAATCTTTTTATTTATCGGATTAGAGAATCTGAGTTTTTTAATATCATCATCAACTCTAACTGCAAGTTCATGACTAACGGCTTGCCCGGTTATCGGATCTTCAATAGTGACAATTTCTGATTTTTCATTTACATAATCTTTGGCTATAGCAGGAACAGTACACTCGAATACAGCATTATCACTAACATAATCTGGCCCTCCCTCTTTATTTCTTTTTTCCAGGGGAAAACCAGCCTCTTGAAGATTTTTAAGTATATACAGCTCATAGAACATCGAAAACGGATCCACTTGGGCCTGCGATATGAAATCCGTATCAAGCAAGTCCTTGTTTTGCTCGTAAATATCAAAATAATATTTCTTGAATTCTGGCACATCAAGACACCTTGTGTACCACCAGTGCGACACCCTCACTTTCCCACTCAAAAGATCCTGCATAAGACCTTTTTTGAGTAAGGTTAGTTTTGCTTTTAATTTCTGGTTGATTGAAACCTTTTCGTCGACGGCTGACAAAATTCCTGCAATCTTTTTTTGTTCAATGATGGGCGGCAATTTCATCTCCAAAGATTCGAGTAAATTCAAGGTCAAGAACTTTGTACTCGACCCAAATGAGCTATTTTTAAGTTCCTCAAGTTTGTCCTGCAATACTTCTTTAAAATATCTGTAATCAAGCATATCTTCGTCCTTACTCGTAATGACATAGGTTCTTTGGTAAGCATCAAATTTACCACTGTAGTATTTAACAGAATATTTCCCAGCAGCATTATTTCCAGCAAGTAATATTGCCTGTTGATCAAAAGCATACGTATTAGTCCTGAAAGTCTCCTGCGAACATGTGAAAAATGGATATTCACCATCAATTACTGAAGCATTAGAGTTTAGTTTGCCTGTCGTAAATTTTACTAATTCTTCAAATTTTCTTAACTGCCATTTTTGAGGCATTGTACCAAGCCTCGTATTTAAGAATTCCGTATGCCCAATGCCGCGAGTAAAAAGTTGTTGCGTCAGCCCCATCTTGAGCTTTTCTGTCGCAGCAATAATCTCATCGGTTTTTTGGATCTCCCCATCCACCGCCCCCAAAATCTCCGCAATCTTTTTTTGTTCAACTAGCAGAGGAAGCAAGATGTCGACACCTTGAATAATCGGCAAACGCAAAGATTTTACCGTGCTACCAACTGCATTTTGTACCAAGATCCCACGATTCGCATACAAATATTGAAATAGGTACGGCGGGTACGCCGAACTATTTGGAAATATCGCATACGCCCGCTGATGTAAATCAAACTTGCCACTATAATAACGCGGCACAAAATCCGCACCTTCACCCGGCAGGATTATTGCCGTTCCGTCAAAAAGATATTTATCACTCCCCTTAACAGCAACCGAGCGATCAAAAAGCGGATAGGCACCGCCAGTGGTAGCATCTTGTGAATTTGTTTTCCCGTTTGTAATATCAGAAATATCACCAAGTTTTACTCGCTGCCATCCTGTTGGAATTGTTTTGTGTGCAGTGTTCATAAACTCATTAGCTTTTTAGTTTGCGGAATGTATACTTTGAGCATTAGTGGCTTCGGCCTCCGAGATGCCCCCGTAATGGGGTTTTCGATTTTATGCGTAGCCAGTATTATTTTGTACGACCATCCAATTTCTTTATCTCGATATTTTTCTTCAACTTAGTAACCGTCTTGTTTATCCCATCGGCCGCCGGAAGATTTTCCGGCATAGTTCCGCCAATATCATGGATGGTTTTTCTTACCATCGCACCAACCTCTTTATGAAGTTCATTTGCCTCACCCTTACCCTTTGTTCCTTCTCGACGAAGTTTTGCCTCTGCTTGAGTAGCTCGAAACAAATTTGCAGCTAACTCTTCACTACCCATATGATCAAGTATTTTTTGTGACTTCTTTAGTCCTTTCTTCTTATGAATCTCTTTCACTCCAAGTCCTCCATACAAACCCTGATATCCAAGGTTTTGAAAGATGGCATAGTCATACGGCTCAATGACGCCGGCTTCTTTTGCAGCTGAAGCAAGATCAACGTTGTGTCTTTTCATTTCTTCCCGCAACATCACCCTCTTCTTGTCCTCAAGTAACATTTCCTGTA
>CAIMFR010000069.1 GCA_903840375.1 Candidatus Adlerbacteria bacterium
CCCACATCTCACAGTGGGGAGTTTTCTTTTGTGTGAACAGGAAAGATCCTCGCGGGTTGCGCGAGGATCAAGTCTAATCATTAAACACTGAAGTGTTATTCCATCCGTGTGCCCAATCTTTCCACTTCTTTAAGCCAAATTGCGCGCTTTTCCGGTGTTGAGCTATCAACTGAACCGAAATACGTTATACCAACAGGTTTTATACCGCAAAAGTCTAGCACAACACGTTTTATTTCGTTGGTTGCAGGCTGTCTGTATGCGAAGCGATAGTGCCAGACTGTCGCGCCCATTGTCATTATGACGCGCGCAGATCTACCAGTTAGTAGTTTCTTCGGCATTTTAGAGCCCTCTTCATATTTATATGCAAAACCTGATAAAAATATGCGATCGATAAATCCCTTGAGGATCGCCGGCATGCCGCCCCACCAAACAGGGAAGACCCACACAATATGGTCAGCCCATTTGATCTTTTCCTGCGCATCTATCAAACACGGTTCTAATTCAAGCTTTTTTTGATAACCAAACCTGAGTGACAGCTCAAACGGCAGCTCACCGACAGCTATTTCCTGCAATTCTGCACCAGCTGCGAGCGCTCCCGCCTTGTAAGCAGCCGCGAGCGCAGCATTAAAACTCTCTTTATTAGGATGTCCGTTGATGATAAGTATTTTTTTCATACTCTATAGTATATGCCGAAATACGCGTTCTTATAAAAAATCTCCGACGATATTTGGCTCGCCGGAGAATATAGACAACATAACACTTCAATTTAGAAGTATTTCGTGCGTATGCCGCATTTCGGCTTCGCCGATCATCTCTTTATACGCTACCCGGACACTATGCAGCTCGCCGTCGATATTTTTCTTCCAAAACTCCAAAAACTTCATAACCCCGGGAAAGCTAGGCGGCTCGTCGAACATCTGTATCACAAATATTTGCAGCCATTGCGGGTGGTCGGGCATGTGGTAGGTGATCTCGAGCGTTACCGCGCCATATCCGGCCATCATTTTCTCAAAGTCAGGGTCTACGGGAGGACGTGCCATCTTCACCTCCATCTACGAACAGTAAACTTCCATCGCTAAGTAAAATCGTTTATTGCACAGCGGTCAAGTAGATTCCATTCCATTTTTTCTCTAACTTTGTATACTTGCAGTATGTTTGTACTACCAAATGGTGCGGTTGTGGACGTAGAGAGCATTTTCGACGCAATGGAAGACACCGGTGACGAAACGGCGTATTTTCTTGACACCATAACAGGAGAAGTGGGTACGGTAGATATTGTTGATCAGAAGGAAAAGATGGCAACGATTGAAACCAACGCGCGATATATAGAGATCCCGGGGCTATTGCCGGAGATACAGATAGACTGGCTTGAAGAATTCATAAACGAGGCATTGTTTGAGGAAGAAGAACTCGCGGAGGAGTTGAAAACTACTTTGAATCAAACATCCGCAGAAACCGCACTTGATGCCTGTGAGGATGTGCTGACTCGCGCAAAAGGCGGCTGGCTCGATGCATGGGACGACTGGTACGAAGACCGCCTACTCGATGAAATGGAAAGATGGTTTCAGTCCCTACCGGTAAAAATAGAAGAAAAACCCTGCGGACAGTGCGAGGATTGCAAGCATACGCAGGAATCGAGCGAGGAGGAGTAAAAAAGCATAGATACATATCTACTCCACCTCCAACAAAATAGGGCAGTGGTCTGAACCTTTTATTTCTTGTAGGATCACGGACTTTTTTACTTTCGGTAAAAGTTTTTTGGATACGAAAAAGTAGTCGAAGCGCCAGCCGATGTTTCTTTCGCGCGCATTTGCCCAATGGCTCCACCACGTGTAGTGACCATTACCCTTGGTGAAATGGCGAAAAGTGTCGACAAAACCTACGCTGACCAGCATATCAAGCCCTTCGCGCTCCTGTTTTGTAAAACCCGTATTGCCTTCGTTTTCTGCAGGCTGCGCGAGATCGTCCGCCGTGTGTGCAACATTGAAATCGCCGCAGACGATGACTGGCTTCTCTTTTTCCAACTGGTTGCAATAGACGAGGAAAGCAGGATCCCACTGTTTGTGGCGCAAATTCAGTCTGCTTTGATCGCCCTTCGCATTCGGCGTATATACATTGACGACGAAAAAGTGCTCGAACTCGGCGGCAATGACGCGCCCTTCCTTATTTGGATCGCCGTAGCCGTCATCGGCAATCTTGTACTGTTTCACAATATCTTCCGGCAAATCCAACAAAATCTTGAGCGGTTTCACACGACTGAACAAAGCAGTGCCGCTGTAACCCTTTTTCGCCGCGGAGTTCCAATATTCCTCATACTCCGGCAAATCGACTTCAGACTGATGCTGCTCGGCCTTTGTTTCCTGCAAACAAATGACGTCCGGCTTATATTTCTCAACAAAAGGCATAAAAACACCTTTCTTGTGTACCGACCGCAAGCCATTAACATTCCAAGATACGAGTTTCATACAAAAAGGATAGCATGCGTGGGGAAGAAAATGGTGCCCAACATGCAATACTGCTCGTACAGCCTGTTGACACACACACGACACTTGTAACCTCTCATCGGATAGGTCTGGACTTGATCCGGATTTACTGTCCTTTCATAACAATAAGGAGAATATCCAGTGAAATACGCGATTCGGACCGTTTTGACGGTCATTATGCTGCTGGTGTACAACTACGCACTCAGCTTTGCTACCTCACTGATCCGCATGGACAGCGATATCGCGGTCGCCGGCGGAGTGGCCGTTCTGCTGGCTATGCTCGGTTCAGCCGTTTGGCTTGCCGGCAAGATATGGCCCAATATCAAAACGTTCGCCACCAAGGTCTTGCCAATGATACTGATCGCAGCCCTGCCGTTCATGTCAGGATGTTCGCGTGTTGATCCCGGACATGTCGGTATCGAAGTCGACATGTACGGCAAAGATCGAGGTGTCCAGGACACAGCGATAAAAACCGGCATGGTGTGGTACAACCCGCTCACCACCAACATATTCACTTGGCCGACGTCGATCCAGACCGCGGTCTGGACACGCAGCGCAACGGAAGGCAGCAGGAACAACGACGAGATCACCTACAACTCGTCCGAAGGGCTAACATTCACGGCCGATATTTCGCTTTCACACCGGCTCATACCGGAAAAAGTTGCGGCCTTCTATGTCAAGTTCCGGTCGGACGACTTGACCGCCTTCACGCACGGATTCCTACGCAACGTCGCACGTGACGCCTTCAACGAGATCGCCTCGAAACACACCACCGACCAGCTGTACGGAGCCCAGAAGGATGCAGTGCTTGCTGAGGTGCGTGAACGCGTAAATGCGCAAGTGGCCGACATCGGCGTAGTCATCGAGCAGTTCGGCTACGTCGGCGCGCCGCGGCCGCCACAAGCAGTCGTTGACGCTATCAACGCCAAGATCAAGGCGATCCAGGACGCACAAGCGGCTGAGAACAAAGTTGCGCAGATCAAGGCCGAAGCTGAACAAAACGTTGCCAAGGCCGAAGGTCAATCGAAGGCCAATGCGACACTCAATGCATCGCTGACGCCAAACCTCATCGAATGGAGGAAACTGCAACTCCTTGAAGAAGCTATCGGCAAGTGGGACGGCCGTCGCCCCATGGTCGAAGGTTCGTCGAGCGGTCTGTTGCTCAACATCAACCCGCAGCAGATGACCGTCGCACCGACTGGCAAGTAACATATTCAAGTTCTAACTATGGCCGATCCGATTTTTCGGGTCGGTCTTTTTCTTTTCCATTTTATTTTGTTGTATACTGTCCGCATGGACACTGGTAAAAAAACTGCGTTCATCGACGATGAGCGCGCGCAGAAAGTCACAGAGTTATCTCCAACGTATTATTTTGAAAAAGCGAACATTCGAATAGAAGACATGCTCGACAAAGTTCAGGAACCATTAACCCCCAATAAGTAACGACATGAAAGCAGTATTTTTCGAAACACCGGAGGAAGACAAAAAAAGATTTGAAGAGTTGCTGGCAGACACGGACATTGACGCCGTTTTTTCTGAAGAAACACTGTCGGCAAATACTATCGCACTCGCGCGCGATGCAGAGGCCGTGTCTGTTTTCGTCAATTCACAGGTGACGAAAGATATTTTCAATGCAATGCCGCAGGTCAAACTTATCTCGACGCGTTCCGTCGGGTTCGACCACATCGACACCGAGTATGCCAAGTCAAAAGGCATTGCCATCGCAAGCGTTCCTGCATACGGCACACACACCGTGGCAGAATTCACATTCGCACTCCTGCTCGCATTGTCGCGTAAGATACTTCCGGCGTATCGACATTTGCGTGAGGATGAAAGCTTCGACATCACAGGATTGACCGGTATCAATCTCTACCAAAAGACCATCGGCATCGTCGGTACCGGCAGGATAGGCAAGAGCGTCGCCACAATCGCCAACGGCTTCGGCATGAATGTGCTTGGGTGCGATCTACACCCTGACGAAGCCTTATCAGCGGAGCAAAAAGTAAATTATTGCGACATGCCTGCATTGTTCGCACAGTCAGACATCGTTTCGCTCCATGCACCGTATATGAAGGAGACGCATCACATGATAAATAAAGAAACTCTTGCCTCATTCAAACAAGGCGCACTGCTCATCAACACCGCGCGCGGCGAGTTGGTGGATACCGAAGCATTGGTCGCAGCACTCAACAGCGGGCATATTGCCGGCGCGGGGCTCGACGTACTGGAAGGCGAGCGCTATATGAAAGAAGAATCAGCTTTGCTGGTAAACGACCACGAAGATGCGATGGAGAC
>CAIMFR010000070.1 GCA_903840375.1 Candidatus Adlerbacteria bacterium
ACTAGACCGCTATGCGAACCCTCCTTAATTTTTACGCACAAGTAACCCTTTATGTATAGCAAAAAAATACCTATATAGCCACCTTTTACTCACCTCTTCCGCCTGCCGCAACCCACAGTTCTTTGTGAGCATCCTTCAGCTCTCTCTTCAGCCGTTCAATCTCCGTATGCATCTTCTCCAAATCCGATTGTGAACTTTGTTGTAATATTCGCGACTCAGCGTTACGTAGAAGTATCAACGAAAGGAACTTACTGACATCTGTCGCATCCTCACCCTCTTTAAGTCCCCTCTTGAAGGTTTCCTTGTTTGTTGTTGCACGGATATCTGCAGTATCATACCAAACACGTTCCAACCTAGCGTTAAATGTATCACTCCTAGGTGTCTTTGAATGATCAGATTCTTCGTATGCACGATACACATCGGCGAGTGTTGAAAAACCACCACCCATTGTCGGATAAAACTCAAAATTTTCAGGAATTTTTATTTCCGGAATCTCCTTGATAAACAGATCTTTGATTTTTTTTTGATCGTCCTCAAAAAACACAGGAAACGACTGTAATTCTTGTTGATAGGTGGTGAGCATTCTATGCAAGAAATCATCTGTAAGAGGCTCAGGACTCTCCATCCTGATGGAATACTCATCCCCGCCGCATGCATATGCTGTCACTTGATATCCTTTGTGACGTAATTCTCCTGTCAGATTGCCGTGGTTGAGCACAAACGCAGTCGAACTCAAATAATAATCACCTCTCGAATGTCCTAGAATGTCGTTGACGGACTTGAGGCCGTTAAGATCAAAATTGAATAAGGCTACACGAGATGCTCGTTCTGACACGTCAGGCGAGCTCTCGCCCCGCGGATATATACTCTCTATATCATTATTCAGTTGTTTAATAAGAAATTTTTTATTCGGTATAGCAGAACGCGAATCAAAATATGTTTCTGCAATATTGTTTATTTCTTCAGGCAAACGCTGGCGAATGATTCCTTCTTCTATACCCGCACTCTCACACCATTCTAAAAACATGGTGACTTTCTGCTTCAGAATACCAAGGTCTTCCCCTTTATATTTGAAGAGTCCTTCTCTCTCAAATCGTCCAACGATTTCTGTATTCGTTTTTGTTTCTCTACCCTTCGGTATTTCTGGTTGTCTCTCCATACTCAAATTATACACCCATGAGCGCTTTTATTCTATCTGCAATGGGTGGATGTGTGGAAAATAGTTTGGTTATGAAGTTGCCTGCTGCATGCGGACCGAACGGATTGGAAATGTAGAGATGTGCGGTCGCGTTGTTCGCATGGCGGAGCGGCACGGGATAATTACCTATTTTCCTAAGCGCCGAGGCGAGGCCGTCCGGATATCGCGTGAGCAGTGCGCCTGACGCGTCAGCAAGAAATTCCCGCTTGCGGGAGATTGCCAGCTGCAGAAGCGTCGCGAGTATCGGCGAGATGATGATGAAGAGTATCGCCACGACGGCGACAATGGGATTATTCCCTTCCCTGTCATTATTATTTCTACCTACACCGAAAAATGACGCGCGGAAAAAGAAATCCGCGACCAATGTCACCATGCCAACCAACACGACGGCGACAGTCGAAACAAGCATGTCGCGATTTCCAATGTGCGAAAGTTCGTGCGCAATAACTCCCTCAAGCTCACTGCGGTCAAGCATACTTATAAGTCCGGTAGTCACCGCAACGGCCGAATGCTTTGCATTGCGCCCGGTTGCAAAAGCGTTCGGCGCCGGATCATTGATAACATACACGTGCGGTTTTGGTAGGCCGGCGGTGATCGCGAGATTTTCCACCAAGTGATTGAGCTCTACATATTCCGGACCGTCGGCAGGTTTCGCGGCGGCCATCGCTATCACCAGTTTGTCGGAAAACCAGTAGCTGCAAATGTTGGTGGCAATTGCGAAGATGACGGCGAACACGAGAATGCCGGGATTGTTGTAATACCAAGAAATAGCCCAGCCGAGCGCGATTACAACGCTCAAAAACACCACCATCAGCAGCCAAGTCTTCGCAATATTCTCATCTTTGTGTGTGTAAAGCGTCGCCATGTGTTAACTGTCAGTGATTCCGCACAGAATAAAATTTTTCTGGCCACCATAATTTTCTTGCTAGAAATTATTATGTCTCGCGTCGTCACGCTCGACGTCATTGGCCAAAAAACTTTATTCTGCACGAAATCACGTGCCGAGACTTAAAACTTCACCTGTACCGGCTCTTTCGCTGCAGCCTCATCTGCGCCGAGTGTGAAAAATTCTCGCTGCTCGAAGCGGAACATTCTGGCGATGATATTGCTCGGGAAAGATTGAAGAGACGTGTTAAGGTCGCGCACATTACCATTGTAGAAGCGACGTGCCGCTTGGATCTTATTCTCCGTATCGGAAAGCTCGCGCTGTAGCTCGAGGAAGTTTTGATTCGCTTTGAGGTCAGGATACGCCTCGGCAATAGCAAACACAGACTTGAGCGCCTGCGAGAGCATATTTTCCGCTTCGCCGCGCGCCTCAACGCTGCCGTCTGCACCCATCGCGCGAGCGCGTGCGAGGGTCACGTTTTCAAATGCCTCCTTTTCGTGCTTCGCGTACCCTTTCACCGTCTCGACCAGGTTTGGAATAAGGTCATAACGACGCTTCAACTGGACGTCTATGTCCGCCCACGCCTCCTTCGCGCGGTTGATCATCCTCACGAAATGGTTAAACGAGAACACAGCCCACAGAACCAACACACCGATAATACCAAGCACTATATAGGTAATTGCCATGTCAAAAGTGTACCATCTTTGTAAAAAGACACAATGAGTTGACAAACCAAATGGTTCGTGTATACTCTCTCTAGAGGTTCAGCGTTCGTGTCCTCATTGAAGAAACAAGGCGCAAACAAAGGAGAAGTTCCATGACACTTCCGATCGTCGCTATGGGTGCCATCTTCGTTCTCGGCATACCGTTGACCCTTCTGGTCGGCGCCATCAGCGTCGGCGTCGTGGCCAAGAAGGTCATCAACACCATCAGCCCGCCGCGGTAACAATCGCAAAAGCAAGGCCAAAACGGCGTCCCGCTTCTTCTAGCGGGACGCCGTTCTACTTTTTTATTTTCGAACTTTCTCTTAGTAATCCATGCCGTCCATTCCTCCCATGCCGCCCGGCATCGCGGGGGATTTTTCTTCTTTCGGCTCGTCGGCAATAAGCGCCTCGGTCGTGAGTATCATCGCCGCTGCGGAGGATGCACGTTCCAGTCCGGTACGCGTAACTTTGACCGGGTCAACGATACCGGCTGCGAGCATGTCCATCACCACTTCATCTTTCACCGCATCGTAGCCTGCGTTGCCCTTCGCCTGTTTTACTTTTTCAACAACGACACCGGCATCGACACCGGCATTCATCGCGATCTGGCGCAGCGGCATCTCGAGTGCCTTGAGCACCACCTCATATCCGACGCGCATATCCGCCGACATTTTATCCTTCGCTTTCGCAAATGATTCCGATACTTTCTGTGCAGCCTTCACCAATGCGGAGCCGCCGCCTGCGACTATTCCCTCCTCGATGGCAGCCTTGGTCGCGTTGACCGCGTCTTCAATTTTCAATTTGAGATATTTCATCTCGGTCTCGGTCGCCGCACCGACGTGAATGACTGCCACGCCGCCGGCAAGCTTCGCCAAGCGTTCCTCCAATTTTTCTTTGTCGAACTTCGAGGTCGTGTTGTCGATCTGCATGCGAATTTCTCCGACGCGGTTTTTGATAGCATCCTTGTCGCCCTTGCCGCCAACGATAGTCGTCTTGTCTTTGGTGGCAATAACTTTTGCCGCGCGACCAAGCTGTGCGATCGTCGCATTCTCAAACTTGATGCCGACCTCCTCCGAGATAACTTCGCCTCCGGTCATGACCGCGATGTCGCGAAGCATTTCTTTCTTTCGATCGCCATAGCCCGGCGCTTTCACCGCAAGGACGTTGAACGTGCCGCGCAATTTGTTGACAACAAATGTCGTGAGCGCCTCGCCGTCCACATCATCCGCAATGATGACCAATTCTTTCTTGCCGGACTGCGCGACCTTTTCAAGTATCGGCAAAATCTCCTGCACGGACGAAACTTTCTTGTCGGTGATGAGCAAAAGCGCGTCTTTGTACGAGGCTTCCATGCGCTCGCTGTTGGTGATCATGTATGCCGAAACGTAGCCTTTGTCGAACTCAAGACCTTCGACGACCTCCTTCTCAATGCCGAGCGACTGCGATTCCTCGACGGTCACCACGCCGTCCTTGCCGACCTCTTTTATCGTGTCGGCAATGATCGCTCCGATCTCCACGGACTCCGCGGAAATGGTCGCGACCTGGCGGATCTCTTCGTCATTCTGAATTTTCTTTGCCGAGGCGCGCAGCACAGCCACCGTCTCCGCGCACGCCTTCTCGATACCGGAGCGCACACCCATCGCGTTGAGACCCATCTCTGTGTGCTTCATTCCCTCGTCGATGATCGCCTGCAAAAGCACCACGGACGTGGTCGTGCCGTCGCCTGCAATGTCATTCGTTTTCGACGCAACTTCTTTCACAATCTCCGCGCCCATGTTCTCGAATTTGTTGCTGAAAGAAATTTCTTTCGCGATGGAAACGCCGTCGTTCGTGATAGTCGGACCGCCGTATCCTTTGTCGAAAGCCACATTGCGTCCGCGCGGGCCGAGCGTCACTTTGACCGCACTTGCCGCCTTGTCGATGCCGCTTTTAAGCGCCCGGCGTGCATGTTCGTTAAAAAGAATTTGTTTTGCCATAAATAATTTTGTTGATGATTATTTGGTAATTACTGCGAGCACATTACCTTCGCCGACGATGTAATATTCGACGCCGCCGACTTTTACTTCGTCATACCCGTACTTGGAAAAAAGAATTCTGTCGCCAACTTCCACAGACATCGGAACTCGCTCACCATCGTCCACCTTGCCCGGGCCGACTGCGATGACCGTTCCCTGCTCCGGCTTTTCTTTGCCGACAGTCTCCGGAATTATGATGCCGAATGAGGTCATCTTGCCCGTTTCCTCCGGCGAGAGAGGCTTCACCAGCACGCGATCGCCGAGCGGCATGATGCCGGACTCGTTAGTATTTTTTTCAACAGCAACAACAGGATTCACAGCCGCGGCTTTCTTTATAACCTTCTTTGCAACATTACTCTCGACAGAGCGATGAGGCATCGACTTCGCCTTCGTCACAACTTTTTTTACTGCCTTCTTCATAGCAAAATACTATATGGTTAATTAACGCTGCTAAATTATAGCTCCGCTCGTGCTTTTTTCGGGGAGCGTACTCGTCATCAAAGATAGTCAAAAACCCTTGCTCGGTCAAGGTTTTGGTGTTTGACAACATGTATTAACTATGTATAGAATGGCCTCAGCATGAATGATGCTGGATTTTGTACGGCAAAAAACCAGCCATTGGAGGCTACCAATGCGTACGATCAATTATCGCCCCGACACCCAAGGTCTCATCAATGATCTTCTGGAAATTGCGAGACATGATGACCGAATTGAACATCAGACATCAGCGTTCCACGAGCTGATGTCGATCGCTGGTGGATTCGGCGACAATCGCCTCTGGACCAATGTCCGAAGCATCGTCATGCATCATGTGAATTCCGAGCACAAAATTCACCCAAGTGTATTTGGACATCTTACGTCGATGTCCAATCCGTTCGAGTCGTGGAGGGACTGGGCAAAGCAGGAACTCATCAAAGCCATCCGCACCGAGCACGGATAACATCCATCACATAACGACCCCCGCCAAACTATCGGCGGGGTTTTTCTTTTCTACAATTACGAACTTTGTTTCTCGCTTCTCTTTTTATCGCGAAAGGTGTCGATGTTTGCATGATGTCCGGAGAGTAGAACCTTCGGCACGGCGAACTTTTTGCCGGCATGTTCGATGACTTCCGGCCGCGTGTACGCATCGTGCGACGCGACACGGCTTTCCTCAAGAGACTCGAATGTGCCAAGTACGCCGGGAATCTGTCGCGCAGTTGCATCTATTATAGCGAGCGCCGGAATCTCTCCGCCGGTCAAAATATATGGACCGATCGAAATTTCTTCCACCGACACTTTTATATCCGGAATAATGCCGCCTTTCGCTGACAAAATCTTTTTGACTCGCGCATCGATGCCCTCGTAGCGGCCGCAGACGA
>CAIMFR010000071.1 GCA_903840375.1 Candidatus Adlerbacteria bacterium
GGTTTTTGTGCCGAATTTGATCGCAGCAGTATCGGCTGGTGTCGCGATCGAGATATTGGCTTCGACGCGCATCTCGCCCTTTTCCATATTTGCATCGCTTGCACCCAGATAGCGAAGAAGGAGCTGGAGCTCTCGTGCGAAGATGCCGGCATCTTCTGCGCTATGTATGACAGGCTCTGTCACAAGCTCCATCAGTGGAACTCCTGCACGATTGAAATCTACAAGGCTCTTAGCTCCCTCATGCTGCGAACGGGCCGTGTCTTCTTCCAAATGTACGCGGGTTACCTCTATGCCGTTGATCGCGCCACCACGAACAAGCGGATAAGCATACTGGCTTATCTGATACCCCTTCGGAATATCCGGGTAGAAGTAATTCTTCCTATCAAACTCGGAATAATCAGCAAGGATCGAGCCGAGTGCCGTGCCGACCAGCAAAACCTTATGAACAGCGTCTCGGTTTATGACCGGAAGCGTACCAGGATGTGCCATACATACCGGACAAATGTTCACGTTAGGCCTTTTTTCTTCAGCGTCGTTGCGACACCCACAGAACATCTTAGTCTTTGTCTTAAGCTCTGCGTGTATTTCAAGACCGATGGTTGGCAGATAATCACTCATGCGTAATAACTATTGTATATGCACTAGCGTAAGGCAGCAAGAAGGGAGCTACTAAGCTTCTGTATCTCTACATCATCTATTATGGACACCACCATGTCGACATCTTTCTTGATCATCTCAAATGATTTTATTACACCTTGTATTTGTTCACTATCTCGGATATCCGATTTCGTTAAGACGATAAATTCCGGCTTCTTGCTCAATATACCTCCTTCGAACTGTTCGATCTCCGTACGAACGGCTTTGTAATCTTTTATAGGATCTGCTGACTCAAGTGAGACGCAATGCACCAACAATCTTGTTCGTGATATGTGTCGTAGGAATTTATAGCCGAGCCCTTTCCCTTCGGACGCACCCTCTATAAGCCCCGGTATGTCTGCGAGAACATAGCCATACAGCATTCCTAGGTTGGGATCGAGTGTGGTGAACTCATAAGCGCCTACTTTAGCCGAAGCTCCGGTAAGCACGTTTAGCAGCGATGACTTGCCCGCATTTGGTAAACCTATAAGCCCCGCATCTGCGATGATAGACAGGTTGATCTCCAGCTCGGCAAATTCTCCCCGCGCCCCAGGAGTACTCTCTACCGGAGAACGGTTGATCGATGACTTAAAGACGGCATTCCCTGCCCCTCCACGACCGCCTTTAAGCACGAGGAGGGTCTCTCCATCCTTGAGGAGCTCAAATTGCTCGCCTGTGCTCTTATTGAGCACCACAGAGCCAATTGGGAGGTCTACCACCAGGTCTGCACCGCCGCGGCCGGCCTTATTTCTTTCGCTACCGTTGTCTCCTTCACCTGCAGTGAAATTCTTTTCTCCACGATACCTGGACAGCAGGTTTACATCCCGCACGCCGCGAATATATACATTGCCACCGTCACCGCCATTGCCGCCGGAAGGACCGGAGTATTCCTTACCCTTCAAATGAAGCCAGCGCACAACACCATCGCCGCCCTTGCCTGCGCGAGCGGTTATAGTCAATTCATCAACAAATGCCATGTCTGTACAATACCAAAAAATCTAGAAAAAGATATGGAGAATCCATGCCACTAATGAAAGCATCAAAGACCCCTCCAGAGCCGGTATGAACCCCGAAACATAGAATCCGGCTATGAAGGTTGACAGGAACCAAAAAAGCAACGCATTTAGGACAAAGGAAAATAAACCGAGAGTTAGGAGATTTATCGGCAATGCGAGGATGCCGAGTATCGGACGTATCGTCACACCGAGAATGCCCCACAAGACGGCAACAATGAGCGCGATATAAAAATTCTCAATTGCGATCCCCGGAACAAAACGTGCAATTAACAGAAGTGCTGCTGCTATAGCACATACACGTATTAAAACTTTTATCATACTCACATGATAATATATTTTTTCAAATCCTACATTCCCCTGTTTATTTCCCGCAGCACTTTTTGTATTTTTTTCCTGAGCCACAAATACATGGATCATTGCGACCCTGTTCCTTTTTTTCTTCTGCAGACGGTATCTGGGAAGTCGGAGTACCGAGATTTATTATCGGAGAGGGAGATGTCGTTGATGCGAGCGCCGTAGCGCGCCGTGCTACATCGTTGCTCATTCTGCTAAGAATATCGAACACACGTTCTGCAAACGTAAGCTCCAGATCTTTGTATGCACGCAAGCCTTCCTTGCGATACTCGGTAAGAGGATCGCGTTGGCCATACGCACGCAGGTTGACGCTTCCACGCAGATACTCCATCGACTCGAGATGGTCCACCCATAGCATGTCGAGTGTTTGCAGAACGACTCCGCGCGATGCCGATAAAAATTCTTCGCGACCAAATTCTGTTTCTTTGCTTTCTAAAACCTGCTTTGCTGCTTCGCTCTCACCTGCCAATTCATTTAGTACGCTTGCAACATCATCAAGTGAACCTGTGAGGATCTTGCGACGGCGTTCGTACACCGCACGACGCTGACGGTCGAGAACATTGTCGAACTCGAGCACATGCTTGCGCGAGTCGAAGTTGAATCCTTCTATCTTGGTCTGTGCACTCTCAAGTGCGCGAGTTATCAAACTGTTTTCGATCGGTTCATCTTCCGGTATACCAAAGCGCCCCATCAAACCTTTTATAGAATCCGGCGCGAATACACGCATCAAGCTGTCTTCCAGCGATACAAAAAATTGCGTCTCGCCGGGGTCGCCCTGTCTGCCGGAACGCCCACGGAGCTGATTGTCGATACGACGCGCCTCATGCCTTTCAGTACCTATGACGAACAGTCCGCCAAGCGACTTCACTTCTTCTTGCATCTCGGGTGTAGCTGCAATGCCGCCGAGCTTGATGTCGACGCCGCGGCCCGCCATGTTCGTGGCGACTGTCACCCTGCCCTTCTGCCCTGCGCCGGCGACTATCTCGCCCTCACGTTCGTGATTCTTGGCATTGAGCATTTCGTGCGGCACCCCTTCGCGCTTGAGATATGCGGATAACAACTCGTTCTTTTCTATTGAAACAGTGCCTATAAGTATCGGCTGACCTTTCTCATGACGCCCCTTGATGACGCGTGCGAGCGCAGCAAACTTACCCTTCTCTGTCTGGAAGATCTGATCGTTTCTGTCGATACGCACCACATTACGGTTCGTCGGAATCTCTACAGTCTCAAGCCCATATACTTTGTAAAATTCTTCTGCGGAAGTTTTTGCTGTACCGGTCATACCTGAAAGTTTCTCGTATAGGCGAAAATAATTCTGATACGTGATAGACGCGAACGTGCGAGATTCTTTCTGCACAGCGACACCCTCCTTCGCCTCTATAGCCTGATGCAACCCCTCCGACCAGCGACGTCCCGGCTGCATGCGGCCGGTGAATTCGTCGACAATAACTATCTCGCCATTCCGAACTACATATTCTTTGTCGAGATGATAAAGAGCCTTTGCGCGCACCGCGGTCTCGAGGTGATGCACGAACTTTATTCCGGCATCAGTGTAAATATTATCGACGCCAAGCACTTTCTCTGCGCGGCCGATACCCTCGTCCGTAAGCTGAATCGCCTTCATCTTCTCATCGACTGTGTAGTCACGTTCGATCTCGAGATGCTGCACAATCTCGGCAAAACGCCGATATAGATCTTCTGACTCTGAAGCAGGAGCAGAAATGATTAAAGGAGTGCGCGCCTCGTCTATCAGAATAGAATCGATCTCGTCTACGATCGCATAAAAATGTCCACGCTGGCGCAACTCGTCTGCACGATATGAAATATTGTCGCGCAAATAATCGAAACCGAACTCACTATTCGTGCCGTAGGTGATATCCGCCTCGTACGCCTCCCTGCGAGTACACGGGCGAAGAAATTCATGGAAGACACGGAAACTGCCTTCTTCATCGCGTATCGCGTCATTTTCAGAATGCGTAAGATCGTAACGAAACGATGTGTCATGGTTGATGACGCCGACCGACAAACCAAGTGCTGCATACACCTGCCCCATCCATACGACATCACGTCGTGCGAGATAGTCATTAACAGTGATGACATGCACACCGTGTGCGGGAAGCGCGTTGAGATAGGCAGGAAGCGTTGCAACAAGCGTCTTACCTTCACCGGTCTTCATCTCGGCAATACTATGATTGTGGAGGACCATACCTCCAATGAGCTGGACATCGAACGGGCGCAGCTTGAGCGTTCTGCGTGCACTCTCACGAACGACTGCGAACACTTCAGGCAGAAGACCATCAAGAGTCTCTCCAGCCACCAGACGGTTGCGGAACTCCTGCGTCTTAGCCTTGAGTGTTTCGTCGGAAAGCGCCTGCATTTCCATCTCGAAACCGCCTATAGCAGAGACCGCTTGAGCGCTCTGTTGCAACAATTTCGCACCCGGATCGCCGAAAAAACCTTTGAAGGAAAACATAACAACATACTACCACAAAAAGGAGAATCCCGCTCCCCTTTCAGGGGGAACGGGATTCTCTCCAGGGCAACTTTGTCGACTAAAATGAGTCAACAAAGCGACGCGTTAGCGGCGCTTCTTTGCTGCCTTCTTTGCTACTTTTTTTACTGCTTTCTTTTTTGCTGCCATAGTAGTGGCGACTTGCGTCGCACATTTTGGTTGCACATCGATCGACCTTGTTCGTCACACGTTGCCCTGAACAAATGTGACGAACACATTCTCGATGCTCTATCTACAAGTATCAGTGATACCGAGTGCACATACAATGATAAAAAATATTTTTCTGTGGATAACCGATGCAAAATAAAAAAATATTTCCGTGAACTTTTTTAAAAAACTTTTTGCACTTCTGTTTCTACTTTTATATTTAACACATCGCGCATTTTTTCTATCACAGAATCTGCAAGTGCGTAAACATCGCACGACGATGTCCCCCGATCTGCCACAATGATGAGTGGTTGTTTCTCGAACAGACGCGCACCACCGATACGCATTCCGCGCACATGCAGTGCGTGATCAAGAAGCCACGCGAGAGAAACTTTTGCACCCGTCTCCGCCGGATACGACGGCAGGTCTGGAAACCGTTCTCGTAACTGCATTGCTTTTTCCGCCGAGACTATAGGATTGAGAAAGAATGACCCAGCGGTTCCTTCTTTCGACAAGTCAGGAAACTTACGTGCACGAATTGAGAGTATTGCATCCCGAATTTCCTGAAGAGTTGGTGCTGCATTACCGGTAAAAAACTCTGAAAGATCACGATATGAAATATTCGGCGTTCCTTTTCTATGCAACAGAAATGCGACACGAGTAATAAAATATATTCCGGGATTTTTTTTGAAAAGACTCATTCGGTAGCTGAACTTGCATTCACTTTTTTCAAATCTCGTAATCCGCCCCGTTTGTATATGAAAAGCTTCAACCCACACAAGCGCATCTTTCGCTTCCGCACCATATGCGCCGATATTCTGCACAGGTGCAGCGCCAACAGTGCCGGGAATACCGGAGAGATTCTCAATACCCCACAACCCCCTAGCAATAGCTCGCGCCACAACAGCGTCCCAAGACTCACCGGCACCGGCGACAAGAATAGACGAATCGCCGTCACCGGCGATCAGCTCAACGCCGAGCATGTCCATTTTCAATACCAATCCGGGAAACCCCACATCATCGGCTAGTGTGTTCGACCCACCACCGAGCGCGAGCACTTTTAGTTTTTTTTCTTTTGCAAAATCAATAGCTTCGCGGAGATCATCAAGACTTTGCACTCGTACAAAAAAACGCGCCGGCCCGCCAATGTTAAAGGTGGTCAGCGGTGCGAGCGGCACATTCTCTTCTATATACATAATTCTGTATGATCACGCACAGTATGTGCGCCGTATGGGAAGCGGAAGCGAACTCCAAACATTGTTCTATAAATGTGAGTGCAGTCCGCTCCCCATGCGGCGTACATGTGAACAGTATACACACATTTTTAATGTGCGAAAAACCCCACCGAAGTGGGGATTTTCGCAGAACTTTGTTTGGAAGAGCCCGCTGCGGGCACTCACACAGACTAGTGTAGCACGATTATTTTTTATTACAGCTTTAGTGTACCGTTCTGTATCTCTTTGATTATTTCTTGCGCCTGAGTTGTGAGAGTCGGATCTATCTTGATGGCATTTTCAAGTTCTGCGATCGCTTTCGTTTTATCACCCATGGCAAACTCGGCCGCAGCAAGACCAATATGGTTCTGTGCATTGCTCGGCTGCGCCGTCACTCGGTTCTGCCAGATGCCCACAAGGCGATCGTATTGTTTCGTGTTGACATAGACCTGCAAGAGGCGCGAGTCATCATAGTAGACAGTGCCGAAACCTTGTACAAGAAGCGCGTCCCCGTCAGTAATATCACCGCCGTAATAAAGTGCGGCAACATATAGAATGCGTGCAGTGTCATAACCCGGAGCTTCCTCGTATGCAGCCTTCAATACAGGCAATGCATCCTTTACATCGCCAACATTGAGATACGACACACCTATCTGGAACATGATTTGCTGCTTCTTCGGCGAATCAGCAAGTGCCTGCGCATATACTTGTAGTGCGGCAGGATGTTGGCCGAATGCATCGAGTACAGAACCGTAGAAAAGCTCAAGTCGTGCATCATGCTTGCGTTCGGTGAGAATCGATTGCGCAGCAGTGTTGGTAAATGTATATATGTCCTGTTTAAGCGATGGGTCGACGGAAGACGCGCCTGCAGCCGATGTCGCGTATTGGAACAATTGCTCCACGACTTCTTGCTTGCCCATCGGAGTGCCGGGCCACACGTTCTGTCCGAATGCGATCTGGAATTGCTGGAAATTCGCTTTTGGATCTTTTGGAACGATAGATGTCACCCCCTGTGCATTGGTAACTGCTTGCTGAGTCATAAGAGCACTTACAAGATTCTGTGCTCGCGCGAGGCCTGGCATGTTGAGCATCCACATGCCGGTAAACAGCACGACCACAACTATAGGCGCGACAACGGCGACCATCTTGTCACTGACGGGTTTTGAGAGCCGTATGGAGCCGGGCAGTTTCGCGCCCAGCAGGCTGTGTGCAAACGCCAACATCGAGAAGAAATACACCGAACTCATAAGATCATCGAATACGAACAGGTTGTTGAACGCATATCCCGCCAACAGTCCCAGAAGCACCGCCTGCTCAGGCACGGATATAACGCGCGAGCGGATGACATACCACGCTGAGAGAATGAATAGAGAGATATAGAGAAGAAATGCCGGAGTGCCTGCCGCGATGAGCCAGTCGAGGAACTGGTTGTGCGCACGGTCGAACCACTGCTCCTGGCTGTACATCACCGGCGTGTAATATTTATTGAACACATAGCTGAAATTTTCCTGACCCCAACCGAGCGCAGGATGTTCAGCAGCACCATGAATAGCCATGCCCCATATCTGAAAACGGGCCTCAGTCGTCTTGTCTGCAAGTGAGATAGATGCTATGCGTGATAGTGTCTGCGACTGTTGAACGAACGATGTGTTGCGCAGTGCGACGAATCCGACTATGAGTACAAGAAGTGCGCCTAGACCATAATAAGATACCTTTCGCAGAGTGTGCCATTCTTTCTCATGTGCGCGCCATGCGATAAAGATCGCCGCGATGATGACACCACCCACCAAACCAAGAATAGCTCCGCGCGTCTGCGTGTAGAAGAGCGTGGTGATCTGCAACACAAGAGCGATACCGTAGAGGACTTGCGCCGTGACTGACTTGCGTTCTCGAACCAACATGAACAGTGTGATAAAGACATTGAACAGCATGAAAACGGCGAGGTAGGCGGCATTGCCGAATGTACCGTCGAGGCGTGCACCACTCTGTGAACTGGGTGCTAGTCCGAACCAGTGCAACATCTGACATAGAGAATAGAGTGCCTGAAGAACGCCGGCGGCAATGGAGAATTGAAACAACCTGTTCCACAAATTTTCCGCTGTAGCGAACGCTCCGAGAATCATACAATATATGTATAAGTGCAGAGTCGTGACGTAACCTTCCATGCGCTCGAAATTGCTCCAGAAACTTTTTATCGGATCGACGCTGAATATCGTTGCAAGTCCTATCCAAGCTACAAATATCGTGAGAGCCCACATGAGCTGCGACGCATGCGGCCGATACTTCGGTTCGCGCATTGCAAGCAGCACGTACACGCCGAGTAGTAGTTCTACAAGAATGCGAAATGCGAAATTTTTCCCCGTGATGAACGGGAAGAACATGTTCGGGAACATTCCACCGTTTGCAACTATGAACGGAATAAAGAAAACAAGCGCCAACCCGCCGATGAGCGCCCAGCGCAAAAATTTCGTGTAATTCATGCAAACAAATATACCACAACTTTTCCCGGTGAGAAAAACTACTTTGTGACGCCGTGAGCCTTCATATCCGAATCGACCATACGGCCGACTAATTCATCAAAAGAGATGAGTGCTTTCCAACCGAGTTTTTCCTCAGCCTTGCGCGTGTCTGCTATCAGCGATATCACTTCAGCCGGACGATAATAACGCGGATCGATACCTACATACTTTTCCCAGTCCGGCAGTCCGGCATGTTTAAATGCAGCCGCCACAAAATCTCCAACCGAGTGCGAAGTGCCTGTACCTATCACATAATCATCCGGCTCGGGTTGCTGGAGCATGCGCCACATTGCTTCGACATATTCCGGTGCATATCCCCAGTCGCGCCGCGCATCTAAGTTGCCAAGATACAGCTTGTCGTCCAATCCGGCTTTTATGCGCGCAACGGCGCGAGTAATTTTACGTGTGACGAAAGTCTCGCCGCGGCGCTCAGACTCGTGGTTGAACAAAATTCCATTGACTGCGAACATGTCGTACGACTCGCGATAATTGACCGTGGAATGGAACGCGAAAGTTTTCGCCACACCATACGGACTACGCGGATGGAACTGCGTCATTTCAGACTGCGGCGGCGGCGTTGAACCGAACATCTCGGACGACGACGCCTGATAAAAGCGAATCTTTTTCCCCGTGTGTACCTGATAATCTTTTATCGCTTCGAGGACGCGCAACACGCCGAGTCCTGTTACGTCCGCGGTATATTCCGGAATGTCGAACGACACACGGACATGCGATTGCGCACCGAGATTGTAAAATTCATCCGGCTCTATTTCATACAAAAGCTTGCGTAAGGTTGCGGAGTCGGACAGGTCGCCAAAATGCAAAAATAATCGCACACCGTTGACGTGCGGATCTTGATAGAGATGGTCGATGCGCCCAGTGTTGAAGGTCGACGCACGGCGAATAATGCCATGGACTTCATATCCTTTTTCCAGCAGCAACTCGGCCAAATAACTGCCGTCCTGCCCCGTAATACCGGTTATGATCGCTTTTTTCATAGGGGAAGTATACTATGTATACCATTGTGGACAAGCGAAAGTTACATACCTATATGGACCGAAATTCAAAAATATTCGTCGCAGGACATCGCGGGCTGGTAGGCTCGGCTATCGTGCGCGCACTACAGAAAGCAGGACACACCAATATCATCACGCGAACACATGCGGAGCTCGATCTCACTGATAGAAATGCAGTACAAACCTTTTTTGAAGTTGAGAAGCCGGAATATGTTTTTCTCGCGGCTGCAAAAGTCGGCGGCATTCTCGCAAACAAAACATACCCTGCAGATTTTATTCGCGAAAATCTAGCCATCGAGTTGAACATCATCGACAGCGCACACCGAAGCGGCGTGAAGAAATTACTTTTTCTCGGCAGCTCGTGCATCTATCCGCGCCTCGCACCACAACCGATAAAAGAAGAATATCTGATGACCGGTCCGCTTGAAGAAACAAACCGCGCGTATGCCATCGCCAAGATCGCCGGCATAGAATTGTGCCGCTCGTATCGCACGCAATACGGTTCAAACTTCATCAGCGTGATGCCGACAAATTTGTACGGTCCGAATGACAATTTTCATCCGCAAAACTCGCATGTGCTCCCTGCCCTACTGCGCCGTTTCCATGAAGCGAAAATATCGAACGCTCCGGAAGTCGTCGTATGGGGCACAGGCTCGGCGCGCCGAGAATTCCTCCATGTAGACGACCTTGCGAGCGCATGCCTCTTCCTCATGAATACCTACGACGGCGAAGAGATCGTAAACATCGGCACCGGCGAGGACATCACCATCCGCGAGCTTGCCGAGATGCTGCAGAAAGTCGTCGGCTACGACGGCGCACTTACATGGGACACGACCAAGCCGGACGGCACGCCGCAAAAATTACTCGACGTTTCAAAGCTGCACAACCTAGGCTGGCATCACTCCACAGAATTGGAAAAAGGATTACGCGATACGTATGAGTGGTATGTGAAGTCTCTCTGACTAGATCCATTATGTCTAAAGTTATTTTATGCGACGATTGCGCATCATACGAAACACTCGCAGATGCTTTGCGTAGCGGGATAGGGATCAGTATTACACTGCGACAAACAAAAGACAGAGAATTCTTCGCGGCCAGCAAGGACATTCTTCCAGGCACAAACATACCAATCTCTACGCTCATCTATGCCGAAGCGCTTCGTTTCCAGTATCAAGGACAACACATTGCAGCTCTCAACCATCTTCTCGCGTTGTTCAGCATGGGATCTTCGATTCTTTTTCCGAACGGGAAAAGCCTATATTCTTTCCTCGTGCTGCACTGTGAAGATTTGCGCCAAGGTACAGAAGACCTGGATCTTCTGTACGAAAAAATATCTTGGCTGGATCCTACAAGATACGCACTCATCGGACTGAATCTATCCTCCATTAAATATCTCAGGTCTAAAAATAATTTTTTGAACATTGAAGAGCAGATCACCACTGAGGTATCTTCAAAGTTGGACATCATCTGCGTGCCTGATATACACGCTGGACGCACTGCTGTCGCCGCACAAAAAGATTCGCTCAAAGGAGGCACTGTGTCCGCGCATCTGCGTTTCTTGAAAAAAGTTCTTTCATTCCCAATGAGCAAAGTGTTTTATCTTTTCTATAAAAAAATACTAGAACGGCTGCTCATGGACATGCTGGGGTACCTGGAAGGTAAAACCGGCACGCTTATCACCTATCAGCTGCGTCCGCTGTATGCAAAAGATTTTACCGCCACGCCAGACACGCTTCTGCGCGATCCTTCCTGCGCGATAGTCATACAGGGTCCATTGTGCGCAAAAAATGATTTTACACTTGAGACGATACGATTATATAAAAAAATATTCCCAGGATCATTTATTATTCTTTCAACTTGGGATGACGAGGATCCGGCATATTTGCAAAAAATATCCGCAGAACATATTGAAATAATTCTCAACAAAAAACCGTACTGCAACGGGCTGCTAAACGTAAATCTGCAACTCACTTCATCGCGCAACGGCATTCAAAAAGCGAAAGAACTCGGCGCGAGATTTAGCCTAAAGACAAGATCGGACCAGCGCATATATAACAAAAATATATTTGAATCAATGACAAACATGCTCGATTATTTTCCGCCAAGCGAACGATCCGGACAAAACAAACGCCTTGTCATACTCCATAATTCCGGCAAATATTCTCCTTACGCATTCTCGGATATATTTATGTTCGGAGACACAGACGACATGCTTTCATACTGGAGCGCGCCGCTTCTCGAAGAAGACGCGGCGTACACATTATTTACTCCAGAAGGATACTTGGCGACTACATTCCTACGAAAAAATGGCTGGCTGTTGGACTGGACAATAGAAAACTGGTGGGATATTTGTCAGGAGTGCGTTATCACGCTTGACTGGACAATGATCGACCTTTTCTTCTATAAATATGATCATTTCCATCATATGCAGCATCAAAGAGAGTACAAAGCGCACGTACCAGCAGACGATCTCATGCCATTCACAGACTGGTTTAATA
>CAIMFR010000072.1 GCA_903840375.1 Candidatus Adlerbacteria bacterium
ACGTGTCATATGAGCTGTAGCCGGATCCGCCAACATCTTCGTCATCTGCATGGGCGACATTTATCGGGAAAATGGTCATGCACGCGCACAACATAACCGCCGCGAGTGCGACTTTTTTAGAAATCGGGAAATATTTTGATGTTTTATAGTTCATAAGTCTTCGCGACCTAACCTATAAGCACAAAAGCAGTGTATCATTCTTTATGTATATTGTCAATATATAAGAAAAGGCCGCTCCTTGGTTAGGGAGCGGCCAGTAACAATCGCCTTTTACGGCTTACGCACAACCGGATTTAGACAAGCTTCAGACAAGAACGGGGCTTCCCTGCCATTTACCTGCGTCACAAGGAGTTTCTCTCCGGAATAGCAATCGCGGTGAAATTGCAGGTCTATTTTACCCGCATCGTCTACACGGCCGAAGTCGGCGCCTTCCAGTAGCTGAGAAGTACAGACAACTTCCCTCACTTCGGAGCTCGAGAGCCATGAAGCGAATGCTTGACGGTTCGACCACGTGCGGCCGATCTGTTGGCCGACTATGGACATGATGCCTTCCGGTGATACACGGAGAACGCTTGCATCATTCCTGCGAATGATGCCGGCAACCTCGGCCTGCGTCCAACACCCGTAATGTTTCGCAAACGCGTGCCAGTGTCCGGTATGAGATACATCGCGAGCAGAAACATTCTTAGCATGGAATACCGACATGTCGCACGACTCCGACACAGTCTGCTGAACAACAGGAGGTGGCGGCACGAAGGTCGTCACTTCCTGCCTCACAGAAAAGTTCGGTGTGGTCACGGCCTGCACTACCCGGATAGGCGGCGCTGCTTGCGCAACATTCGCCACTTCGTACGAATGAGTGCATTCCCAATGCCGATGGAATCCCCTTGTGGTCCATTCCGCAGCAGTGAGCGTGCAACCTTCCTGTTGGTGCCGCAGGTCATCTGCGGACATGGGCGGTGCAGAATCGGTACGAGTCGTCTGTTTGAGCGGCCCCGATGTATACACATTCGGCGCATACGAGGACGACGAACAACTTGTGCCGATGCATACCTGTGCTGCACAGCCACCAAGCGTGGTAACCATCAGAATCGCAAAGAGAAGTTTTCTCATCGCACATCTCCCATGTGTTTTTATCCACTAATTTCGCATATGCGAAATTAGTGGATGTTCTGCTGATATTTCTAAAAGAACTTCCGCTCCGCTTTGCGAAGACGTATCCGATCACCTCTCGAATTATTTCGAGACGAGCGGGTATGTCCCTACAAAGTCCGCACTGACGACGAACCGCGTATTTTTTGTTGCGAATGAATCGCAAGTCACGAGCACTAGATGTTTGTCTGCCGATGGAAGCGCGACCACATCCGCATCAGCTTGCGCTGTCGCGACACCGGTCACTTTGTATCGGTACTCATTGCTCTGCGAGTAGACGCTCACCATATCGCCTACTTTTAGATTCTGAATACCGTCGAAGGTTTTGTATGCCTGGTTATGCACGACCGGCAAGTAACTCGAATGTCCGAAGAGCAACATTGTTCCATCCACACCAAGAAGTGCCGAGCTCGGATAGCGCGCTGATCCGGTGAGAAGTGCCTCGTCAAGAACGGAAACATTAGCCGATGTCGGGTTGCTGACCTTTGCGCTAAGCCCGATACTTGTGGCTACGATCCGCACCGGCAGCTCGCCGTTTTTCTCGGCAGCTGCTTTTGACACAGAAGGAGTCGCCGTTGCCTGTATAGAAACAACAGCATCCTGGCTCGTGTTTGCTTGTGCATGATCAGGCAGCAAGTCGGCAATGAAAAGCACAGAAAACGTAAGCGCCAAAATGCCGGCAAATGCAAGCAAAAAACCCTTACCATGCTCCGCTATTTCATGTATTACTCCGCGTGCCATACCTCGAACATGGTAGCAGAAACCATGCTAAATGTCAATACCCACCAAGCAGCTAGAGGTCTAGCTTTGCCAATTTGGCGTTGCTCTGTATGAACGATTTGCGGGACGGGACGTCTTCACCCATAAGAATATCGAAGACCGTATCGGCATCAGCGGCATCCTCGACGCGCACCTGCTTGAGTATTCGGTGCGCGGGATCCATCGTCGTCTCCCACAACTCCTCGGAATTCATTTCTCCAAGACCTTTATAACGCTGGATATGGATACGCACCTGCTTCGCCTTCCCTGCGTCTTCTTCAGACTCGGGAGCTTCTCCGCCTTCCACAGCCTCGACTTCCTCCGCGAGCGCGGCGTCTTTGCCGAGAAGTCGTGTCTTTTCTTCATCGGAATATGCATACATCACTTCTTTGCCGCGTTTGATCTTGTACAGCGGAGGCTGTGCAATGTACACGAACCCGCCGTCGACAAGCGGACGGAAATGGCGATACAGAAGCGTGAGCAGAAGCGTGCGAATGTGCGCACCGTCGACATCGGCATCGGTCGCGAGAATTATTTTGTGATAGCGGAGCTTTTCAATATTAAACGTTTCGCCGATGGCACACCCGAGTGCAACGACGAGATTTTTTATCTGCTCTGAACCGAGCATCTTGTCGAGGCGTGCGCGCTCGACGTTGAGTATCTTACCTCGCAACGGGAGTATCGCCTGCGTGCGGCGATCACGACCGGTCTTGGCGGTGCCACCTGCCGAGTCTCCCTCTACCACGAAGAGTTCCGATTCAGCCGCGTCTTTACTCTGGCAATCAGCCAGCTTACCCGGAAGCGTCATACCTTCGAGCGCACCCTTTCGCAGAACGGAATCTTTCGCAGCCTTCGCGGCCTTACGAGCTTTGAGCGCGAGAATTGTTTTGGAAATGATCGCTTTCGCATCATCGGGATTTTCTTCGAGGAACATCGAGAATGACTCCGCAAACACGGAATCCACCGCGCCGCGCGCCTCGACACTGCCGAGCTTGCCCTTCGTCTGACCCTCGAACTGGATCTCGCGAAGCTTCACCGACACGACCGCGGTGAGGCCTTCGAGCACATCGTCTCCGGTGAAATTTTCTTCACTCTCCCTGAGAGAATTATTTTTACGCGCGTAACCGTTGAGAGTACGAGTAAGTGCCGTGCGAAAACCCGTGATGTGCGTGCCGCCTTCGCTATTGTAAATATTGTTCGCGAACGGAAAGATGCGCGATGAAATATCGTCTGCATATTGCAATGCTATTTCCACATCGACGCCATCCTGCTCTTTTTCGATATAGAAAATATTTTTGTGTGCGGGCTTCTGATAGCGGTTATAGAACGACACAAGCGAGCGCAAGCCTCCCTCGAAGTAGAATGTCTGCGACGGTGAATCGGAAAGCTTACTTCGGATGTAAAGCCCCTTACCCGCCTCCGGCAACTCCATACCGCTTTCGCGAGCATCGATTATCGTGATGCGAAGTCCTTTCACCAAATACGCCTGCTCGCGCAAGTGCGAAACTATTTTATCGAAATCATAAATCGTCGTAGTGGTGAAAATACTCGGATCAGCCTGAAAGATGATGACCGTGCCATGAAGCCGCGATGAGCCGAGCTTTTTGACTGAAGCTTTTTTCTTGCCAAATGTATACTCTTGCTCGAACGCGCCGCCGTCACGATATACTTCTGCGCGCATGTAGGTCGAGAGTGCATTCACCACCGAGCCGCCGACGCCGTGAAGACCGCCGGACACTTTATATCCCTCACCGCCGAACTTGCCGCCGGCATGGAGCGTCGTCATGATGGTTTCGAGCGCGGAGACTTTCGTCTGTTTGTGGATGTCGACAGGAATACCGCGGCCGTTGTCTGCCACACGAACAACATTTCCGGGCAGAATTACCACCTCGATGTCGTTAGAAAAGCCACCCATCGCCTCATCGCGCGAGTTGTCGAAGATCTCCCATACCAAGTGGTGCAAGCCGTCCGGACCGGTCGTGCCAATGTACATACCAGGGCGGCGACGCACAGCCTCGAGCCCCTCGAGAACAGTGATATCTGCGGCACTATATGAACTCTTTTTTGCCTTATCGTCTGCCATAGTGATACGAATAGTATATCAGAAAATGACACTAAATGGAAGCTAAAAAATAGAGAAAATAGGGCTTACCTAAGGGTCAATTATGCGCTACCATTGCACACATGACTCTCGACATATTGCTGCGGACATGCAACCGAAGCGAGAACAACCCCACAATGAAGCGCATTGTGACAGTCGATCGTGATGAACTTATCCTGCGCGGATTGCGGTCACTCATAACATCTATAAATACTGTGCCGGAGGAAATGCGAAGCAGCATCAAGCTCACGATCATCGACGATTCGACTCCCGAGTTTCAGAAAAAACTTTTCAAATTGGCGAGTACTTGTCTGTGTAAGAAAAATTTTATCCGTGTTCATCTGGACAATAATGCGTCGATGAAATATTGCTACGAATATGCGATGGGACACTTCCACGATGTCATCTATTTTGCAGAAGATGATTACCTGTACTTCCCTTCCTGTATACAGGAGATGGTAGAAGAATATGAAAACTTCACACTCAATCTCGGCGGCAACTTCGTGGCGATACACCCGGCGGACTCACCGCTGGAATATTTCCCGAAAGAGATCCGCGAGGCGCGCATCGTGCTCGGTTCACATCGACACTGGCGCACATCGGTCAGCTCTCCCTTCTCGCTCATGCTGCCGAAAAAGGCATTCGTGAAGCACTATCAAAAATTCATGGATTATTCCAAGTTCGACGGCGTGATCTACCAAGAGGCGAGCACTATCAACCACATGTTCGTCGAAGGCGTTTTTCTTTTTACACCGATCCCGACGCTCGCCTTTCACCTCGGCTACCTATACCCGCCGGCGCCACACGCACAGCATGAAGAATTGTGGGAAGAAAATGCGTCGCACTAACGTATCTCGTATCCCTTTTCACGAAGTGCATCAGAAACTTTTTCCAGTATCTGTTGGACTTCTGTGTCGAGAAGCGTGCGGTCGAATGATTGGAAGATGAGGCGAAATGCAAGCGAGACTTTTCCGTTTTTCTCGAACCGGTCGAATAGTTCGGAGCGGACAAGCAAGTCTCCAGCATTCTCGCGAATGAGCGACAGAATACTATCTGCATTCGTATCGCCCGACACCCACAAGGCAATGTCGCGCACGATGTATGGATATTTGGAAAATGATCGATACCGCACGGCGATTGAGACAGGAAGGTCGTCGTAAGAGGAAGGAGTCTCCAGGTGACTGAATATTCCAGTCAGATTATATTCCTCAAATGTACCAGGGCCGTTTCTCATGATCAATGACGGTTCAAGTGATGAGACTTTTGGAGAAGACATTATTTCGTTGAGACCATTCACAAAATCTTTCAGCGTCGGTTGTTTTTTTACAGGTTCGACCATAAGACCGAGCGAAAGTCTTTCTTCTCCTTTTTGCCAAACAGTGCCCACCTCAAACAAACGGACCTGCGCCAATCCGAGCAGCTCCTTGTTATGCACGTTCTTATCGAGCGACCCTTTCAATCCGTCCCGCAGATCTTTGCGTAAAAATGAACGCACGCCATCGACTTTGTTGAGAACGACACGTTCGCCTTCTTCTGCAAAAACAGTGGTGAACACTTCTGAAAATCCTTGTGAGACAAGATATTCGCGGATGTTTTCGCTCCAGTAAAAAGTATTGTTTACCTCGGGTGTTTTTTCAAACTTCGGCAACAGTCCTGCCGGAATTGCATCGTATCCAATGATGCGCACAACTTCCTCTGCCAGATCCTCAGGGATTGCAATGTCGAGACGCTCAAATGGGACTACCACAGAGTAGATCTCATCACTTTTCTCAAATGAAAAACCAAGCCACGTGAACACGTCTTCAATTTCCTTTTCGCTGATGTCTATACCGAGCACTTTGCGAATTTGCTGCACGGAAGCTGAGACGGTCATCGACTTCTGCGGCTGCGGATACACGTCGACAAATCCTTCCAGCTTCCCGCCTGCAAGTTCTACGATTAGATCGGCGACTGCACGCATGCCGTATGCCGCGATCTCCGGAGAAATGACTTGCTCGAACCGCGTCGATGCATCAGTGCGAAGTTTCAACGCAGCAGCGGTCTTGCGCACAGACACGCCGCCGAAGTTTGCAGACTCGATGATAATGTCTGTTGTGTTCTCATCGATGGCCGCCGGCATGCCGCCCTTTATTCCCGCGATGCCAATGGCAACGTCGGCATTTGCGTCTGCGATGACAAGCATAGAATCCGTGAGCGTGTATTCTTTCTCATCAAGCGCAAGCATCTTTTCTCCCGGCTTCGCTTTACGCACCGCGATATTCCACTTTCCGTTTTCATTCTTTAATTTGACGGCGTCGAATGCGTGGAGCGGCTGGCCGATGTTGAACATCACAAAGTTTGTCGCATCTACAATATTGTTGATCGAGCGCTGCCCCATCGACTCTAATCTTTCTCGCAACCATCTCGGCGACTCACCAACTTTCACGCCGCGCACCACGGCGGCAATGTATCGCTTGCACAACGTATCGTCTATCGAAACAGAAATCAGATCTGTCTTTGCATCGAGAACGGGTTTGTCCGAGAATGGATCGTGCGCAATCGGCATTTTCAAAATAGCGGAAACTTCTTTCGCGATCCCGCGATGCGAGAGACAGTCGTGCCCGCGGTTCGGCGTCACCTTCACATCGAGCACATCGTCGCCGTTTATTTTTTCCACACCGTCTATTTCGAACACATGGAATGTTAGCGCATCAGAAAGCGTTGCCGCGTCCGGAAGCGGTGTATCAAAAAAAGTTTGCAGCCAATTTCTGGAGATTTTCATACCTGAACAGGATAGTACGAGAATACCACGTATGCTATACTTTTTCAAAAATGGATAACGCTCGTCTCCACCTAACCGACCGGCAACTCTATGACCTTGAACTCTTGCTGGTTGGAGGCTTTGCGCCACTCACGGGGTTTTTAACAGAAGAAGAGTATAACTCTGTTGTCGATGACATGCGACTTCCGTCCGGCAAACTCTGGCCGATGCCTATCGTGCTCGATGTCGCATCAGCTGCGCAGTATGCGAAAGATCAACGAATTATTTTATGCGACCAGTCGGATAATCCGCTCGCGTATTTCACGATCTCGTCCATCTGTCAGCCGGACAAACAGCGCGAAGCTTTCAATGTATATGGCACGACGGACGACACACACCCAGGCGTCCGATATCTCATGCACCACACGGGCTCGGTCTATCTCGGCGGCAAAATCGAACACATCGCACTTCCGCATCATTATGATTTTGCCGACATACGCCGCACACCGGCAGAACTGCGCGAAATATTTGCAAAGCGCGGGTGGAATAAAGTCGCCGCATTCCAAACGAGAAATCCTGTGCACCGAGCGCACTTCACGCTCATGCAGCGCGCGCATCGCGAGAATGATATCAACGTTCTTCTTCATCCGGTCGTCGGCCCGACAAAAGAGGGCGACATCGACTACGTGACGCGCGTCAAAAGTTACAAACAACTTTACGAAGCTCGCATGAAAGATTTTGCGGAACTTTCACTGCTGCCGCTTGCAATGCGCATGGCAGGACCGCGCGAAGCGTTGTGGCATGCGCTCATTCGAAAAAATTACGGCTGCACACATTTCATCGTCGGGCGCGACCATGCCGGACCGGGCAAAGATAAAAATGGCGTTCCTTTTTACGGACCATACGACGCGCAAGAGCTCGCGCTTGCCCACCAAAAAGATCTCGGAATAATTATTCTTCCACAACAGGAAATGCTCTATGTTCCGAAAGACGATACGTATCGCTCATGGCAGGAGATTCCCGCCGGAACAGAAACAAAAAACATTTCCGGCACGGCATTCCGTTCGATGCTTGCCGCCGGAGATCCCGTGCCCGAATGGTTTTCATTTCCGGAAGTCGTAGAGACATTGCGTGAAGGCGTGTCACAGCGCAGCAGAAAAGGCTGCACAATATTTCTCACTGGTTTGCCGTCCTCCGGCAAGTCCACCATTGCCGCCATTCTTGCAGGAAAACTTCGCGAGCTGCACGACCGCAATGTTTCTCTTCTCGACGGCGACGTCGTGCGGCAACACTTGTCGAAAGGTCTCGGATTCTCGCGCGAGGATCGTGTTGAAAATATAAAGCGAATCGGTTTTGTAGCATCGGAGATAACGAAACACGGCGGCGTTGCCATATGCTCCGCTATCGCGCCATACGCGGAATCGCGCGACCACAATCGTCAGACGATCGATCAGCACGGCGCATACATAGAGGTACATGTGGCCACGCCGCTCGCGGTGTGCATCGAGCGCGATGTTAAAGGTCTGTATAAAAAAGCACAAGCGGGGATCATAAAACATTTCACCGGCATCGATGACCCGTACGAAGCACCGGAAAATCCGGAGGTGACGATAGACACCACGGACGAAACGCCGCAGCAGTCGGCAGAGCACATCATAGAACTCCTACGAAAACTCTCGGTAATTAAATAATTAAAACTGGTCGATAAACCGCAGGTCGGCAGAATGCATGAGACGCACGTCGTCGATGCCCCACTTCAACATTGCGAGACGGTCGATGCCCCCGCCGAATGCGAAGCCGCGATATTTCTCCGGGTCGATGCCTGCGTTTTTCAAAACGTTCGGATGCACCATACCCGCACCCATCACTTCTATCCAACGGTCGCGCAATTTTTCCGGCACATTGTCTCCGGTGAGCCGCATGTCCACCTCGAGCCCCGGCTCGACGAATGGGAAGAAACTCGGGCGAAAACGCACTTCGACAGAACCCTTGAAAAGCTGCTCGAAAAGATGTTGCAACGTACTGCGGAGATGCGTGAGCGATATATCCTCGCCGACAACCATGCCCTCGACTTGATAGAACTCCGCCTCATGCGTCATGTCGGTCGCCTCATTGCGGAAAACCTTTCCCATTGCCACCATGCGATATGGCGGATTGATGCCTTTCTTCAGCTGCGATTCAATGTACCGCACCTGCACGTTCGACGTATGTGTTCGCAAAACCATGCCAGGCTCGTCTTTTACGAAAAAAGTATCTTGCATGTCGCGTGCGGGATGATCTTTCTGAAAGTTAAGAGCGTCGAAGTTGTACCATTCATTTTCCAGAAGAGGACCATCGGCAAAGGTAAAACCCATGTCAAAAAAGATCTTATTTGCCTCGCGAATGACCGAGGATATCGGGTGTATGTGTCCGCATGTCTGTGCCATACATTGGAGTATAGTACAAAGTTGTGTTCTATGGAACATTGGACAAATGAGTGATATGCTTCTGCTCAGATTAGAAAAATAGGAGGCAACGATGCGGCATGAGATCAATCTGATTGAGACATTCGCAACTCTTGAAAAAAATCGCATACGAAACTCTGTCATACTTTTGGATATCGACGGAACTATCACACATCACGACGGACACGAAGTACCCGATGAAGCTCGATGCGTGATTGAAGAATTGCTTCGCAAGAACAATCTGATATACCTGCTAAGCAACAACAAGAATATTGAGCGCGGCAGATTCTTGGCACGGGCGCTCGGCGTTACTTTTGCCGAGACTCCGTATCGCAAACCGGACAAACGTACAGCCTCATGCATTCCGACGAAATATGCGGACAGGAAAATATTCGTCATCGGGGATAAGTTTCTGACTGATGGATTGTTTGCAATACGACTCGGAGCAACATTCTTCTGGGTGCGGAGTATAAAGACTCCGACGGATGCAAAAAAAGTCCGCGCCAGCTACGCGATCGACACTATCATCAGATGGTTTTTTTCCATCTCGTATACCATGCGGAGAATAGAAAAATAGAAAAGAAAAAGGGCGTCGATACTTTTTACGTATTCGACGCCCGTGTTTTTTAGAATAACTACTCAGATGCGATGGACCTCATCGTCTCATGAAGGCACTCCCGGCTGTAGCCAGCGCGGCTGCCTTGATGGCATCGTTTTCATCATCTTCCTTCGGATCTTCCTTCGGATCTTCATGCCCGAGCCATTCGACAAGTTTGGGTGTAATGAGTTCCTCGTTGATCTCATCGTCGTTCTGCCCGACCCACTCTTTAATATCCTCGATGACGCAGAGACCGACGTTCGAATACTCGTTTGACAGTCGACGCAAGGAGTCGAAGTGACTTCTGCCTACTGCGATAAAGAGCACGTACATACCGTATTTGCGCTTTTGCATTTCGTCGAACAAACGTTCAGTTGCATCCCTATCGTTATTCTCACCGTCCGTGTTGAACAGGACAAGCGACTTGCGCCTTTTCGATGCCGTGGATGCGGTCTTTGTGCCGAGCCCGAGTCCGGATTTCACTCGCGCCCAGGGACCCTTCGTTGGTCCAACATCTTCTTCGGACGGAGTCCATCCGAAGATTTCGAGATTCTTCCGAAGGACTGGTGCGAAGTCGGTGGCACCATTCCATCCGGGCACTTTGTCGAGGATCTCGCGTCCGACGAAACCGTGATAGTTGTCGGCGTTGACCATACCGACGTGGTGAACATGTGAAGGTCCATCACTGAAGGTGCACACATCGAGCTGCCTATCGGGATCGAAAACCAGACCCCAGGGAACGAGACGCGTCATCAGTGCGTTCGTCGTTCCGTCCCTGTGCAAACCCTCATATGAACCCGACACGTCGAGATCAAAACAAACTTCAACCTCCGGCGGAGTGATCATGCCTGCCTTTTCGAGGCAAACACGAAGATTCGCTGCGCTCTTGTTGAGATCGACTTTAAGAGTCATGATCCGATTCCCTTTTACTTAAGTCGGTTGATGATATCCTCAAGACCTTGCCGAAGCGTGTAGAGCTCCGTCTCGGTGTGTGAGGAGTGCTGGTATGCAAGCGTTACGATCTCTATCCAAGCGGGCAGCGTATGCAACACACCATCTTGAACACGCGATACAAACTGCCCGAGAATGTCGGCGGTTTGGCCGCGCAACAGAATTCCCTGCCGGATATGAGCAACCGTCTCGGTGAGACTGATACTCCGATCCAGCAAAGACTGCTTGGTACGATCTTTACCATGTAAGAGCTCCTCGGCAATGTATCGGCCGGCGAGACTCTCCGCATCCAAGTCGTTGCAAAGTTTTTCAAACTCCGATGACAAAGATGCAAGTGATGACTCGACGTCGACAATTGCCGGAAGCGCCTGGCCTAACAGAGTCCGAAGCTGATTCAGCTCATTGCCCGCCGCTTGGAATTTCTCCCAGACAGTTTCTTCCTTTCTCCAGAACAAGAGCCCTTGCGAACTCTTATGCCGGAGTGCCTCATCTAATTCTTCGAGTATCGCGTACAGACGGGCGAGATGTCTCTCGCTGTCTTGCACGACTTTCGAGCCGGTTAGCTCAAGGGATCTCTCCGTCAGCTCTCCGAATCGTTTTTGTATCTCGCCGCCCCACATTACACATTGTGAGTCAGTGAGTAGGTCGAGGACAACACCTTCCAGAACATATCTCGCCGACTTCAACACTTCGACCGGCGTACCGGGAAAATGCCGAGTGAGATCTTCCACAGACACATGCGCACCCATTCGCACAGTACCCGCGATCGCCGTAGGTCGAATTGGTGGCACAACGGCAGCTGCAGGAGACTGCGAATTAAGTTGAGACACAGGCGGTGCGATCACTGTCGGCTTACGTTCTTTCGGAACTTCAGCAGGCATGCCGCATCGTATTACAGTCGGATGCACTCCGCCCGGACTACCGCCGGAGGGAGGTATCCTCGTACCGTTTTCCTCCGGCATCAGAACCTCCACGTTGTTACGAGAAGCTTTCGAGGATCGTGTTGAAGTCGCCGTTAAAGCCGACGCCGACCTCGGCGAATTCCCAACCGTTCGCGCCGAGCACGAGGCTGCCCATTTGGACGGCATCGGACTGCCCGAACTGCTTGGAGAGTTGATACTCGGCAAGCACGACACCTTGGTCGTTCTTGATGCGAATACCCGCCTTTGCTACCTCTGCGAACTTGACCCTGCCCGGCGGATGAATGGTGACGAAGATCGGGATCTCGTTCACCGACTCACCGATCTTGCTGCCGTCGATGGTGATCATCTCATCAACATTGTCGGGCTTGCCGGTGAGGGCGTCGCCGCTGTGGCGCAGCGAACCGCAAAGTGTTTGGAACGAACCGTCCGAGTTACGATCGAACTCACCGACTATCTTGCCGCCAACCTTGCGCTTGAAGACATAGGTACTCAACACCTGTTCGAAGCCGGAGACCTTAGCCCTATCGCCGTTATTAGTGGCAAGCAGGGCATGTGCGTCCAGATCATGTTTGCTTTCCCAGAAAAGCTCGACCGAGAAAGTCTCGCCCTTCTTGAGATTGAGATGCAGCTTCGTGCCTTCATCGCCAGCTTTAACGAGACTCAATGTTTTAAGTGCCATGGTAGTCTCCTATTTGAATCGCCCATCTTGGGACTAGTGAATGGTCAGTAACTGACCGGCTGATCCGGCCGAACAGCTTTGGCTGTGCCAAGCATGATCTGCCGGGATTCTTCGAACAAATTGCGCACCTGCGCAAACTTTTGCGCGTTAGCGATACGAGCCTGTTCAACAACCATAACGAGACTGCGGGTCTCGTTTGTGATCTGTTTGAGTTGATTCGCTTGCGCAAGACGATTGTCGCCAGCAGCATTCGCCGCGGTTCCAACCACATCATGCATCATACGACCACGCACTATGGCAAGATTCGTATCAAGCTGCGCACCCTGCTCCGCGAGCCGCTGAACACCTTTGGTGACTAGAGCACTATGGAGCGTGAGCAGTGTCATCTTGATACTGGTGAAACGTGCGGCCGCAGTGGTCGTCGTTTCGCCCAGAGTCGTGATGCCGGCGTTTTGCAACTGCCGGATGACGAGCTGATCCGCCGGAAGACGGTTCAGTATGCCTTCAAGCGCAAGCGTTCTGCTTTCAAGTGCCTGGAGCTTGTCGCGCAACTCGTCCAGACTCGCCTTTTGAGCGAGATCGGACGGGTCGGCGGATCGCTCCGCTTGCGCGACTTCACCGCGAGATCGTGCCAAGAACGCATTCATCTCCCTCACCGTGACGACAAAGTCGTCAAAGCGATCTCGATACGCGTCCCTGAGTTGCTCCATCCTGTCGATCTCTGCCTCCAGCCTTTGCTGCTCGGCTTCGAGATCACGCTCCAGGCTGTTGACGAAGTCCACAAGAGTCTTCGTCTTTCCGGATGCGAGGCGACAGGTTTCTTCCCACGCCGCAGCCGCAGCTTTGGCGAGAAATTTTTTGTTTATGAGCCCGATCACTCGGTCCAAAAGACCGAGCTTGTCGTCGAGGATTCGGTCGGCGAGTTGCGGCAAGTTTTCCTTGTCCACCTCACCTTTCATCCGTTCCACCAACTGGAACAGTCTGGCTTTTTCCAGTCCGTCCAGTCCTGACAAGAACCCGTCCAACGTTCCATGAAGTGCGACCTCTGCCCCATTGCCGAGAGTGGCAATAACGCGCAGAGATGTCTCACGAATTGTGACAGAGGTGATGTTTGGAACAAAAACTTCCGTAGACATCTTATTTTCCTTTCTTTTCCGTTACTATTCTTTTGTCAAAGAAACACTCTACAGATACTCGATCACGTTCTGTGATCAAGTATCTGATAAAGTGGGTGAGTCGTGACAGACTCACCCAAACTGCGCACCGATTTATTTTTCGGCAGCCAGTCGTTCGCGACGATTGACTCGCACAGAACTCCAGAGGGCGCTGAGGATAAATGCCGCACCGATGAAACCGGTCACCGTATCCGGCACTTCCACCTTGACACCGATGAACATGATTGCCGCGAGGGCGAGGATGGCCCAGAACGCGCCATGTTCAAGATAGCGATACTCGCCGAGCGTTCCTTTGTCCACCAAATATATGGTCAGGGAGCGCACGAACATCGCGCCGACGCCGAGACCTGCCGCGATGAGGAATAGATTGTTGCTCACAGCAAACGCGCCGATGACACCGTCGAAACTGAACGATGCATCCAGAATCTCAAGGTACAAGAGCCCTCCGATCCCCTGCGCAACTTTCTTCCCCGTACTCCCGTCGCCACCGGAAAGCATCTGTCCGACAACACGCGCGCCGATGTAAGTGATGAACCCGAGCAATCCGGCAACGATGAACGCGTACTTTTCTCCATCACCGAGCAACATAGTTGTCGCAAGCAGAACCGCCATGGTGATACCCGCTTCGACGGCAACTTCGTACTGACTCAATTTGACGAAAAACTTTTCCAATGGGACGATCCAGTGATTCTCCTTCTCATCGTCGATGAAAAACTGGAGAGCCACCATCAACAGGAACGTCCCACCGAAAGCCGCGATCTGTTGGTGTGCCGAGATCAGCGCGTTCGCGTAGTCAGTCGGCCTGTGCATGGCGAGTTGGAGGGCTTCCAACATCCCGAGTCCTGTCGTCAGCGATACGATGACGACAGGAAATACGAGACGCATGCCAAACACGGCGATCGGCAATCCTACATAGATGAACAGACGCCGCCAAGCATGACTCCAGTTTTCGAGCACGGTTGCATTCACAACCGCATTATCCAGGGACAGCGATGTCTCCAGAACTGCCAAGACAATAACAGTCCAAGCTCCGGCGACACCACCCAGCCAGAGGCCGAACAACAAGGCTACCCCAAGGGTCACGAACGACCCGTAAAAGTACGGCAGCAGTCTTTGCATGATAATACCTCTTATAGTACATGGTTTGATGCTAAGGAACACGTTATAGAAATATTACATGACTATTATCAACAAGTCAATAGACTCGTTGACATACGGATAGCTTCCATGCTTAAATCGAGGTACTCTTCACTAATATATAATTTATGGATATTGGCTCGATCGGCATCTATATATGTCTTTTCCTAGCCCTCTATTTTGAGGTGTTTTTGCTTATCTCATTCCTCGAGAAACGCCCGGATGCGCGCTCCACAAAACGCCCGTCGCGCTACCCAAGCGTTTCGATCCTCGTCCCTTGTTTCAATGAAGAGAGGACGGTCGCGAGCACCATCAATTCCCTCCTCGCACTCGACTATCCGAAAAAGAAATTGGAAATTGTTGTCATTGACGACGGCTCGACGGACGGCACGCGTGCCATTGCAGAATCATTTACGAAAAATCCGCGCGTCAAATATTTTTATAAAAAGAACGGCGGCAAGTACACCGCGCTCAACTTCGGCATCGCACATTCGACAGGCGATATAATCGGCTGCCTTGACGCGGACTCATTCGCCGCACCTGACGCGTTGCTCGAGATGGTGAAGCGATTCGAGAGCGATCCAACCATCATGGCATGTACGCCGGTGATGAAAGTCTACAAGCCTCGCACCATGCTGGAGCTCATGCAGGCGGTCGAATACACCTTCGGTATTTTCTATAAAAAAATGTTCGACAACTTATCCGCACTGAACGTATTGCCCGGACCATTTTCCATGTATCGCCGCGCGGTATTCGACCAAATAGGCATCTTCCATCACGCACACAACACTGAGGACATGGAGATCGCGTTCCGCATGCAGTCATACGGATTAAAAATTGCAAATGCGCACACTGCGTTCGTCTACACGACCGTGCCGAAGACGATCCGTGCACTTATCAAACAGCGCACACGATGGTCGCAAGGCTTCCTGCAAAATTCGCGCGACTACTATTATATGTACCTCAATCCGCGTTTCGGACATTTCGGCATGCTGGTACTACCGATCGGCCTTACCGCATTTTTCGCCGGGATCTACACGGCAGGATATTCGCTCTATCACCTTCTTTCATTCCTAATAACGCGCGCGCTTGACCTGTTCACTACGCATATACCGCTGCATCTGCCGGTAGTCCAGCATTTCAACTGGCTCTACGTCAATGTAAACACACTGACATTCCTCATCTTTTTCATGATAGGCATGACCTTCATCGCCGTACTACTCGGCTCGCGCATCTCGGAAACACGGCTCACCGTCAAGTCGTATATCTCATACTTCTTATTCTTCGGACTCATCGCACCATTGTGGCTCGTACAAGCCGCGTGGGGCGCTTTACTTGCCCGCGAGAGCTCTTGGCGGTAGAGTCCATTAATCCTATGTCTTGGAAAAAATACATTCTTACCTTCGCAATAACTGCGACTATATTCGGCACAGCCTTTTATGTTGCTTCCCAAATAGACGCGCAGCGCGTCGCGGATATTCGCACCACAGAGGATAACATCTCGATCGATATTCTCTCGACCGAGACCCAGTTCGAGCTCCTCGGCAACCTAGACTGCCAGGAGATCTCGGATAATCCCGTACTTTCAGAGGAGCTCAATTCCCTTGCCGGTCGCTTATCCGTGGCAGAGAGTAATCTTGGCGATAACAACACAGAAGTTATCGCATTGAAAAAACAATATTCATTGCTCGAGATAAAAGATTATTTATTGATGAAACAGATCTCGACGAAGTGCCACCTCAAGCCGGTGTATATCCTCTACTTCTACTCCAACGCCGGCGACTGCCCCGACTGTTCACGCGCGGGTGAAGTCCTCACCTACCTGCGACAGCAATATCCCGACCTGCGCGTCTATTCGTTCGATTATAACCTCGACCTTTCCGCACTCAAGACACTCACCTCGCTCAGTGCGATAAAAGACGAACTACCTGCATTCATCATCAACGGCCGCCAGCCGGTGTATGGTTTCAAAACCCTAGACGAAATGCAAACCCTCATCCCAGAACTAAAAACCCTCGCCACCTCGACCAGTGCTGTAAAATAATTTTCTCAGAGCCACCTCCCAGATTTGAACTGGGGACCTTCGCTTTACAAAAGCGCTGCTCTACCAACTGAGCTAAGGTGGCAAATATTACTGAACTCTTTGCACTACTGCCGTATTGTGGACTTTTTGTCCCTGTAGCGCAAGAGCTTCTTTTTATGCTCGGCTACCTCACGCAAGAATGCTGATACTTCGCCCGAGCCGCGAGGTATCTCTGTGGTTCTGCGTACCATATGGAGCGTGTGCTCAAGAAGCTGCTCCAGCTTGATAGCAACACGAGCAGCTGTGTGGTGCGCAGAGACACTTATCGCTCGCCATGCGCGGCGCGAATAGATCCGTATCAAAGTAGGCAGAATATGTCCGCACCAAAGCGATACGAAACGGAGTGCCCTGCTCATCTGAGGTCGGACATTCGTCAAACACACATTCCCGGTCTCAAGCTCCCAATGTCTCACGGAGAGTATCGCAACCATGCCGATTATGGCGAGTATAAATGTTGTGACAAAGAAAAAAACCATGATAGATGCTTGCTAACGAACGGAGAAATGTGAGATCTTACTTACTTCGATTCGCTCGCCAAACTTCTGTGCTGCAGCAGAAAGCAAGTCATCTATCGTTTTGGTATCATCCTTAATGAACGGCTGATCGAGCAGCACTATCTCCTTTAGGCGCGAAGCCACTTTTCCGGAGAGTATTTGAGCTTGAAGATTTTCAGGCTTACCCACGACTTCCGGTGCGAATATCTCGCGAATGGAAGCCATCTGTGCCTCGTCTATATCTCCACGACGAACGTACTGTGGGTTTGTGGCTGCTGCATGCATCGCGATATCGCGCGCGAGCTTGATGAACTCCTCATTCTTGGATACGAAATCAGTCTCACACAAAAGAAGCACCATCGCGCCAACCTGACCAGTGTTGTGAATATATGCTGCGACTGTGCCGGCACCGAGTGTGCGATCTGCTTTCTTGCGGGCAACATCGGCACTCTTGCGCGACAGGATCTGAATGGCCTTTTCCATATCTCCGCCGGATTCCTCAAGAGCCTTCTTGCACGCCATGACAGATATACCGGTTCGATCACGAAGCTCTTTAACTACATCTGCGCTAATGGCCATAAAAAATTTATATTATTTTTTTAAACGGCACAGAACACTACTCTGGAACTATTATTTGACCGGGGTCGGCGGTGGCGGAACGATGCCGATATTGCTTTCGTATGTCTTTGCTACCTCGCCGAGCACGAACGCGATGGTCTGAAGCGATGCGTCATTTGCAGGGATCGAGTATGTGATAGCTTTATTATCACAGTCTGAATTCAAAAGTGCGATGACCGGAATATTGAGCTGGCGAGCCTCTTCGACTGATCCGCTTTCTTTTCTCGGGTCGACGACAAAAAGTGCATCCGGAAGCTTATGCATCGAGCGAAGACCGCCGAACATCGTTTCCAGGTCTGTTATCTCGCGGTCGATAAGAAGACGCTCATGTTTGGTGAACTTCGCCAACTCGCCTTTCTCTCGCATATCTGAAAGCTCCGTGAGGCGGTCGAGGCGCTTCTGAATCTGGGAAAAATTAGTGAGCGAACCCCCTATCCAGCGCGATGCGACGTATGGCTGATTGAGTCGCTGTGCCGCTCGGATAAGAGCCTCGCGCGCCTCTGCCTTGCCACCAACGAAGAGGATCGTCTTGCGCTGAGCGGCAAGCGACTTGATAAAATCTAAAGCCGTTTCCATGCAGCCGGCTGTCTTCTCAAGATCGAACAGCTCCGCACCGCCCTTTACGCCGAAAAGATACGGCGCGACAGACGGATGCCTACGCGACGGCGCATAGCCGAAATGAGCCCCGACTGAAAATAGTTTGTCTATTAGTTCGCTTTTTTCCATAGTAGGTGTACCAAAAGAGCGTAGCATGTTCGACCGCTTTACGCAACATGTTCGACCCCGCCGTCAGCCGTAGCAAGCGCCTCGAGGATCGATCCGATGTTGCCGGCAAAAATAGACGGCAAATTGTGCCAGCTCTCTTTGAGACGGTGGTCAGTCACGCGATCCTGCAAGATATTGTACGTGCGAATCTTCTCTGAACGGTCCGCAGTGCCTATCTGTGATAGGCGATCTGATGACAATTTAGCCGCCGCTTTTTCCTCCTCATAAGCCTCAATTTTCGCCATCAAAACTTCCATGGCTTTCTCGCGGTTGGCGAGCTGCTGACGCTCCGACTGCGAGCGCGCCTCGATGCCGGTCGGCTTATGCACTATACGCACAGCCGTCTCTACCTTGTTGACGTTCTGTCCGCCTGCGCCGCCTGCGCGAGAAAATTCCATATAGATATCTGCCGGATTGATCACGACCGTGTGTTTTTTACGAATCGGTAAAATTGCTACCGATGCGGTCGAGGTGTGAATACGACCGGACTTCTCTGTTTCCGGTATGCGCTGAATGCGGTGCACCCCTGTCTCGAAACGTAGTTCTTTGTAGACTCCGATTCCATGCAGCTCAAGCACAACTTCCTTGTAACCGCCGAGGTCGGTCTTGGACTCTGACAGCACACGCACTTGCCAACCCTTTCCTTCGGCATAGGCACGGTACATTTTGGAAAGTTCCTCCGCGAAAAGTGCCGCCTCTTCCCCGCCGACGCCGGCGCGTATTTCCAAAATAGCTTCGTTCGGAAATTCTTCCTCCGCCTTCTCATGTGTGAGTATCTTTTCTATCTCAGCAAGCAGAGCAGCCTTCTGATCTTCGATGCGCGCAAGCTCCTCCCTGGCAAGTTCTCCGAGCCCGCCGACAGTAAGCTCCTTCACCTCTGCTTCTTCAGCAATTAGGCGCTCTAATTGCGCGGCAAAATATGCCGTCTTCGGATTTTCCTTGTACCGTAAAATGTCTTCGGTTGTCATAAAAAATGTACAGGCATGGTGTGCAAAACAAGGTTGCGGGAGGCTTCTGAGCGCGACGGCGCGAGGATTGAGCAAATTTTTAGCAAAAAAATTGAGTACTCCCAAAACCTTGGTTTTGCATACAATGCATGTTCCAAATTATTTGGCCGTCTTTGTTGCTGCAGCACGGCGTGCTTTGAATTTCTCAACGCGACCTGCTGTGTCGAGGATCTTTTCGTTGCCGGTGTAGAACGGGTGGCATGCGCTGCAGATTTCAACATTGAGTGCCTTCTGCGTAGAACCCACGGTAAAAGTGCGCCCGCAAACGCAGGTAGCCTTGGCGTCGGAAACATATGTCGGATGCGTATCTGCTTTCATAAATGGAACGATACCACCAAAACCATTTTGGTGCAAATCAAACAGCCCTAATTACAATTACCGCCGTTGGTGTTGTTGTTCAGAATGTCTATTTGACACTGATATTTCTGCGCCAAGGCTGCGACTTGCTGTCCGTAGAATTGGAGACTCTTGTTGTTGGTGTTGCCGCAGCCTGCCAGGTAACACATCGCGGCCTTGAACTCTGTCGCGGATGTCTTCCCGTCTGCACCGCTATCGGTTAGGTAGATTGCCGCCGCCATGAACGCATCCTCGGGATTCCACGGATTCGGCGGCGTAGCGCCAGTGAGCTTGCCGACGCGATCTTTGGACGAGTCATAATGCCAGTCCGGCTTCACATACCCTGCGTAGAGCGCCCATGTCGACGGAATGAATTGTGCCGGGCCCATCGCACCGCCGTAGCCATACCATGGCTTCTTCGATACCGGCATCGTATCGGGATTGAGGCCGAGGCTTGCGGTTATTGCCTTGAAGATCGGCATGTCGCGCGTCTTGTTCATGTCAACGGTCCACGAACCGGTGCCGACATTCTGACCGAGATCCGACTCTTCTGCGATGATGCCGAGTAGGAACGCGGGGCGGATGCCGGTCTCCTTTGCCGCGAGGGTGGCATAGTCGAGCGCTTTGCCGAATGGAATCGCCGCCGAACCGGTGAGCTGGAAGAGTGCGGCACGGATCTGCGCGGCGGACTTCTGATTCTGCGCTATCAATGCTTGATACGCTTTCTCCTGCCCTTTCGTCTCCGTCAAGATCTGCTGCTTTTGATCCTCCTGATCGGTGATCTGCGACGCCTGCAGCTGCTGTACCTGGCGCAACTGAGTCTCTTCCTCTAGCTGCGCCTCAAGGTCATCTTTCTCCTGCTGCGTTGTTTGTTTGGTCGTTTGTATCTTAGTAAATGAACTCTGCATTTGTACGTTTATCTGGTCGAACGAGGCAAGGTCGCCAAAAAATTGCGACAAACTCTCCGCAGACATGACAGCCACTACGAGCGACGTAGTGTCGAGTTGATCCTTCTCGCGCATAATAGCGCCGAGCGATTCAAGCTCGCTGTTGAGTTGCGTGTTTAGACCAAAAATGGTGTTTTGTTTGTCCTCGATACTGCTTGTCAATTGCTGTATCACGAGTGTGCGAGCATTTATGGAAAGTTGCGCCTGCTTGATCTGAGCATCAAGTATGGCAATGTCGCGATTGAGCGACGTGTGTTCCTGCTGTTTGGTATCAAGAACTTTCTGCTGCTGTGCTATGGCCGCGTTGATTATATCAAGCTGTGCTTGGAGCTGCGCGCGATACGTATCCGTCAAGGTTGTACCGGAATCCTGTGCGCGAACGACACCGCAGTTTCCGTATAACAGCAATCCCGTAAGAAGAATAATGGCGACAATGAGCCGCCGAATCGTAGTGCACATAGATATAGTATAGCAAATCTATTCTGCCGCCGGCACTTCCTCTTCTTCTTTCTTGCCTTTCTTTTCTACTTCGATCGCAGAGAGATCTACGGGCGCAGACGATTCTTCTTTTTCCTCCTCAACCTTCGATGCCATCGCGACAACTTCGTCTGCATCTACATTTATGGTAGCGCTCGGCGGAATGGCGAGGTCGCTCACCAAGATCTTGTCGTCGATATGTACGAGTTTGCTGATGTCCACAATGATCGAGTGCGGTAATTCTTTCGGTAGGATCTCCATCTCTATCTCATGCATGACCTTCACCAAAATAGCACCACTGTCTTTAACGGCAGGAGATACGCCGGTGAATTCGAGCGGGACGGACACGGTGACCTTCTGACCCTTCTGAATAACGTACAGGTCAGCGTGGACCATGATACCGGTGAGAGGATCTGCGACAACGTCGTTGATGAGCGCCTCCTTTTCATCTCCAAAGCCTGTAAGAGTAATAACGGTAGACTCGCCTGCCGCGGCAAAGACCTTTTCAAATGCCTTTCGGTCAAGGCTTATCGGCATAGATTCCTGGCTGCGACCGTACATGACCGCAGGCAATATGCCGGCACGGCGAAGTGCCGCTGTGTTTGCTTTGCTGTCGCGTTTTTGTACCGTTAATTCCATGTCGATAGACTATACAGAAACTACTGTGATTTTGCAAACAGACGCATCTTCTGTGCGACGAAGTCCTGCATGCGCCCGACCGAAGGGGCTAGGAACTTGTACGGGGTCGTTTCTTTCGAATTAGCTGAAAGCGTCTCGGCGAGAGTGTCGTGGTATATGACACGCAGGTCGGTGTTGATGTGTATCATGACAATACCCGCCGTTATGGCCTGAACAAACTCGCCATCACTCGAACCCGAACCGCCGTGGAGCACGAGCGGCGCGCCCGCCGTCGTCGCCAACTCCGCAATGCGCGCAATGGAAAGCTTAGGCTGACCACTCCGCACCACACCGTGGATATTGCCGACGGCGGGCGCGACCAGATTCGCATGTGTCTCCATCACCAGATCATGCAGCTCGCCCGACGTTGTCATCATCTCCTCGGTGATAGCTGCGCCTTCCGGCAAAGTGTCCATCACACTGGACGAAGTGCCGATGTATCCTAATTCTCCTTCTATCAAGATCTCGCGAGTGCTCGCGCGCGCCTCCTCGACACAAGTCTTCAGCAAAGCGATATTCTCTATGAACGGCAACTTTGCTCCGTCGACGACGATGGAGTCTACTCCTGCCGCAATGGCCTCCTTTACTTTCTCTACACTGTACGTGTGGTCGGCATTGAGATACATCTGTAGACCGTCTGTATTGTATGCATTGATGATCGCGCGCGCATGCGCAAGAGGAAAGAACTCGCGCTCGCCTTCGGACAGTCCGACGACGACCGGCAAGCCTGTCTCACGCGCCGCCAGGGCGATGGCACGAAGCTGGTTGGAATCAGAGACATTGAAATGTCCGAGCGCCTTCCCGCCGTTTTTATATTCTTCGACACACTCGCGTAGTGTTTGCATTAACATAGTATATACTAAAAATGTATGAACCAAATAGATTTCCTCGCAATAGGCGACACTGTTATCGACGATTTTATACGACTGAATGATGTAGCTATTAAGTGTGACGCACACTCTGACCAATGTGAGATGTGTCTGGAGTGGGGCGGGAAAATTCCATACGAGTCGAACACCGTCATTGCGGGGACAGGCAACGCCGCGAACGCCGCCGTGTGCGCCGCGCGTCTCGGACTCTCTTCCGCATTGTGCAGCGTCGTCGGCGACGACCTGCGCGGTACGCAGTGCATCGAAGCCCTTACCGGCGAACAGGTAGATACTTCGCTCATACATCGCCAAAGCGGCGTTCAGACAAACTACCATTATGTTCTCTGGCACGAAGCCAATCGCACAATCCTCGTGCATCACGATGCATTCGCGTACAATGTGCCGACTGTAAAACCGAAGTGGGCGTACCTTTCATCGGTGGCGAAAGATTCATTACCATTTCATCATGAGTTATTGAAATGGCTCTCCGATAATCCTGAAATAAAACTGGCATTCCAGCCGGGCACATTCCAAATACAGTTCGGCATTGAAGCACTCCGAGCTATCTACGGCCGCAGCGAAATTGTATTCTGCAATAAAGAAGAGGCGGAACATATACTCGGGATCGATAACACTGATGATATAAAAAATATTTTGCAGAAAATGAAAGCTCTCGGACCGAAGAAAGTTGTCGTGACCGACGATGTGCATGGCGCGTACGCAATAGATGACAACGGCGCGATGTGGCATGTGCCGATCTACAACGATATTAAGCCTCCATTTGAAAGAACCGGCGCAGGCGACGCCTTATCCTCGAGCATCACGACAGCACTCGCACTCGGAAAACCATTTGCAGAAGCACTCCTCTGGGGACCGATCAACGCGATAAAAGTGACACATGAAATAGGCGCACAAAAAGGTTTGATCTCAAGAGAGGAACTCGAAAAGATACTCACAACCGCACCGGAATCCTACAAGTTGACAAAATACGAATAACACCGCACAATCCCGTGCAGAAGTTACCTTAACCACGTCTTCCTTTTGGAGGCAAAAATGCCTGGCGAATCGGACGAAAGAGTTCCGATGCTCACTTCCCTTACGCTGGCGCTGCTGGCATTGGGAATCGTATTCGGTGACATCGGAACATCTCCACTCTATGTCTTGACGGCGATCCTCGGACCGGACAAAAGCTTCTACACTCCGCCACACATCATCGGCGCAAACGGCATCATCTTCTGGATACTGATCCTCGTGGTGACCGCATTCTATTGCGGAGTGGTCTTGAAGATAAATCTAAACGGCGACGGCGGTATCACCGTACTCTACGGTATGGCGCATCGACAGATCGATCGACTGTGGGCGCGCGTCGGCATCGCCGGAGTAATAGCTGACGGACAGATCACGCCGGCAATATCAACACTCTCAGCTTGGTGGGGACTGCTTGCGATACCAGGATTCGTGACACTGACAACACTTGTTCAGAATCACGCAGTCTCTTACGGATGGATCCCGCATGTAAAAGCCGCTGCGGCACTTGAAACGCAGCGTGCCGCACTGGGTGAATGGATTGCGATCGCCCTCACACTAGCATCTCTCGTTGTGCTTTTTGCGATCCAGAAAAAAGGTACGAACAAGATCGGAGCGTACTTCGGTCCCGTCATGTTTGTATGGTTCGCTATGTTGACGTACGGAGGGATGCCGCAGATCACACAACACCCGAGTATCTTGCTCGCTCCGTTGCGGTTCGACTATATGTGGGCATTACTCACACACGATCTGGAGTGGTGGAAATCACCTGCAATATTCGCAGCCGCCATACTTTCCGCTCTGACCACGTTCGGCGCAGGACTTCTTGCTGCAACAGGCGGAGAGGCTCTCTACGCCGATATGGGACATTTCGGACGGCGTCCGGTGGTCACCGCATGGGCGCTGGTGATGATCGGCCTGCTTACAAATTACTTTGGGCAGTGCGCATCAATGGTCACCAACGGATACACGGATACGCCCTTCTTCGCACTGTATAAAAACAACATGTCTGTCCTTGCCTTCATGGTGGGATTGGCGGTCGCGGCGACATTTATCGCTTCACAAGCGTTGCTGACAGGATGCTTCAGCCTAGTAGTGCAAGCTATCCGACTTCGTCTCGTACCGCGTGTGCGTATCATATTCACATCCAACAATGCGGCGCATGTATATGTACCGATGGTGAATGCATTCTTGCTCATCGGCGAGATAGGCTTCGTGCTCATCTTCAGAGACCCAAACTCGATGACATACGCATACGGCATGGCGGTCGGTACGACCATGACCATCACCTACACACTGATCAGAAGGATCCGCAAAGAACAAGGAAGGCGTCTCTGGTTCATAGACCTATGCGGCGTACTCATCGTACTGCTCACTATCGGCGCTTATTCGAAACTTTTGGAAAGTCTGCTCGGTCTCATCCCTCTCTGCAGCATGGTGATGTTTACTTTCGCCATGACCATCTGGGGAAAGGGTCAGCGGATAATTCTGGAGACAGAATATGAAAGCGACAACACTCCGACATTCCGGCAAATGATCGATTGCCATGGAGATGCGGTTATCGCACCGATCACACGCGTCTTTCTTTGCTCCCGCGCAGTAGGTCTGGAAGAAAAAGTTCCTCTCGCACTCCAACGCTATCTATACGAACAAGGTGCGTGGCCGAGAACGGCGGCGTTCGTACACATAGAACCTGTCGTTAATAAGCCGTATGTAAATGCGGATGATGAAGTCGCATCCATCGAGATATACGGAGTCTGTGGCTCTCTGAAAAGGCGGATCTCTATCCTTCTAAAGGACCTACCTCCAAGACCAATACGCTCGCAGGTCCTAACGAAATGGATACGGGACAGCCTTGACCGCGCCCCGCAAGCTATCCAAGAGGTTGTCTCTGCCGACCAAATGAGCGGACTATTCGACGGACATGCAGAGCCTGATCCTAAGTATCGCCTCATGCCTGACGAGGACTGTGTGGCACTCGTGACAATACGGTGGGGAAGGAAAGATCCGCCGTTCCTGGTGTCAGTACTACGCTGTCTTGGAGTCTCATCGGATGAAGCTAAAGTTGTGGCGCATCGACCGGTCTTTCTGATCGACAGCAAGACCACATTTGGAACGAGACTCTGGGTCCATGTGTTTAGATGGATCCGCGACAAAGTGCAAACTCTGCCGGAATATCTCGGAGTTCCGTTGTGCCGCGCAATGTTCGTCACACTACAGGTTGATCCGAATCGGACAAGTACAAAATAAAAAATAAAAGTAGTGCAATAGTATCCCGGAGTCTCACAAAGACTTCCGGGATCTTTCTATCCTAATGTAAGCGATGCTAATTTCTAAAAATTTTCCAGACGGACGAAGTTCTGCGACCATTCGCCTTTCGCACTGCCGCAACGATGTGCGACACACCCATTCCATAGTGCTCGATGAGTTCTTTCGGCGTGCCGGATTGACCGAAACTGTCATGTACGCCAACGAACTCCATTGGTGTCGGACAGCACTGCGCCAATACTTCCGCGATGGTGCTGCCAAGGCAACCTACTATTTGATGATCCTCAACTGTCACCACCGCACCGGCGCGTTTCGCTTCTGCAACCACAGCGTCAATATCAAGCGGCTTTATCGTATGAATGTTTATAACTGAAACTGCAATATCCTTTTCCAATTCTTTCGCGGCGAGCAGCGCATTGTGTGCCATCGGACCAGTCGTGAAAATTGCGACCTGCGGCTTTTCTGAAGTCCACAAGGGGACTGACTTCCCTATCTCAAATTTCGTTTTTTCCGTCGTGATTGCCGGCGACACTTCGCGAGACAGGCGTATGTATACCGGGCCTTCGTGCGATGCCGCGGCAAGTGTTGCCTTGTACGCTTCCTCCTCGTCGCACGGAGAGACGATGGTCATGTTCGGCAACACGCGCATCATCGCAATGTCTTCGAGCGCCTGATGAGTCGCACCGTCCGGACCGACTGTGACGCCGGCGTGTGCGCCTGCTATTTTCACCGGAAAATTATTTATCGCGATAGTGGTGCGGATCTGTTCCCAATTGCGCCCGGGAGAAAAAACAGCGTACGCTGCGACGAATGGTATCTTACCGTAATTTGCAAAACCTGCGGCAACCGTTACCAAGTTTTGCTCTGCGACCCCGAGCTCGATGTATCGCTCAGGAAACTTTTCTTTAAAGTCGGCAACGCGCGTACTCTCCGCGACATCGCTGCAAAGCACCACCACGCGCGGGTCTTTCTCGCCGAGCTCCACGAGAGCACGCCCAAACCCGTCGCGAGTCGCAAGTGTCGAGGCCTCAACATTGAATCGTATGTGTTCGGATACCATATTATTTTAATTCTTCCAAAAATCTTTTACCTTCCTCCGGTGTCGGAACTTTTCCGTGCCAGCGATAGTCTCCTTCTATTTCTTTTATCCCTTTGCCGGGGATCGTGTGCGCAATAATGACGGTCGGTTTATCTAGGAAAGTTTTCGCTTCATCGACTGCATCGCAAAACTCCTGGATGTTGTGTCCGTCTACTTCAATGACATTCCAATTGAATGATTCCCACTTCTCGCGCAACGGCTCAAGCGGCATGACGTGTTCTGTCGTGCCGTCGATCTGTATTTTATTTCGGTCGACTATGGCGGTGAGATTCTGCAATTTATTATTGCCGGCAAACATGATCGATTCCCAGGTATTACCCTCGTCATGTTCGCCGTCGCTCATGACGCAATACACGCGAAAATCTTTTTTATCCATTCGCGCTGCATACGCATAGCCTGCAGCCTGCGCAAGTCCACATCCGAGCGGCCCTGATGTAGTTTCTATGCCGGGCAGACGGTTACGCTCCGGATGCCCTTGCAGACGTGATCCGAACTTGCGCAGAGTCATACATTCTTCAACAGGAAAATATCCGACATGCGCCAGCGCGGCATATTGCACGGGACAAATGTGTCCATTGGACAATAGCAACCTGTCGCGTTCTTCCCATGCGGGTTTTTTAGGATCGTGTTTGAGAATATAAAAGTAGAACACGGCAAAAATATCAGCCATGCCGAGTGGCCCGGCCGTATGCCCTGAACCTGCCGCGACCAGCATCTCTATTATTGTTTTGCGGATAGCTGCCGCCTTTTGTTCCAGCTCTTTTATTTTTTCATCAGTGATGGTCATACTTGATTTTTATTCGCCGATCTTCGCAATCGATCTATCGAGGCACGCGAATCATCTGCAGTAAATATCACAGAACCGACGACAAGACGGCTCGCACCTGCATCCACCAGTGCACGAACATTTTCCAGACTCACTCCACCGTCAACTTGTATCATTGTATCGCAATATGTCTCACGCAACTTGCGCACAAGCGCCAATGCACGACTATCAAACGCCTCTCCCTGGAAACCGATACGAGCAATACCCATCACTTGTATAAAATCATAGAGACCGTCAAATGGAGTTAGCGACTCCGCATCCGCATCGGGCAAGATCGCTATCCCGACAGACACAGGAAAATCATCTTCCTTCCGAGCACTCTGTAACCCGTCGAGTGCTTGCATCGAACCTTCTGACTTTGCATGAACAATAATACTCGACGCGCCTGCCAAAATAAGATCGGTCGTTATTTGCTCAGGGTGAACAGCCATCACATCAAATTGAAAATCAAATTCCTCCCACAGCGGCAGACCTTCATCACCGGAAATTATTTTTTGGAATGCCTCACGATCTTTATACGGCCATGTCGTATTTTTCGCGAACATACCGTCAACGATATCTATCTGCACCTCACTTGTCTCTCCACGGACACGCTCAAGCTGCGCTTCAAGATCGCGCAGCGACTTCGGCATTATGGCTGGGATTATTTCGATCATAGACTAGTGTAATACGGAATCAAGTTTTACGATGCGACGCGCATGTCTTTCTTCGCCGGAGAACGATGTCGAGAGCCACAAGAGGACGGCATACTGCGCATCTGCATCCGGGACAAACCGCGCGCCGAGCGAGAGGATATTCGCATCATTGTGTTCGCGAGAAAGTTTCAATGTTTCTACATCGCCACCGTAGAAAACTGCGGCACGCGCGCCTATTATTCTGTTCGCCGCCATCGCCTCACCTTGCCCGGACATTCCTACAACGATGCCGAAATAATCCTTACTTTGAGCCACTTTTTCAGCAAGCGGTATGATAAAGTCGGGATAATCATCATGAGGGTCGAACGTGTGCGGACCGGTATCCTCGACCTCGTACCCGTGCTCAGACAAAAACTGCGCCAGTGAATTCTTCAGAGCGAAACCTGCGTGATCAGATGCGAGAAATATTTTTTTCATAAAATTAGTACGTTCATTTGTTTATTTTGCGAGATACTTTGCCGCCGCTTTCACATGACGAAGCAACGTGTACGTATACCCCATCTCATTGTCGTACCAACCCATCACCTTCACTAAGTTACCGCCGACGACGCGTGTCATGGAAAGATCCGCCGTCGATCCGTAGCGTGTGCCAACAATATCCGCCGAAACAAGTTGCTCGTATGTCGCCGTGAAGATGCCGTTCCATCGTTCTTCCTTTGCAGCCGCTTCGAGGATCGCATTCACTTCTTCTGCGGTCGTATCTCGCTTCGCAATAAATGTTATGTCTACTATCGAGCCGCAGACGACCGGCACGCGCATCGCTACGCCATCAAACTTGTCGACAAGCTGTGTGTATGCACGAGTGACCGCGATGGCGGCACCCGTCGATGACGGCACTATATTTTGCGCAGCAGCACGACCTCGACGCATGTCACCCTTCGCCGGCGAGTCAACAATGGATTGCGTCGCCGTGTACGCATGCACTGTATTCAGCAACGCTTTCTCGATGCCGAGCTTCTCGTCGAGAATGGCGATGAGCGGACTTGCAGAGTTGGTCGTACATGACGCATTGGAGCTTATGTTGCATGTCTTTAACCTTTCCTCGTTTACTCCAACCAACACGGTCGCGCCGGTCTCTGTATCTTCACCTCTTGCCGGTGCGGTGATAACAACGCGCTTCGCTCCTGCCGTGATATGCGCGCTCGCTTTGTCATAACTGTCGAAGATGCCGGTAGACTCGACGACGATATCGATCTGCATATCCTTCCACGGAAGTTTCGTAGGATCTTTCTCACTGATGAAAGCAACTTCCTTCCCGCCGATGACAATTTTTCCATCAGTCGTCTCAACACTGAACGGCGCACGACCGGAGACGCTGTCATACCGAAGCAGATACGCGAGGTTCGACACATCGCCAAGGTCATTCACGGCGACTATTTCTATATCCTCATCATTATACGCAGCACGTACAAAGGATCTCCCGATACGCCCGAACCCGTTTATCGCAATTCGTGTTTTCATATTCTTCTAGAATATCACATCGTTAGAAATAAAAACCTACTGTTGTTTGGAATAAAGGATGCGTGCATCGACGTAGTCCGGCTTCAACACAAGTGCGCGATATGCAAACGCGCGAACATTTCCGACATCTCCAACCGCCTCGGCAAGCTTTGCCTGCAGGAAGAACGGGAACGGGTTGGAAGGTTCTAGCGCTATGGCATGCGCATATGCATCGCTGCCCTGTTGCGGCGCACCGGCAACCTTAGCAAGCGCCAACTGCGCATACACATTGCCAAGCACTATCCAATTTAGAACATTGGCCGGTTCCATATCGACCGCCTTTCGCGCATTTTTTACCGCAGCTTGCGCGTATATGCCAAAGCCTGCCGCAGATTCTTCTTTCGGCATAGAAGTATCGACGACCAGCTGTGCCATACGCTCCTGTTGAACTTCTGAAAGCGCTCGATAGTACACGGGCTGCGGAAAAATACTGACCGCTTTCGATATCAATGCCTGGCTGGCATCAACATTTTGATTCTGCATTACCTGTTCAACACCTCCGTTATAGAGCACCACTGAATAAGTGCGAATGATCAAACATACCAATAAGATCACGCATACCGATAACACCATGACTCCGGCAAGCCATGGCTTAGTCTTGGAGACGAGAATGAGTCTGCGAAACTTATCTGTATCAATGGTCCATGCCGTGGCGATACCACTAACGGCGACGATAGCCACCAGACTGATCATGTTCGGCATATACCCTATGAATGCCAACCATCCGTACATGGCGGCAAAAAAACTCACGCACAACAAACACCTATCCTCGGTTTCGTCTAAGGTCACGACTCGCCGCCAACCACTCCGGATGGCGAGCACGAGCATTGCCAATGCTGCGACAATCCCTAGGATACCGACTGTAACCGCGACCGAATCATACAGACCGACGCCTTGCGTGTAGGTCATATTCCACAGCGGAGTTTTGTTCACGGACACAGGCTTGTAAAGTTCCCACGCCTGCGCATACGTGTTCGGACCGGTTCCGACAAAAGCCCTAATAGGGCTGGCTCTATATGATGCCGCGACAACCGCAACCGCATCTGAGAATTGCGGAGATACAGGCATGCCGGCTGACATACGTGGAAATGGAATACTGTTTCCGCAGAAAAAGAGTAGCAACGAAGCGATGCCGACGGCACAAAACAAACCAGCAGAAGAACGGTGATGCGCGCGGAATCGCTCGATACACATCAGTATTGCGACTATACCTACTGAGCACCAAACAAATGTGACCGGCGCGAATAAAAGAAAGGTAGCGCACAACAAGGTTGATACAGTGCAGGCAAAACGGCCGATGGGGTTAAGTGAAAAATATTTTGGAAGTGCGAGCGACAGAACTAACGCAAATCCCGCCATGAATGTTACATCGGACATCGACGATATGCCGGCCGCTTCATGCGCGACAACAGATCGAAGTATGGCTATGAACAAATCCGCAACAACGACCAGTGTTGTGGTCGCCATCATTGCAAACAAAATCGCTCTGACTCGTAAACCGTTACGCAGCCACACGATGGATAACCAAAAAAGCGCCAAGAGCGCAAGTACTGATGCAACTGTTCCAGCTTCCAGATCAAAACCGTCAAATGAAAAACGTCGCGAGATGGAGAAAAGAGTCGAGATCAAGAATATAGCAGCAACGAGCGCCGGAAATATGACCGGCTTGGCATATACAATACGCAACCCGCCGGCGAACAATGCAACATAACCAACCACAATACCGCACAGTACGAGGAGCACATAGAAATATGCAGTACTAAACAAAGAAGAAAATACCGTAAGGAACGGCATGAGGAAAAACGGCATTATTCCAATTGCCAAAGTATAAAAAAGCTTAAGATGATGTTGTCTTGTAATCATTGCTGTAACTCTGTCTATTGTGCAGCATCGACCGGGGGTGTGCTAGACGAATCTGCAGGGGCGACAGGAGACACGTCGGTCGGCGCAGATGGATCTGCGGGAGTGATCGCGTCTGTGGTCGGAGATGTATCTGTGGAAGTAGTAGCGGGAGAACTCGTGTCCGGCGGAGCCGTAGGAACCACAGAATCCGGCGTCGATGACGATGACGAAATATTGTCTGCCTGAGGAACAATCGGAGTCGTTGCAGGAGTGGAAGTATCAGCCGGGGTCTCGGGCACCGCGACTGTCGGCAAAACAGGTACGGCGATCGGTATCGTCGACGGGTCAATCGGCGGACCCTTTAGGGGGTCATAAACAATGACCGTGCGTTTAGCAACGGAAGTATTGCCAGCATGATCGACCGCAGTGTACGTTATGGTGAATTGCCCCGGTTTCGATGTATCAATGGAACCTGTTCCCTGTGTGCTGTAATTTACATCCCGAGTTATGTTGTCGGTCACAAATGCTCCAAGGTCCATATAGGTTGAACCGACCGGTATCTGTGCCGGATTCTTTCCGAGGATCTGTATCGTCGGTGCGATCGAGTCGCCGCCTTTGCCTGTTACGGTGGTCGCGACGCCGTCGCCGGCAATACCGCCGGAGGATGGCGATACGCCCGGCGTACCTGATACTCCTGTGGCACTGCCGCCGTCATCGGGCACTATCGTCGCAGGCTGCGCGACGACCGGAACATAACCCGGCAAGATACTTTCCTTCGAATCAAGGAACTTGCCGACAAGACCTCCGTATACGGTCGCGACTACAGCCTGGCTCACACCGCTCTTCCGCTCAATATCCTGCACACGTTGCAGGTACGAGAGCTGCCAGTTCATGACATCCTTAAGCTGCCTTGTCACATAAAGACCAAGATCCTGCCCTGCAAGGACGTTCTTTGGCACGGTGATGCTATTTAGTTCGGCAACTTGCTGCCAAACATACTCTTTCAGATCAATAGTGGTCAACTTATACGCAACGTAATAATTATCGTTATCTTCGGTTACTCCTGTTATTTGTATCTTAGGCGCGTATGTCGATAAGTCGACATTTACTATGTATGAATTATCCACAGACTTTATCGTCTGTTGCGTAGACAAAACAGCGTTGGAAACATCAGCACGAACCTCGGGACTCGCGGCTAAAGCGCCGCTGCAGGACAAAAAAAGCAAAGCAACGCCTATCGAAACGGCGTTATTATATTTTATAAAGTCGAGAAATTTTCCTCCCATACCTCAAAATATAATACCACGCTTTTTCTACACTATTGCGCGCGTGGCCATGTCGGATGCCAAAATTCCCCGCCCTGATACTGTCTGTACAGATCATCCCCGAGCACCTTTGCCGCATCCTGCGATATCTTGCCGAGCACCGGACGGATCTTGTGCATGCCGGGCATGTTATACGCTGACATATCATCTTCCTGCACCGTATTAGTGATGCCGGTAAAATTATGCGCAAATGTCGGCATATCGAAAAATGAATACACGCGTGCAAGCTCTCGCGCAGGGTCATTCACAAGGTCGTCATACTCCACAAAAAGAATATTCTGTGGATAGCGTATAAAGCCGTCGTGCAACACCGACCACGACTGAAAGACATGTCCGTCCTTACTCATCAGCAACCTACAGCGATTGCTATCGTTCAGCGGCTCACCAAGTGAAATGAGGCTTTGGTCGATAAAAGAGACGGTATCCGGATTCTTCCGAACCAACGCGATGAATGATGCGAGAATGTCTGCGATCGACCGAACCGTGCACACCAGCTTTGGCATCTCGCCGAGCGCCAGTGTGAGCCTATCCTGATTGACGGGGTTCGGCCACGCGCGGTTTTTATCAAAAATAAAAGGCTTGTCGATGTGTGCGTAAAATCCTTCAACAATGCCGCGCAAAACGGACTCTATTTGCCCGGGGACTGCATACGCCTTCACATGTTCTGCTGTGTCCCACATCTCCTTCGTACCATGCACCAGTCCGACAAGCGGAGACGAAGGTGATGCGTAGATGTCCGGGTTCTGGGAAAGAATAGACGCGAGAACAGTGGAGCCGGTACGCGGCAAACCTGAAAGAAAGTAAAAATGTTTTTTCATAAGTGGAATACAGTCTTCCAAAATTGTTCCGGACCATATTTCTCTGAAGCTGCCTTGTGGCCGGCGGAGGCGATGACCGCGCGCTCGTCTTCATGTGCGAGATAATATCGCACCTTCTCCAATAGATCATCTACTGTGGCGAACGAAACATATTCTTTGCCGTCCACGAATAGCCGCGACGTTTCCGGATTCGATTGTTCGAGAAGCATCGCACCGCACAACATCGTCTCGAACACGCGGCCTTTGAGCTGATGCGTCTCGTGAGATGAGCGAGAAAAATTGAGCACGATCTTGGACCGGCACAAGACATCGACATATCGCTCGATCGACACGCGTGTGTCCGGTGTATTTCCGCCCAGTATCTCGACAGGGACACCTGCATTGCGAAGCGCGTCCAACATGACGCGACGGTCTCGATGTGCACCCTCTATCGTTCCCGCAAAAGATACACCGATGTTGCGAACACTTCCGACATCACGGAAAAGGCGCGTGTCACACGGAAACCACAAGCTATGGATGCGCGAAGCGACCGACTCGTCATAGCCGTTGATCGCGCTGCAGTGTGCACGATATTCGCCGTCATTTCTATCCTGCAACACAACATGCGCACCGGCGGACAGCACACTATCAATAGACGGAAACCACATCGGATCTGTATCGGAAAATTGCGCAACCACCGGAATTCCAAGCGTCTGAATGATAGATGCGATGACCATGCGTTCCTGCTCGCGCAATCCGTGGTATGCGTAAAGCGCAATAAAATTAGGCCGTGTCTGCGCACAATAATCAAAAAGCCCCGCAATACCGCCGCGATACTTGTGTACGGTCGCAAGACCGGTCGATTCCAGAGAACCCCATGCGTAATGCTCGATCACATATTCCTCCGGTACTACACTCACAAAAAGTACGGACGGCCGTGACGTATTCGCCTGCCTCACTACATGCGGTTCTGCATTTGCATCCCACAATGCTTGCCAATCTTCATACTGTGGAGGCGTGTCTTGCATGTGGAATGCCAGTGACGGGATCGGAGTAAAGAGTATCACACCTCCTTGTGTCCATATGCGATTGATCGTCGTTTCCTCCGTCACGGTCGGGTCAATACCATAACGAGTTAGCGCATCGAAATTGCTGCGAAATTTTCTGAAAGTCGTAGCGTGGACGAGTAATGTTCCGGTCGTATGAACATTGGTGCGCCATGGACGTTTTACGCCTGGCACTATTCTGCACTGGTCCATACGCACATAATTGTTCGGATCGTCACAAGGAGCTACTCCTACTTCAAGTTCGCCCAACTTTGCTCTAAATGCAAAATATGATGATAACATGCCGAAAATTGCTTCCGGATAATGCAGATAATCATCCTCTACAAAATAGATAAGATTTTTACACCGATCAGCTTTGCGATATGCCGCCGCAAGCGATGCGCCGTTTCCGGTACTCTCCAAGGCTTCGATCTCTACAGGATGCTTTAGTGCCTCTGTTATCTCTCGCATTTTGGAAAGCAGCTCCGGCGACGAATGATCGTCGATGATGTGCAGGGCCAGCGGTTCGGTGCAACGATTCATACTCGCAACGAGTGAACTTATACAGCGCGTGGTAATTTCTCGTTTCGATACAGTAACGAACCTCTTTCCGGCATGCACTGAATGCACTCTATCGCATGTGCGCAAAATAATATCTAGAACCACCGGCGGCTGCGGTGTCTGCCACCATGCGGGACTTTCTTCGACATCAGAGTAGAGCGGCGGCGGTACTTCGCCGTACTTCGCATACCATGCAACATCGAATTCTAATGCTTGCTTTTCATCATTCCACCGATACGAACTGGAGCCCATGCGCACATTCTGATATTGTGCTTTCTTTTTTCCGGAACTGTTCAGCCACGTAAGATGTTTTATGTAAGCTACATCTTCAGGAATATCTAGATGGTTAGAACTTCTTGTCGTGTGCCCGTCGAGATATTGCAATTCATTGTCCCAACTGAATTTTTCTATCCCGCCATATCGATCGGTCCAAAAAATGCGCGGCGGTCGAAAGCCCTTGATCCAATGCTTGCCGTCGAAAATATAATTCTTGAAATGTATCCGGTAGAGATCCGGTAGAGGATTCGCCAATACAAAGTCAATTATTTTTTTTATAGAATCGACTGTATAAAACTCGTCGCCGTCGAGGATCCAAATGCAATCTACACCTGCCGCCAGTAGTGCTTGCAGGACAGCCGTCCGCGCTTCCTGCTCCTGCATCGGAACATCTGACGCCTTATACCAATCAAAAACATCTTTATTCTCCGCGAGGCTATTCCTCGTCTCATCGTCGTCATTTTTATAGCCAAGCGTTGCATACTCGGCAAACTGGCAATTCATCGCGGCAATATACACCTCGTGTCCCAACTCCGGCGCGATCTTCTTAAACTCGCGCCACGGTGCCAATACATCCGGCAAAGTCTCCGCGCAACCATAGAATAACCCTACGATGCCTATCTTCATGTTCGCCAGTATACCGCATCGCGGCTAATTATAGATATTTTTCAGTAAAATAGTTCGTCCACTCAGGAATTCTGTCGTACTGGTGGACGATGGCAAAGGGTTTACCGTCTGCATTACGCACGGTAGAACCGTCGAATGTGGGCCGTGATTCCAACAGGTATGGCTCGTAGGTATCGCACATATCTGGCTGCGATGTGACCTGTGCATTAAGTACCCAGGCATCGGCCAATGTCTGGTGCAACGTGACCGACCACCACGGCTCGATCGACATCAAGATAATATAGGCCGCCTGATCTGCGCCGAAATAGGGAACTCGCACACACATCTCGAAGACCATAAGACACATATCACGCACGTAGTCCGCATATCCGGCTATCACACCGCCGCATTGCACCTCCTTATGTTTAACGATGTTGTAAAAATAATCGCCGAAATTTTTGCGTACTTCATTCGCATTCCACTCTTCATGCTCGACAAGGATACGCTCGCCTGCCGCAACCAATTTTTTACCTGACGGAATAAGATTCTTTTCCAACCATGGAATCGGGTTTTGTTGGAACACCAGATCGCTCACGTCAGCGAACACGACGAACCGGTATTTCCCTTCCTGCTTTTGCAAAAAATCGAACACATGCAGAAAACGCTCGATCACCTTCGGCGAGTTCGGCCCGGTGCGCATAGGAACGACCATGACGCCCTCGCCGCGTATCTGTTCCAGCAGAGCTGTTTCGGCATCAAGCGCTATCAGACAAATGTCGCCGGTGAATCCCGTCTGCTTGATAGACCGTATCCACGGTTTGAGCACCGGCAGGTCGTAGCCGAAAAACACACCTATCACAAGATCTTTTTTATCAGAAGGTGAGTGTGGTGGCATGGATGTTAGCATATATAGTAGTGTCTCACCGGCGAACACACCAGCGCTCGCCTGCCGACAAACCGTCTTTGATCGAGTCGGCTATGCCTTGGAACTTCCAGCGGGCATACCTGCCGACCGGATAAATATTTTTCGCTTCCAAAGCCGCGATCGCCTTTTCTCGCCAATGCGAGTCGGGGTAAGACCACGTGTAAGCAACATCTATCCAGGTAGCATCCACAACTTCCGTCTCCTTTATCCAGCCCCATTGTGTTAATTCTTCAACAACGGAACACGAAATTTTCTCGATCTCTTCCGCGTCAGGACAAGCACCTCCGACATATGCCTTTTCTACATAGATACCAACCCTGTCACCTCGTGATGAAAGCGGTAAAAATGAGGCGTCTACATTGCTATAGAATCCTACGCGATGAAAACCGGCGCGCGAATGCGGAATATATACCCAATGTTCTTTCGGACAAAATTCGCCGGAGACAGCTCCAATATTTATCACCAGAACAGAAGTGTGCGGGTCAGGCCGCTCATCAACATTCACCTGTGCGATCCGCAAAGTCTCGTGCAGCGGCAGCGTAGAAATGATATTGTCGTATCGGATGCTTGAGTTGCTTGAGTCGGAAAAAATAACCTCATGTTTCTTTGTGTCGATCGACTCAACTCGCTTACCGTATCGCACATCACATGCATCGGCCAACTCTCGGACAAGCGCGTCTAATCCGCGTTCGGGATATAAAAAGCTTGTGTTATATCCGACATTTGCCTTTTGTGAAGAATTACGCGGCGTCTTATATGAGTCCTGCGGCGCGATCTTTGTGTAAAGTCCCGCAGTATACAGGTCATGGAACGGGTGGAAAAATGTCTCACAAAGAGTCTTGCCGAAACTTTCTTCAAGCCACTCCGACATTGTGCCAACTTCCCTTTTGTCACTTTCTTTTTTTAACATTTCTTCAGCGACAGACGCGCGTTCCATGTCCGATAAATGAGAAACATGATTTTGCAGCGGATATGGCACGAGCAGTTTTCTTTCGTGGAAAAATATCCCGGATCTTCGTCCATGCGAGTTGCACGCTGCCAATCGCTGAATCAATTCTTGAATTGAAGAATCGCCGCCGAATATCCAATGACCTCCGCCGATCTCAAAACGGTACGCTTCATGATCTTCGGGTGTGTGCGTGAGTCGCTCCTTCGCACCACGCCGCATGTAGTATGAAGAACAAATGCCTCCGGCATCTTTTCTAGCTTCATAGACGGGAGCGCCGGAAGCATACCCGGCGGAAAGACCGGTTATGCCTGCACCAAGGATCACTGTCTCGCTTTTTTGCATAATTATTATTTTTTGTCCGAGACAGCAGGGAAGAATATCGGCACATTTCTTCCGTTCAACAAACGTTGTGCATCTACATTTACCACGCCATTTTCCAAAAATGCAGTCCAATGTTTCCTCAATACTTGGTGATGCGTTATGAAAGAAGAACTACCCGCATCACCTTCTTTCCATTCCCTATTCGGGTTTTTAAATTCTCTTGCCAACTTCCCGTATCTACTTGTATACGGCGCATCGTGTGCGTTCGGCATTAAACTCAGGACCACCTCACGGCCGTTGTTTATAGTAAATTTCGAATAATAATATGTCTCAAACAATTCTAGGAACAGATCTTTGTCTATCGACACTTCATCACCACGTATAAAACAAACAAGATCTCTCCCACTTTTTAAGACATACTGCAGCGCATCGGATATCGTGTTTACCAAAGTTACTTTGCAGCGACCAAGCCATGACATCTCACCGGTATCGCATTTAGTATCGCCAACAACGACAACGTTAAATACAATGTCCGACCGGTGCGACAAAACAAAAGATATGGCTTGAGAAACCGCATGCATCTGCGACCCGGACGTCCACACAATATCAAACTGATACATATTACTCACATCATTTGCCCCGAACACATATGGCCAGAGACGCTCCATCACATAGCCTTCGAGCGGATTGACCGAATAATTAACTTTCGTTATGAGTTCCTGATACTGAGACTTCGGACGCCTCAGTATCATCTCGCGCGGTACTATGTATTGCGCGCCGGTCGAATAACTCAAAGACTCCATGTCGCGAAGGCCGATCAAACTCCCCAAACTAAGCAGGTATTCTTTGAATCCGGGCCAGTTATATTCCGCATCCAGCGTTTCCCTTTTCCAACATTCGGAAAGCGGAACGACAACATTGGAGTCAGCGTGATCGGACAAAATAGTGAACAGGTCATAACAATGGTCTATCGGATACCCCTGCAAAAGTACAAGATAATCCGGCAACGAATCATAATTTTCTATAATGTGATGCAAGTATGTCTCGGATTCTCTCCCGAAATTTGGCCTGCGTATGACCGGAAGATCCATCTCAAGACCCGTCGCACTTGCGCCTTTGTTGTACACAACAACGGGCATCTTTATATTGCGTACCCAATTGATATCCTCTTCGAATCTCGAGATTACAACTTGATATGTGGACATAAATTATTTATACATCTTCCACAATGGCTTCCAATCTTCATAGACTGGCGGCGTATCTTCCATGTGGAATGCAAGTGCAGGTATCGGAGTGAACAAAGTCACGCCACGCTTCCATATTTGATTGATCGTAGACGCCTCCGTCACTGACGGATCGATTCCATAACGGCTCAAGGCGTCAAATGTGCTTCTAAATGTTGCAAGCGTCTTTGGCGTTATGAGCACCGTTGCGGTTGTCTTCGTGTGAGTTCTCCATGGGCGCCCCTGTCCTGGCACAATGCGACATACATCGGCGCCTTCATAGTAGTTCCACGGGCTGTCGTATGGCGCGATAGCTACTTCAGCGCTGCCAAGTTTAGCTGAAAAAAATCGATACGCGGCAAGCATTTCCGGCAATGCTCCCGGATAGTGCAGATAATCATCTTCTACAAAATAGATCAGATTTTTATACTGATCGGCCATGCGATACGATTCCGCAAGTGATGCAGGATTACCAGTTTCTCGCAGTGGCACGATCTCAGCCGGATGAAATGAACGTGCAATGCTGTCGCGAATAAGCGCCAGAGTCTCAGCCGATGAATGATCATCGAGAATGCGGAGTACAAGCGACTCGGGACACAGGTTCATACTCGCTATCAACGAACGGAGACAGCGCGCGATCAATTCCCTCTTTGGCACTTTTATAAACCGCTCGCGGTTGTGTACGGAGGAGTGGTCGCAAGTACGGAGGATTATATTGAGAGCGGGCGGCACCACCTGTTCTGAACTCGCTTTATCCATGTATATGTTCGTATTTTATTTTTTAGCTGAAAGGAATGTTTGCACGTGCTCCGCAGCGAGGTCTATCGCTTCATTCCACCTGCCTATCTTCGCCTGCTTCGTAACCAACACCGAATCGTACCAATTGCTCCTCGGAAGTATCGTCTCATCCGCCCACGGATAATAGGAAAGTATCGGGGTTATTACGATCGTATTCACCCCCATTGCCGCCGCCGCATGCACAATAGACGTGCACGATGACACAACGACATCCATCTGCGAGAGTGCCGCGCAAGTATCTTCCCAAGTAACCAACTGTGAAGAGAGATCCCTGATATACGGAGGACAAAACTCAGTCCCCTCGTCACGCTGGAATGAGAACAGATCCCCCATGCCGCGAAGCGCGTTGAACAATAATTCCGGCGGAAACTTGCGACGTTGTTCATCTTCAAATTTTGGATTGCCGCGCCAACGAATACCGATGCGGGGTTTTGTTTTCTTGCCCAAACGCTCAGCCCACTCGGCAGCCTTGTATGGAATAGGTTTAAGATATGGCCTGCCGTCAAGTTTTTCCATATGCAACAAAGCTGGCACCGCCATACCGGGAACCCACACATCGTGAGGAACAATATTGGAAGTTGCACCTACAACACCCTCGGCCTGACTAAGCGTAGCAACAAGCGACTGGTTTGTGCGGATGGTAACTATGGCTCCGAGCGCGGCCAGATCTCGCGCATGTCGCGCTTCTATTATATGGTCGCCGAGACCTCGCTCAAGATTGAGGAGCACGGATTTCCCTTTGAGATCAGAAACACCGTCCCACCGCCGAGTCGTTAAGTGGAAATCATTGTCGCCCCACACACCTATCGACCGCCCATGTTCCAGCAAAGGAAAGGCATCTTTTATATTGCCGCGACGCAAGGCGTGCCAACCAAGGTTATAAAATTTCTCCGGACTGTCTTCTAGCTTTCGTATGACAGCCTCCGCCTCGCTGAACTTACCCTGCCAAACAAGTGCCAGAACCATGACTTGCATGTCAGAGGTGTCTCCAAGAGCACGAGAGTCGCTCACACGAGCACGATTCAACAATTCTTCCGCACGTTCAGGATCGCCGCCGTATATATGACAGCGTGCTGCATTAAGAAACGAACCGAACGTACCGTCGGTCAATCCGATGACGGCTTCCGCAACATGTGCGGCTTCCGCAAAGCGTTTACAGTCAAAAAGCTCTTTTGCGAGGACATCTGTACGCTCTATGAATCGCATCACGAACTGTGCTTGTGCTTCTTCCGTATTCATCACCAAGCATTGTACCTAAATAATATTTATTTATCTATGATGAGGATCGGCTCGCCGCTTTGCCGATCAAAAAATGATAAAGATTGACCGGTTTCCTTCACGATAAAATTTTCGAACATCTTTTCACTTAATACAGTATCACCTGTAAACATGTCCATAACAGAACTCAGTACTTTTGTCGCAACAAGCGCACCTCCGCCCAATATACAAGCAGTAAGAACCCTCCGACGATTTCTGTTAACGCCATTTTCGATCGTCGCACCGAAAAACTTGTCTGACAGTACATCCAAAACTATAAGAGTCTTGCGATGGACATCGCGGATCTTCTTATTACTCTTTATTTTATTGCTTATGTCAGGAACAAGATTCTTCATGTCTTTATTATTTCTTCTTCGACTCGACCGCCGCGCGCACGCCTTTCACTTCCTCTTCAACCTTGCGTATTTCATCCTCGATCTCCAGTTTTCCCTTCTTGAACTCGCCGCTGAACCTGCCGAGCGTGCGCGCAAAATCACTCACCTTTTCACTTCCAAACATAAACACACCGAACACTACCAATATTATTAAAACCTCCGGTATTCCAAGTCCAAACATATAATTATCATATCGTTACAATTAATAAAATCAGAAATTTGTTCTATTCCTGTACGAAGTAATTATCTCGTCCGCAACGTGCAAAGTCAACGATCCACACCTGCATTACCTCATATCTGGTCGATTCTTAAGACCTCAGCACCGTTCTTGTCATAAACGCTGATAGCCGGACCAATCGATGGAGCTGTAGTAGATGAAATGGAGAATCCGTCACCGATGTACATAACAGATGTTGAGCCAAGATACATGTTGTTTTCGACTTCCAGGTTGCCGGTGCCGGGTAGAGTTATTAGCGGACACGCTCCTCCGGAACATACGAAGAAGTTGTTGTTGTTGAGATATATGTTCCCGCTTTGGGAATTTATGGTGAGGTCTCCTATAGCATCTACCTGCATTGAAGCGTACCGAGTGGTATCGTATGCAATAACAACCTGATTTTGCGTCGTTGAAACTGCTTGCTGTACCGAAAGAACGGTACCGGGGGTCGATGTTCCTATG
>CAIMFR010000073.1 GCA_903840375.1 Candidatus Adlerbacteria bacterium
GACAGCCATATTATTTTTGAAATAATCGGCGAAAGTAGGAGCCCATGCCTGCGTGTTGCGTGTCATGAACACGGTGTCTTTTGTATTCGCCTGCAAATAGTGCTGCAGATCTTGCCCGATCTCCACCACCAAGTCTCGTTCATTTATATTGTCGAACTGCGCTCCGCCATACTCCGGCTCGTGACCGGGGACGATAAGGATGCGAGTATCATCCGGCGGAGCACCCAACATATAACCGGCGAGCAAGTCTGAAGGATCGACAATGCCGGAGGCGAGAGTGCCGAGATGCGCAGACGAGGAGAGAATAGCGTCCTTCCCCGAAATATGAAAATGATAAAAAACATACCCGGCCGAGCAGCCGATGCCAACAGAACAAAAAAGTAAAAGCAGAGAATGCCGAACCAAAGCCCTCTTCTTTTTCGAAAAATGTCTGGACATACTTATACTATTCTATAATAGAAATTATACGGTAGAGACTTCTGCATTCTCCGTTTTTCAGTTCATGTTCCCAAATCCTGACCACGCACCAACCGTCATGTTTTAACTTTGCAGACACTTGCCTGTCACGTTTTATATTCCTCCCAATTTTTTCCTTCCAAAAAAGATTGTTTTGCTTCGGTATCATTCTATTTTTTTTACAACCATGCCAAAAACAGCCGTCTATAAAAACAGCAATCCCATCCTTCGCAAACACAAAGTCCGGATGACCAAACAAGGGCCAATGTCTGCGCCAGCCGGTTATTTTATTTGCACGAAGAAATTTTATGAATCGCAGCTCGGTAGTTTTATTTCCCTCCACACACGTAAATTTTCAGACCATCTCCTGCAGATGCTTCCAGATCACATACATGGCGTATGTGTCTCGGCCGCAGTAAATTTTTAGATTCTTTTCTATTTCACTCTTCTCCATATTGGAAGTCTCGGGAGCTACCATTGTCCACCAAGATTTGGACGCCTGCGCGCCTTCGTGTATTTCAAGATCATCATACCTAAGTTCCGGAGCTATTATTGGAAGCACCTTCTTGATAGACGTGCTCCCGCGGAAACCGTCATGGACATAGTGCTGGCCGGAAAATATATCCATAAGGTCGTAGACCGAACTATTCATTTGCTCGAAAAAAGCTGCGTACTGCGGCAAACGTTTTCCGATCTCGGTATTTCTTGCTGTCTCAAACGGCTTGTACCACACGACGACCGTGCCGCCCACCACGTGTTCCTTTAGCAATTCTGCCACACCCTCTGACGGATCTTTAAAAGCTGTCTGTAAATATTCAACATGTTCGAGTTCTGCGCCGAGCTCTCTTAAAATGTGCAGTGAAAACTGAAACGGGATCTGCTGGTACGGACTGTATCCATTGAAGACGGGAATTGCCGACGGAAAAGATTCGTAATCAAGAAAGTATAGAGGAAATGTAAGCGCATTTAATTCTTCCCTAATTTTTTCAATATCGATTATTGGCTTCTGCAACTTGTGGACCACTATTTGATTCCTCTGCTTCTCTGAAAGTTTGAGATCATCCGGGTCAGAAATATCGCCAAGGGCATATATCCCCTGCTCCACAAGTTTAACTAATTTCGTTTTATGTATACGAGATAGATCATGTACGGAATAGTCCGGGACCTGCGGATTTATGTACCCGAACATCGTGCAATGATTCCGCCTTCCGCTATAGACGCATTCACATCCTCCGACGGGTTCTTTTTCGTTGTTGAGATATTCGATAGCCACCTCCATTTTTGCCTCTACCTCTGCTATGCATCCTTGAACTCTCTCGGTTACGTCCTCAATTTCAAACAACGCTTCTACATCAAGATCTCCGGCACGCACATATTCTTTATTGAGTCGAACATGAAAGCATTTGCCAAGCGGGACATTTGCCCGGCGCAACACTGACACCTGAAACGCTATGTCCACAATATGATCTCGCGTGTGGCCACCTTCATGGATCGAGTTTGTCGCCTTTATTTCATATAGATCCCAACACTTATCAGCGGCGTTGTACTTGAGCGCATCGTTACGAACGATAAAACCATCCTCAATAAAAGTGGCTTGAAAAATTACGGGTATTTTCTCGGTCATGAGGCGCAGAGTTTCTGTGACTCTTTCCTCTCCTTTTGACTGCACTTCTATGCCTCCACGAAAAATTTCAAGAGCGTGGGTAAGCGACTCCACCTCATTCCCCTGTTCCACAAGATGCAGCTCGAATTCTGACAGAACAAACTTGTCGAGGAGTTCCGGCTTGTGTAGCTTGAGCCAAATATTTTTTGGGCAAGAGAGAAATTCCTGGAAGATGGTTTTGGAGATTGACTGATTCACGGCAAATATAATACATCACAACTATTCTTTTGTCTCTATCGCTCCACCTCTACCGCTGATGCAATCCCAACCTGTCTAACTCCCCTTTCATCTGGTCGATCTCCAGTTCTCCCTGAGAACTCATGTCACAGCCGTGTTCAGTTTCAGTAAACAACCCTGCATTACCGCTTTTTCGCAGAATCACTATAGCTTCATCAAAAGTTATTTTTTTAAATGAAGGAAGTGAAGATATTTTAGAGAGTGTCGCTTTTGTAACATTAGGTTCCAGACTTATACGCTCAATAATATTTGGCATAAGTGATAACGACTGGCACAAAGCTTTTATGTACCCCTCAATAACTGGCGTGAGTGTTTCTAGGCCACCTCTCACCTCAGCTTCACAGTGAAAGAATTGGTTCAAATGGCGCTTATCTGGATTCTCGCCTCGCATAGAGGGTAGGTAGCAATACACCTTGTCCATTCCATTCATCAAAAGCGGTTCAAAACCAAACTGTGAAGAATCTACCAGAAATGTATGTAGTTCTCCAAAAGTAATCGGTATAGTTTCTGAATCTGAACCCGGACCCATGGGAGAGGAGATGCTCGGAGTCATCATGAACAAATCAACATTAGTGGCGTTCTGC